>JASHOY010000088.1 GCA_030038435.1 Acidobacteriaceae bacterium | reverse complement strand
GTAACCCCGGGCAAGATGTCAGCCTACGCTGCCTTCCAGGCTCACGCCCAGCAGCTTTTGAGCTTCAACGGCGAACTCCATCGGCAGCTCGCGGAATACGGTCTTGCAAAAACCATTGACGATCATAGAGACAGCGTCTTCGCTGGTGAGCCCGCGCTGGCGCAGATAGAAGAGCTGATTTTCGCCGATTCTGGAAGTGGACGCTTCATGCTCCATGCGCGCCGTGGCATTGCGAACATCAATATAAGGGAAGGTATGCGCTCCGCAGCGGTCGCCGATCAGTAGCGAGTCGCATTGCGTGAAATTACGCGCCCCGGTTGCCCCCTTCATTATCTTGACCATGCCACGATAAGTGTTCTGGCCGTAACCGGCAGAAATGCCCTTGGAAACAATTGTGCTGCGTGTGTTCTTGCCAATGTGAATCATTTTGGTGCCGGTATCGGCCTGTTGGCGATTGTTGGTCAGAGCGACCGAATAAAATTCGCCTACCGAGTTATCGCCCTGCAGGATGCAGCCGGGATACTTCCAGGTGATTGCAGAGCCGGTTTCTACCTGCGTCCAGGAGATTTTCGAATTTACTCCGGCACATTTGCCGCGCTTGGTCACGAAGTTATAGATTCCTCCGCGGCCTTCCTTGTCCCCCGGATACCAGTTCTGCACCGTGGAGTACTTGATCTGCGCATTGTCCAGCGCGACTAGCTCGACCACGGCAGCATGTAACTGGTTTTCATCCCGGATGGGCGCTGTGCAGCCTTCCAGGTAACTCACGTAAGAACCTTCATCAGCAATTATGAGGGTGCGTTCGAACTGGCCGGTCTCAGCGGCGTTGATGCGGAAGTAAGTGGATAACTCGAGCGGGCAGCGCACCCCCTTGGGCACATACACGAATGAGCCGTCTGTAAACACTGCGGCATTCAGCGCGGCAAAGAAGTTGTCGGTGTACGGAACTACGCTGCCCAGGTACTTGCGCACCAGGTCGGGGTGGTTCTTGACCGCCTCGGAGAAGGAACAGAAGATGACGCCCATCTCTGCGAGCTTGGATTTGAACGTGGTGGCCACCGAGACGCTGTCGAATACGGCATCCACTGCCACCCCCGCCAGGCGCTTCTGCTCGTTGAGGGGAATGCCGAGTTTCTCGTAGGTTCGCAGGATCTCAGGGTCGATGCTCTCCAGGCTGTCTACAACCGGCTTCTGCTTGGGCGCCGAATAGTAGGTGATGTCCTGATAATCAATGGGACTATAAGAGATATTCGCCCATTTCGGCTCGCCCTTTTCGCGCTCGAGCGTCATCCAGTAGCGAAGCGCACGAAGCCGCCATTCCAGCATGAATGCAGGCTCTCCCTTGCGCTCGGAAATAAGGCGGATGATGTCTTCACTCAGGCCTTTGGGGGCCCGGTCCTCTTCAATGGTCGTAACAAAGCCCCATTTGTATTCTTGTTCGGTCAGTCCGCGAATGGTTGTATCGACTTCGCTGCTCATTACACCTCCCGGAATCCCTAGCCGTTTCCAATCGCCGCAAGCCTTGCCTGGTGCGGGACTTGCATAGTGTCAGGCGAGGACTCTATTTCTTCCGTTTCGACGCCGTTCGGAAATATAGGACTTTTTTAGTCCTATATGATCGACTATACTACCCGGTGCGGCGATTATCAAGCGCTTGAGGACGGTTGTGGAACACGCTTAGAAGCTGTTTGTGCCGGTAAAATCGGACAGCAACGGGCAACTCGACATTTCCAGGTCTTGCGTCTGCAGCCGAAGGCGATGTAAAACCCACCCACGAAGAAGATGAGCCGGCGCCTGCTCCGGTTGCAACTGCTTTTGCGGAGGCGAGGGCGGATACCGAATCGCTGCTGCGCAGAGCAACCCGGCCCGGCATTTTTTCTCTAGCCGCCGTCTTCGCGTACCTGTGCCGCTGACCACAGTGGACACTCGCGCATCTCAGGCTGGATCCCCTTGGAAGCCGCGTTAAGCGCAGTCTGCCTCTGCCCAGTGCCGGAGTAACGCCCGCCCTCAAAGCTGCCATTCCTTGACTTCGCCTTGGGCGACCCTTGAAGATGACAGACGCACCGCTTTGGTCAGACCACTTCCCAAAACGCAGCGGTGCGAACCGATGCACCAGAATCCAATCCGACAATCAGGGGACACTTTCAATGAGCGAGGTGACGGGGAGACGGTGGTTTTTAAAGAGCGCGGCGCGGGCTACGATTGCGGCGCCCATGCTGGTTTCAATGGAAAGAACAGGCCTGGCGCAGGCAAAGCCGGAACAGGCGCATGGAAGTCGGCCGAATTCGCAGCCGGCGCCGGCGGGGCCGAAGGTCACGTTGAGTGTGCGCGATCTGGGCGCAACTGGCGATGGGCATACCGACGACACCGTGGCGCTCCAGCAGACCATTGACCGGTGTTCGGTGTTGGGTGGCGGAAGCGTGATCGTGCCGGCGGGCGACTACGCCACCGGCGCGCTGGTTCTGCGCAGCAATGTCACGCTGCATCTGGAGCAGGACGGCCGGCTGTTGGGGACAGCGGACCTGGCGGCTTATCCGCTGGCGCAGGTGCGGTGGGAGGGCCGGTGGATCAAGGGATACAGCGCGCTGATTTCGGCCCAAGGCTGCGACAATATCGGGATCGAGGGGCCGGGAGCAATCGTGGGAAACCCTGCGATCCGCGGGCGCGTGCAGCGGCCGTCGGGGCTGCGGCTGCCGGCGCTGCTGGAGTTCATCAACTGCCGCAACGTGCGCGTGCAGAACTGCGATACGAGCAACGGGGGGATGTGGTCGATCCACCCGACGTATTGCGAAGATGTGGCATTCAGGAATGTGGTGGTGAAGAGCGGGGCGGATGGAATCGATGTGGATTCCTGCCGGCATGTGACCATCGATGGTTGCGAATTTACCACTTATGACGATTGCATCTCGCTGAAATCGGGGCGGGGTGAGGAAGGATACACCATCAATCGGCCGACTGAGGATGTGCGCATTTCGAACTGCACGTTCAAAGATGCGTGGTTTGCGTGCATCGGCATTGGCAGCGAGACCTCGGCGGGGATTCGCAATGTGCTGGTAGAGAATTGCAAGTGCGTAGGGGCGCGGAGCTATGCCATCTACATCAAGACGCGCATCGGACGGGGCGCATTCATTGAAAACATTTCTATGAATGGGCTGGAGGTGTCAGGGGCGCGGCAGGGATTTTTGCGCATCAATGGGACCGACAGCGGGAAGCACGACGAGTATCCGGTGCCGGGGATGGCGGGAGTGCCGGCGCTGAGGAATTTCAGCTTCAGCAACGTCAAGGTGCAGGGTGTGCCGGTGCTGGTGGAGGCGACGGAGATCGACGCCAGCAAGCCGCTGGTGGGACTCAAGCTGGAAAATATAACGGGGACGTGCGGGGCGGGGATTTTTCTGGAAAATGCGCGCGGGGTGGTGATTAAGAACGTGCATGTAACGGGGTACGCGGGGGCGCTGATCAATGTTGACAACGTGACGGGAACGGGGCTGGCGGGGGCGGCGAAGCTCGAAGCGGCGAAGGTGCGGGCGACGCCGCCGCTGGTGGCGGAGCCGGCGACGCTGTACAAGCTGCACTGAGCGAGCCGGCAATCGAGCATGGGAATGTCGACGAAGTGGTCATGGCCGACGATCACCGACGCGACTGTGCAACTGTGCGAATTTGGGGTCTAACGCTTTTAGAGTCAACAAGCACAGTTGCACAGTGGCCCAAAAAGGGGCTTGAATCCGAAGTTCAGGCGGTTTTCTGAAGCGTCCTGAGCGGCTTGCGTGTAGCGCGGGAGTGCGAAAGAGCGGAAGGGCGCAGCGCAGGTGACTTGCACTTTTTCCCGTGCGAGGCGGCGTGACGGCATTCGTGATCCATGTCTTTACTCCCCCCGGCGGATTCCGGGCGCAATTGATTATCGGGCACAGATGGCGGCGATGAGCTGCCAAAAATTCCTGCAAATACCTATACCTAAAGTGCTATAAGCAGAAGGCTGACCGGGACGCTGAGGCTTTCTGACCGGGCAGACGCGCGATCTTATGCTCACGATCCTGCGCCGGCGGGGCGGAGTGAGCGGTCAGAGGGCTTTAGAGGTTATTGATTCAAGGATAGCGAAGTCGAAGCAATTTTCGGCAACGCCGGGGAGATTTTTTAAGTCTTTGAAATCAGCGGCTTACCAAGTTTTGCGAGGAGCCGGGGGATTGACAAGATTCAGGTTCCGGGGACGGCGCCAGGGTCGGTGGACTGAGGGATTAAGGGAATCAGGGACTGAGGGGCTCCGGGCGCAGGCGGACTTTTGGGGGATGCCAAATCTGCGCGCGGGCGTGTATCTGTGGGGTGACTGGAAGAGGGCGGCGGTCTGCGGAGTTTGATTTGCGTGCGGAATCCTGCTCCCAGGACGGTTACATCGCGAAAACCCCAGTTAAAAGGGGGTTCCTTGAAGGGTTTTGAGGGTTCCTTCGGGCGTGCAGGCATGAGTCGGGCAATGAGCGAGTATGACTGAGCCTATGCAGGTCGCCGGCGGTCCTGGGTCAGAAGCTGCGCCTCCCAGCCCGCTGGGGGCCCTGAGCCAAATTGAGGGGATCAGGTTTCCCGAGGTGATGCTGTACTTCGAACGGCGAGGATTGCGCAAGCGATGAGGTGAGGGGGCGGACAATGGGCAGGATCAACTGGAATCGGATCGGAATTCTGGTCCTTTGTATAGGGGTCCCTTCCATCTGGGGCTCAGCAATTCTTGGGAAGGGAGGGAGCGCCAGGGACTTTGCGAACATGTACTACGGAACGCGCAGTTTCGTCGCCCACAAGGATCTTTACGATACCGCCGTCGATCTCAGCGAACTCAAAGTGGATGGCGCAAACCTCGACGTCATGTTCTTGCCGGGGCAGAAGATGAACTGGAAATATGCTTTGGACCAGATTTATCTTCCTCCCGCCTACCTTCCCATGATTCCTTTTGCGATGCTGGCCAGGCCGACCGCACAGGTTGTTTGGTTAAGCACGATCGCAGGGCTACTTGTAGTGGCCGCATATGTCATGTGGGAATTCGCGAGCGGTGCGCCGATCATGGCCGGCTGCATGGCCGGTTTCATGGTTCTGAATTGCCTGATCCTTTTTGTGGTCGGCAATCCCGCGGGGGTGGTGGCTCCATTTTGCGTGATCGCCGCGTGGTGCTTTGTGAAGCAGCGTTTCGGGATTCTTGGGATCTTCTTGCTGGCAATTGCGCTGGTCATGAAGCCTCATGATGCCGGTTTCGTTTGGTTGTACTTCCTGTTAGCGGGCGGGACGGCGCGCAAAAGGGCGCTGCAAACGCTTGCGGTGACGGCAGTGCTGTGCGTTATTGCCCTAGCCTGGATTGTGCCGGTCTCCCCGCATTGGATGCAGGAGCTGCACTCGAACCTCGCTCAGTTGGCGGGTTATGGAGGCCCTTCCAATCCGTCAGTGAGTGGCAGGGGCATGGGCGCGATCATAAGTTTGCAGGCGACCGTTAGTCTTTTCCGAAACGATCCGCGGATTTACAATCCGACGGCTTTTCTCGTCGTTGGCGGGCTCGTTCTGATCTGGATTATTGCGGTGCTGCGCAAACCGTCCTCTCACGAGGGGGCGCTGTTGGCGCTCGCCGCAATTTCAATCCTGACTCTTTTACCCGTTTACCACCGGACTTATGATGCAACTCTGGTGATGCTGACGATACCAGCGTGCGCGGCGGTGTGGGCGAGGAAGGGTGCGTGGGGCTGGTCGGCTTTGGGAGTGACATGGGCGGCGATCTTTGTCATAGGCGACATTCCAACTGTTTTTCTGGTTACGGCCGCGAGGGACCTCCCGCTGTCCGCGTCTGGCTTGAGCGGGAAGTTGGCGTTGTTGCTGTTGCAGCCTGTGCCGCTGGTGCTGCTGGCGGCGGGATGTTTTTATTTGTGGGTCTACATTCGCTATGACCCGGCAGGGGAGTGTGGCATGGGGAAAAGGGATGTGCAGAGGGCTCTGGATGCGGCGCTGGCGAATTGAGGCTTGAGGCGGTGCGAGGAAGAAGATGAGTGCGCAACAGGAGGTTTTGGCGGGCGGGGCTTGTGGAGTGGAAGCGCGTGCGGTTGTGGCTGCGGCCACGGCAATGGAGCTTTCGGTGGTGATTCCATGCCTGAACGAAGGGCTGACGGTGGGCCGGTGTGTGCTCAAGGCGGTGGGTGCGTTGCGGAAGGCCGGGATCGTGGGCGAAGTCATTGTGGCCGACAACGGATCGACGGATGGATCTGCAGAGATTGCGGAGTCAGCGGGAGCGCGGGTTGTACGGGTGGCGCAGAGGGGATATGGGAGCGCGCTGAGTGGAGGGATTGCGGAGGCGCACGGGGCCTATGTGTTGATGGCCGACGCCGACGACAGCTACGACTTCGAACACATTCCGCGTTTCGTGGAACCCCTGCGCGCTGGCCAGGATCTGGTGATGGGTAACCGCTTCCGCGGCGGGATCGAGCGAAAGGCGATGCCGCCGCTGCATCGCTATTTGGGAAATCCGGTGCTGACGGGCTTGGGCAGGCTTTTTTTCCGCTCGCCGTGTGGAGATTTTCACTGTGGGATGCGGGCGTTCCGTCGGGACAGCTATCTGAAGATGGATATCCGCTCTACAGGGATGGAATTTGCCAGCGAGATGGTGGTGAAGGCCAGTCTGCTAGGGATGCGGGTGGGAGAAGCGCCGACCACTCTGAGGCCGGACGGGCGCGATCGGAGGCCGCACCTGCGGACCTGGCGGGACGGGTGGCGGCATCTGCGGTTTCTGCTGATGTACAGTCCGCGCTGGCTGTTTCTTTACCCGGGGGTGCTGCTGATGGCGGCGGGAACGGCGGGATGCGCCTGGCTGCTGCCGGGGCCGAAGGTGGTGGGCGGGGTTGAATTCGACGTGCACACGCTGCTTTACGCACTGATGGCGGTGCTGCTGGGATTTCAGCTTGTGGCGTTCGCAGTGTTCACGAAGGTATTCGCCATTTCCGAGGGGCTGTTGCCGGAGGATCCGCGGATGACCCGGATTTTCAGATACGTGACGCTGGAGACCGGGCTGATGGCCGGGGGATTGCTTACGTTGCTGGGGATCGCCGGATCGATCTTTGCGGTGTCGGGTTGGGCGAGGCTGGGGTTCGGAAATCTCGATCCGGAACACACGCTGCGTGTGGTGATGCCCTCGGTCTTTGCATTCACGCTGGGAGTGCAGGTATTTTTCAGCAGCTTTTTCCTGAGCATATTGGGGCTGAGGAGGCGGAGGTAGCCGGGGCAGAACCGTCCACAGGCGGGTACGACTGGCGTGGGGCCCGCGGCGTCATTCGAGGCCGTGGAAGAGCCACCGCAGTCAGGCATGGCGCGGTGAGCCACCCACGACCATGAAAATCCCGGCGCAACCTGAACGTGGGCAAGGATGCCCACGATACAGCCGGCGGCGAAGCCGGCGCTACTCTGGCGGCAATTTTCAGGGCAGATCCCTCTTTTGTCGGGATGACAAGCCTGTGGGTTGCGGGTTGTGGATGGGGTGAGGCGCGGCGGGTTTGGTTGGGGAACCCAGGAGTATGCTTTGAGCATGAACCGGGCACGGCAGAGCCGCATCGAGGAGATATTCAGAGCCACGTCTTCGCAGCCGGAGAGACAGCGTGGGGCGTTTCTGGATGCGGCGTGCGCGGGGGATGCGGGGTTACGCGAGGAAGTGGAGGAGCTGCTGACGCAGGGCGGAGAAGAGCGGGCGGGGAGGGACGAAGCGGACGAAGAGACGCAGGTTGCCGCGGGCGGGCAAGCATGGGGGGCGAACGAGGCGCGGCTGGCGCCGGGAGCGATGCTGGGTCCGTACCGGATGGAAGAGCGGATTGGCGCGGGCGGCATGGGCGTGGTGTACCGGGCGCGGGATACGCGGCTGGACCGGCACGTGGCCATCAAGGTGATTCATCCGCGGAATGCGAATGCGCAAATGCAGGCGGCGCTGCTGCGCGAGGCGCGCCTGGCATCGTCGCTGAATCATGCGGGGATCGTGACGGTGTACGACATTCTCTCGAGCGGGGGAATGACCTGCGTGGTGATGGAATTTGTGAAGGGCAGGGGGCTGCAGAAACTGATTCCCGAGGGCGGATTCGGGGTGGAGCGGGCGCTGGAGCTGGCGCTGGCGATCGGGGAGGCGATTGCGGCGGCGCATGCGGCGGGGGTGATTCACCGGGATCTGAAGCCGGCCAATATCCTGGTGCGCGAGGACGGGCAGACGAAGATTCTGGACTTTGGCCTGGCCAAGCTTTTGCAGCCGGAAGCGGCGGATGCGGAGACGCAGGCGGTGAGCATCTTCGGCGGCAGCGCGGTGGGGACGATCGGGTACATGGCACCGGAGCAGGCGCGGGCGGAGGCGATTGACGAACGCGCGGACGTGTTTTCTTTTGGCGTGATTCTCTACCAGATGCTGACGGGCAGGCTGCCGTTCGAGGGGGCGAACGCGGTGGCGATGCACCACGCGATTCTGAGCGAGGAGCCGCGGGCGCTGCGCGCGGAGAAGGCCGAAATTCCGGCATTTCTGGAGAACGTGGTGCTGCGGGCGCTGGCCAAGAGGCCGGCGGAGCGATATCAGACGATTGGGGAGATGCTGGATGAGCTGCGAGCGCCGGGAACCAGCGGGGCGGTGCGTGCGGCGACGGACATTGCGCAGGCGCCGACGATCGCGGTGCTGCCGCTGATCAATATCAGCCCGGACCCGGAGAACGACTACATCTGCGACGGGCTGGCGGAGGAACTGATTGACGGGCTGACGCAGATGGCGGGGCTGCGGGTGGTGTCGCGGAGCTCGGCGTTCCAGTTCAAGGGCATCACGCCGGATGCCCGGGAGATCGGGCGGAAGCTGGGCGCGAATCTGCTGGTGCACGGCAGCGTGCGCAGATGGGGCGATCATCTGCGGCTGACGATGCAATTGAGCCAGACGGCGGAAGGGTACCAGATATGGTCGCAGCGTTTCGACGCGGAGGTGCAGGATCTGTTCGCGCTGCAGGATGAGCTGACGGCGGCGGTGCTCAAGAAGCTGCGGGAGCAACTGGGACTGCGCTTTCCGGGGCTGGGCGGGGGACGTCAAGCGCCCAGCTCGGAGGCATACGACCACTATTTGCAGGGGCGGTTTGCCTTCAATCTGGAGACGCCGGCGGGATTCCGGGAGGCGCTGGAGCATTTTTCGCGGTCGGCGGCGTCGGACGGGAATTTTGCGCCGGCGTGGATTGGAATTGCGGAGACGCATACGCGGCTGGACTGGTATGGACTGCAGGCGGCGAGCGAATCGGCGCCGGCGGTGAAGAACGCGCTGTCGGCGGCGCTGAGGCTGGAGCCGAATTCAGCCGCGGCGCTGTGCAACCTGGCGATGACGCAGGCGGGATGGGACTGGGACTGGGCGGCGGCGGGGAAGACGTTCGATCGCGCGCTGACGGCGGGCGGGGGACTGGCAGTCATCCATTTTCACTATGGACTGGATTACCTGACGCCGCTGGGACGGATGGAAGAGGCGCTGCGGGAGTTGCGATTTGCGCTGCAACTGGATCCGCTGTCGCCGATTGCGAAGACGGCGGTGGGCGGGTGCCTCTACCGGATGCGGCGCTGGAATGAGGCGGAGGAGACGCTGCGCGGGGTTGTGCAGGCAAACCCGGCCTTCGGGCACGGGTACTGGTCGCTGGGGCGCGTGCTGCTGGAGCAGGGGCGTTTCGAAGAGGCGCTGAAGCGGTTTGAATATGCGGCCAAGATCATGGGGCAGATTCCGGCGGCGATGGCGGAGCTGGGGTACTGCTACGCGCGGATGGGAAGGCGGGAGCTTGCGCACCTCACGCTGCAGGAGTTCGAGCGGCTAGGGGAGCGGGAGTGGGTGTCGCCGCTGAACGCGGCGCTGGTGTATGCGGGACTGGGCGAAGAGGAAGCGGCGCTGAAGCGACTCAAAGAGGGACTGGAGAAACGGATCCGGCAGATGGTGTGGGTGAATGTCGATCCGAGATACGATTCGCTGCGCGGGAATGGGGAGTTCGAGCGGCTGGTGGCGCGGCTGGGGTTGTCTCCGCGGCAGGGATGATGGAACGGGGAAGCGATGGCGGCGGGAGTTCTGGTTGACGCGCATCCAGAAGAGCCACCATAATTTGAGAACGGTTCAAGGCATTTTCGCAGGATTCCTGTCTTTTTGCGCTCTCCGAGGTCACTCTTCCCCCAAGCAAGATGGTGACTTTGCATAAAGCTTCAAGCGGGGTAATTGCGGGTATGCCGTGGCGGCACCAGTCGAAGGGCAAGGGGGTCGATCGATTTGGTCTGCGGAGAAAACCTCATTCAACTGCTGGAATCGGGCGCGGAGGCGTGGAATGCGTTCCGTGGCGAGCACCCCGGGGGCGTGATGCTGAACGGGTTGAGGCTGGCCAGCGCGCAACTGGCGTATGCGGATCTGCACCGGGCGTTTCTGCAGCGCTCGGATCTGCAGCGCGCCAACCTGATGTGCGCGAGCCTTGAAGAGGCAATTTTGCGGGAGACGAACCTGCACGAGTCAGACCTGCGTCATGCCCGGATCGACGGCGCGGATTTGTTTTCAGCCGATTTGTCCGGCGCGGACCTGCGCGAGGCGAGCCTGGCGGCGACATTTCTGAAGCGGGCGAATCTTTGCGGCGCCGATTTGAGCACCGCGCACGGACTGACCACGGGACAGATTGCGGAAGCGGTGGGCGACCGGGATACGCGGCTGCCCGAGGATCTGGCGCGTCCGGCGTCGTGGACGAAGGGAGGCGCGCGCTGATGGCGGGGACACCGGGCGGGCCAATCCGGGTGGCGGTGGTGGGCGGCGGGTGCGCTGCGCTGACGGCGGCGTTTGAGCTTACGCGGCCTGAGCACCAGGGGAAGTACAAAGTGACCGTGTACCAGATGGGATGGCGGCTGGGGGGGAAAGGCGCGTCTGGCCGCGGGGTTGCCGGACGCGTGGAAGAGCACGGGCTGCACCTGTGGATGGGATTTTACGAGAACGCATTCCGGCTGATGCGGGAGTGCTATGCGGAGCGGAAGCGGGTCTTTCCGGGCTGCCGGATTGCGGAATGGCGGGATGCGTTCAAGCCGGCGCCGGACGTGGGAGTAGCGGACCGGAGCGGCGAGGGATGGGCGTTCTGGCTGGCGCATTTTCCTCCCGGGCAGGGCGAGCCGGGCGACCCGGTGAGCGGCGGACCCTTTACAGTGGCCGGATATCTGCGACAGGCCGTGATGCTGGTGGTGGAACTGCTGCGCTCGGCGGGAGCGATGGAGAAGCTGGAGCGCGCCGGCGCGGCGGCGCCGGGATCGGCGCCGGCTCCGGAGGCGGTAGCGGAAGCCATCAGCGTACTACTGCGTTATGGGCAACTGGCGACAACCGCGGCGATTCTTGAAGCCGGCGATTTGCTGCGTATTGCGGCGGAGCAGTTTTTCCCGCAGTTTTTTACGACCATCGGCTCGCCGGTGGCGCCGCTTCTGGAGATGCTGGCGGTGACGGCGCGGCGGCAGCTCGAAATCCTGGTGGAAGGCGATCGCGAGCTGCGGCGGGTGTGGCAGGTGATCGATCTGATTCTGGCCGTGCTGCGCGGGTCGATCCGATGCGGGCTGGCGCTCGATGCGCGCGGCTTCGATGCGATCAATGAGCACGACTGGCGGGAATGGCTGCGCATGCATGGAGCCTCGGCGCATGCGCTGGATTCGGGATTCATGCGCGGCATCTACGACCTGGTATTTGCTTATGAGGACGGAGATATTGCGCGGCCGCGACTGGCGGCGGGAGTGGCGCTGCGCGGCGCGATGCGCATGTTCTTCACTTACCGCGGATCGTTGTTCTGGAGGATGGGCGCGGGGATGGGCGATGTGGTGTTCGCGCCGCTCTACCAGGTGCTGAAACATCGCGGAGTGCAGTTCAGGTTTTTTCATCGTTTGCGCAACGTGGGGCTGGCGCCGCAGAAAGAGGGCGAGGCTGCATATGTGGAGGCGCTGGATTTCGATGTGCAGGCGCGGGTGGTTGGGGGCAAGGAGTATGAGCCGCTGGTGGAGCTTCACCACCTGCCGAGCTGGCCGTCACAGCCCGACTATGCGCAGCTTGTGGATGGGGACAAGCTGGAGCGCGAGGGACGCGCGTTTGAGGCGGCGTGGGAGAAGCGGCGCGCGGGCGTGAAGAAACTGCGGGTGACCAGGGATTTCGACCTGGTGGTGCTGGGCGTGAGCATGGGGGCGTTGCCGGAGGTGGCGAGCGAATTGGTGGAGCGGGAGGCGCGCTGGCGTGATATGGTTCGACATGTAAAGACCGTCCCCACGCAATCTTTCCAGATCTGGATGAACGAGAGTCCCGCCCAGCTTGGCTGGCCGCACCCCCCGGCTAACCTCTCGGGCTTCATGGAGCCATTCGATACGTGGGCGGATATGAGTCACCTGGTTCCGGAAGAAAGCTGGAAGGAGCCGGTGCGGTCGATCGCTTACTTTTGCGGTGTATTGCCGGATGCGGCGGTGAATGGCGAGGGAGTTAGCGGAGTCTTTCACAGGGAACAGAGAGACGCGGTAAGGTCGAATGCCATTCGCTTTCTCAACACTGGCGCCGGCCAGTTGTGGCCGGGAGCGGTTCGGGATGGGGAGTTTCGCTGGGAGATGCTGGCGGCGGAAGGCAAAGCGAAAGCAGGGAAGGGAACGCAGCGATTCGACACCCAGTATTGGGCGGCGAATGTAAATCCGTCGGACCGTTACGTGCAGTCATTGCCGGGCAGTCTGGTATACCGGATTTCTCCGCTGGATATGACGTTCGACAATATGACGATTGCGGGGGATTGGACGGCGTCGGGGCTGGATTCAGGATGCATCGAGTCGGCGGTGATGAGCGGGCTGCTGGCGGCGCATGCGATTGCAGGGAAGCCGGGGCTGAAAGAGATTGTGGGTTATAACCATCCCTAAGGTCAGGTGATGACGACTGCTACCACACACGTTACGCGCACGGCGCCGGAGCAGAGCGGGCCGATACGGAACTCGATTGCGTCGCCATGGGGTACTGCTGCGCAGGTGGGAGGCCCGGGCGAGATGTTCACGGCTGCCGGCGCGGCGGTGTGCGGCGTGCTGGAGAACGGGGTGCGGACGGCGTATGCCGTGATTGACGAGTACATGCGGCGCGGACAGGAAGCGGCGCGCGGGGTTTTCAACGATCCCAACAGGCGAGGAGCTATGAGCGACAGCAGCGGGAATTTTGGCGGCGGATTCAACAACTGGAACAACCCGATGGGAGCGATGGCGGCGATGGCGGCGCAGTGGATGGCGGCGATGCAGGCGTGGAGCCAGATGTGGTCGTCGTATATGCCGCCGGGATGGCAGCAGGCGGCGATGAATCCGTTTGCGTTTGCGCAGGGCACCCCAGCGGTCGCAGTGATGGTGAAGTTGACTTCAGCGCGGCCGGCGGAGGTGGTGGTGAATATGAATCCGACGGCTGATCCCTCGGGGCTGATTTGCGAGCCGTTGCGAGCCGAGAGCGGGAGCGGGGTGCCGATTGGGGATGTGACGATTGCACGGGACGGAGCGGTGATCCAGGTAGGCGTAAAGATCGGCGATCAACAAGCAGCGGGGAAGTACGGCGGGCTTATTCGCAGGAAGACGGATCAGGGCGTGGTTGGCGAGGTTATGGTGACGGTTTCCTGAGCGGGCGTGGAGGTGGGCAGGAGGCAAACAAGAGCCCACAGGGGCTGGAGCCCGGCTTATTTTGCGACCGTTGCGGCCCGGCTAAAGCCGTGCCCTTGTTACAAAGCCTCTTCCATCGAGTTTTTCGGCAGCCTGTGAAGCCGTACCTTTTCAAAACGGCGAGTGTTTTCAATGTGACCAGTAAATTCAAAAACGGCGAGAAGTCTGGCGGCCTCATGGGGCCGGTGTGTATATGAATACGCCTGACAGAAGCCTGGTTTCGTCGGTGCTGGGGGAGTACGGGGAAGCAACGCGCGCGCTGCTGTTCCAGTATCTGCCCTCGGCTGAGCCGCGCCGGTATCTTTACGACCTGGCGGCGGACTACCCGAAGCGGGGCGGGCGGTCGTTCCGGCCCAGCCTTTGTATTGCGACGGCGCGGGCATTTGGGACGGCGATGGAACTGGCGCTGCGCACGGCGGTGTCGATTGAGATGATGCACAACGCCATGCTGATCCACGACGATGTGGAGGACGAGAGCGAGCAGCGGCGCGGGAAGCCGACCATGCATGAAGCGCAGGGCGTGCCCATTGCGATCAACGTGGGCGATCTGCTATCGCTGCTGGCGATGCGGCCGCTGCTGGATAATCGCGGGATTCTGGGAGCGGAGATGTCGCTGCGCATTCTGGAGGAGACGGAGCGGATGGCGCGGGAATCGGCGGAGGGGCAGGCGTTCGAGCTGGGCTGGCGGCGGGATAACGTGGTGGACGTGAGCGAGGCGGATTACCTGCTGATGGTGCTGAAGAAGACCTGCTGGCTGTGCACCATTCACCCCAGCCGCATGGGAGCGCTGATCGGGTCGCGGGGAATGCTCGATTTGGACCGCTGCATCCGCTTTGGATTTTTTCTGGGAGCGGCGTTTCAGATCCAGGACGATTTGCTGAACCTGGAGGGCGACGCGAAGGCGTACGGGAAGGAGCTTGGCGGCGACATCAGGGAAGGCAAGCGCACGCTGATGCTCATTCATCTGCTGGAACACGCGAACAAAAAGGAGAGCGCGCGGGTTTGCGGAATTCTGGGGCGGCGGCGCGAGGAGCGCACGGATGAGGATGTGCGCTGGGTGCTGGAGCAGATGGGAGCGCATGGGTCCGTTGATTATGCGCGGCAGGTTGCGCATGGACTGGCGGGAGCGGCGCAGTATGAGTTCGAGCAATTGTACGGGTATTTGCCGGATTCGCGGGACAAGCAGTTTTTGAAGGCGCTGCCGGTTTGGGTGATCGAGAGGAATTAGGGTCTTCGGCAGGTGGAGTTGGAGATGAGATTTGAGTTTCCCACCCTAGCGACAAAAACAAAGACGTCGCGAGAGTGGGGCACCCAGTGATCTGACGGTGGGCACCCAGGAGTATTGATGGTCGGAATTGCGGAGGGAATGGTGAAGACGCGGGAAGAATTCACCAGGGGTTTGCCGAAATTGACGGAGAATCCGCTGCCCATCCAGCCGCCGTTTTTGTTCAACGGCATGACGGCGAGCGTGTTTCCGCTGCGGGCTTCGCTGGACGCGCTGCAGCGGGTGTGCGACGGGATGCTGAATTTTGTGCCGCAGCAGGCGGGATATTTTCGCGCGCCGCTGCCCTATGTGTTTCTGATGGTGCTGGACTACGGACAGGTGGCGGAAGAGGTGGCGCGGATTGGATGGTTCGCGCAAACCGAAGTGTTTTTCATGATTCCGCTGGAGTGGTACAGGCTGGTGAACGGGCGGCTCCAGTTTCACGACTGGGCGGTGGTGACGCCGTATGTATTTGTGAATGACGATTTTTCGGTGCCGCTGGGGCGGACGGTTTTCGGATTTCCCAAGGTGCTGGCGTGCGTGACGCGGACGCCGAGCCAGTGGATCAAGAATCCGGTGTCGCCGGTGATGCTGGCGCGGGTGGAAACGGATGTATTTCCGCAGACCTACAGCGGGGGGACGATTCAGCGGCGGGTATTTCTGGAGGTGGAGCGGGGCACGGTTTCAGCGATGCGGCTGCCGCTGGATGCGAGCGATCCGATGATGCCGTGGTCGATTGCGTCGAACCTTGCGCAGGCGCTGAGCGGATTTGGGCGGGATGCGTTGTGGCTGGCGCAATCGATGCGGATTTCCGAGGTGAATCCGGGGTCCGATCCGGGGGTGTTTCCGGAGATGCTGGCGCGGATGGGGCCGTGGTTTGCGCCGGGGGGAAGCGGGTTTGTGCAGAATTCGCTGAACCTGAAGCAATTCCGCCTGTCGGAGGATCCTTCCGGGATCTGCTACCAGGCGCTGACCAATGGGCGCATGGAGACCAAGTCATTCAACGGCGGGGGGCTGCTGGGCGAATACCAGGTGATGCTGGGAGACGTGAGCGGGGGACACACCATCCGGCTCTACGACTATCCGTCGTTGCCGATTGCGGAGAAGCTGGGGCTGGAAGCGTATCGGGAGTGGCTGGGACAGGACGGGAAGGTGGCGGAGTTCAAGCCGGTGCTGCCGTTCTGGATCAATGTGGACATCAAATATGACCAGGGCGAGAACCTGGCGTGGCGCACCGATGAGGGCGTGTGGAGGGACGGGGCGGGGGCGAAGTTTGAACCGCAGCCCGAGGAAGGCGATGCCGATAGTCCCAGCTATAACAGCACGGTGACCACGGCGATTGACGACATAGCGGGGCCGTTTCTGTTTTCCGATGCGACGGTGCGCGTGCTGCCGCTGCTGGCGGAGCGCAAGAAGCTGCAGGGATTTGTGGATGAATACATCAATTTGCCGCTGGGGAATCCGCTGGAGAGGGAGAAACCGGCGGAGGTTTTGATGAAGGGAGAGGACGGAAAAGAGGAACGAATCCGCTTTCAAGTCTGGACGCGGCATGGGAACGGCGCCGCACAGCAGCAGCGCGCCGGCGGGGGCCTGGCATATGTTTATCTGATTGTTTCCAGCTTTGGCGGCGTGACTTCACTGACGAATAATGTCGGCGACTGGACGAAGTACCAACTGTCGTTCATGGTCCCGGTGAAATTTGAGCGCATGACGGAGCAGGGCGAGTGGGAGATGGTGGCGGCGGGGATGGTGCCGGCGTTCAGCTTTGTGGATAACTGCACGGCGGCAATTGCGCGGCTGGAGGTGCAGGGGTTCCAGGCCACGGTGGCGAATTTTCTGAAGCCGGAGAGCGTGTGGTTGAGCGACGAGACGGAGTTCAGCGAGCATCCGGAACAGACGCTGCTGCGCGTGGACGCGGAGGTGTGGCCGGCGCTGGGTGTGGGCCAGAAGGCGACCATTCTGCCGGTGATCGAGATCAGCGAGGGCGACGCGGATGCGGGTCTGGGCGATGCGCCGGATGCGGCGTGGCGATGGGCGCAGCATCTGCGGGCGGAGCTGCTGGCCAAGAAGCGGACCAAGTGCGCGCATGCCGAAGACCTGAAGACGGGACGGGCGCTGGCGCTGGAGCTGCTGGGGAATCAGGTGCCGTTTGTGGCCTATTCGCTGAAGCAGTTCCGCGATTGCACCGATCCGGAGAAGGCCTGCTACCAGTCGCTGGTGCGGGTGCCGCGCACGATCAAGGAACTGCGCACCATCGAGGAGATTGAAGAGACGCTGGTGGTGCGCATTCACCAGTACGGGAGCCTGGATATTGCGGGCCAGCTCGGCCTGGTGGCAACGCAGTTGCCGGTGGGAGAGACGGGGGTGGTGAGCAGCGTGCAGGCGGTGCGGCCGTTCTTCATCCGCGGGACGCTGGATGAGCCGCTTGCGGAGCGGCTGGCGTTGCGCGCCGGAGGTCCGGAGTGGCGGCTGGACAGCGCCAAGGCGTTTTCGACGCTGCTATGCGGGCGTGAGGAGGGACCGCAGATCACGGCCGATTTGAAGGCGGAGACGCTGCAGGACCAGATGGATCCGTGCCGGATGAGTGAACTCATGTTTCAGGCGGCAAGGCGGGCGAGACTGAGGGCAGCGCAGCGCGAGGAACCGAAGGCTGCGGAGATGACCAAGGCGCAAGCGCGCGAGGCACTGA
>JASHOY010000011.1 GCA_030038435.1 Acidobacteriaceae bacterium | reverse complement strand
ACGGCTTGCTCGACAGCCTGCGATGGTGCGGCCTGCTGGATGGCGGGCGTATGGGACACGTCGCGGCTGAGGGCGTTGCCGAGCGCCGCTGCATTGTTCGTGAAGATTTGGGCATCGTGCGCGCCGCGCGAGATGGCAACGTAGGCCATGCGGCAGTTGAGCAGGTCTTTGGCGGCGAGTTCGGTGTCCACGTTGATCAGAACTCGATCCGCAGTCTGGCCCTGGCTGGAATGGCTGGTGACGGCGTAGCCATAGTCGAGATGCAGTTGTCGGTTCGGATCGGATTGAACAGAACGGCCATTGTCCATCGTCAGATTCAATCGCCCATCACCGGCGATGGAGTCGATGGTGCCCAATTCACGGTTAGCTACTCTGAGGTCGTTAGCGGGCGCGGTGAATTGGACGCGATCACCCTCGGAAAAGGCACGCAGCTCCTGGCGGAATACGGAAACGCCCTGCTGCCGGCGCGGATCGTATATTCGCTCGGTGCCGTCCCGCAATTCAACCGTCAGCCGATTGGCCGCGCCATCAATGGATTTGACCTGAGCGTATTCGCCTCTGCTGATACCGGTTTCCTTCGATGCCCGCGAATAGCGCAGGACGTCACCAACCTCGTACCGCTGAGCCCATGTGCGATCCGCGCCGGTCATGTCCTGGCGCGGGACGAGCGTTGGGACATGATGTTCCGTCTTGCTAACGATCCCACAAACCTGTAGTTCCGCGTGGATGCGCTCGTTGATTTCCATGCGCGAACGATTGTCGGGCGAGACCACAAGGGTACGCTCGGGTGATTGCGCATACTCCTTGGCAATTGTCGTGATGCGTTTGTCGTGATCGGGAATCTCATGGACGCGCCCCTGCATATCAAGGTTGTGGATCGCTTCATGAACCTGGCCCCGCGCGAGCTGCTCGACAACCTGTTTCAGTTCCGGGTCTTTCTGGCGCACGATCTCTTCCAGCCTGACCGTCACCATCCCTGATTCCTGAAGCTGGGCGAAGGGCCGCCCGGCCTCGACTGCTTCATGCTGCCGCCGGTCACCCACCAGCAGGACGCGATCACTGGGATGGAGCCGATGCACAAAATCATGCATTTGTCGCGTCGATGCGAGGGAGGATTCGTCGATCACGAAAAGGCGTTTCTCCTCGGTATCGGGGTGCTCGCCGCGTGCCAGATGCTTTTGCAGCGTGGAGGTTTCCATGCCCGCCTCGGCAAGCTTCTGGGCCGCGCGGGACGTGGGCGCGAAGCCCTCTACGCGATAACCATCCGCCTCTGCGCCTTCGCGGATCACGGAAAGCACGGTCGTCTTACCCGCACCGGCCACACCATCCAGGCCGACGATCCTTTCACGAGAGAGGAGCAGGTCTTCCACGGCACTGCGTTGGGCGGCGCTCAATTCGGGGTGCTGGTCTCTAATGCTGTTGTGCACTTGCGGTGAAACCAGCAGGGGATCGTCGTAGCCGCACCGATTGCCCTGCTGCATCTGTGCAATGATCTCGCGCTCCATCCGAATCATAGTCGTGGTTGTGAATTGGCGTTCCGAGCCGTTCTGGGCGATTTCGCGGAATTCGCCAGCATGCACTCGGCGGTCAAACTCGCAGTGAACTGCGGCATAGGTCGTCTCGCCCATGCCGCGCGCCAGCGCCGATTCCTCGATGGCCCGGCGATCCATGACCGCCGCCCGCTCAAACACATGATCCCGCGCCCAGGTTACCGCCCTCTGCGCTCCGATCTCCGGTTCCCGTGTCTGGTATTGACCATGTGCTCGCACCTGCGCAACGACGCGATCCGCCTGATGACCGAACTGAGCAGCCAAGTCCCGGTGCCGCCGCAACACCTCTGCCTGCGAGAGCAGCTCCTTGCGGTCGCGCGTGTGATGCGCAGCGATCTGCGCGGCTTTTGCTCCATCGATGCCCTGTTCGCGGAGATGGTCTTTGATCTGCTCCCGGCGCGGGCTGGATGCCTCGAGATATTCCTTCGTGTATCCCTTGATCTCCGGCTGGCCGTGCTTGCCGCGCTCCAGGGCGTAGCCCAGCTTTTCGAGGCGCAGCGCCAGCTCCGAGCGGTAAACGGCTGTCACGTATCGCTGCGAGACAAAGATTTCGTGCGGCTGCAGGGCGCGGGTTTGGCCGTTGTCGCGTTCGGTGACATTGAAGATGACGGCGTGGGTGTGCAACTGCGGCGCCGCATAGCCGTCCACGGGCCGGGCAGTGTCGTGCTCGAAAGTGGCGGCTACAAACTTGGCGGTGGTCTCCGGCGCATGGACGTTGCCGATACGGGCCTGTGTGTATCGCTCCAGTTCGCCCAATGCCGCCCGGACGCTCTCTCTGTGGGCAATTCGTACCCGGTCGTCGCTGCCGACAAGAGCAGTGATGGATACCGACTTTGGCGCAGAGAACGTGGCATCCCATCCGGCGCGGTGCTCGACGCTGGTAACTTCCTTTCCGCCCTTGCCTTCATAAGTCCGCGCAATCTGGTGCTGGACGAGCTGCTCGCTGGTTTGGGGATGCTGTCCCTCGGCCAGCCGGGCGAAATGTTCGTCATGCACAGGCCCGGTGAGATTCCATTGGTCGGCGAGCCTCCCTTGCCATTCGGTGTGGCCCTGCTGGTTCCGGGTCCAGTAGTTCTGCTGGTGCGATGCGAATTCTTTGGCGTGATACATCCGCGCCTGGCTGGCCGACAGCGGCTTGGAAATGGTGAGCATAGGGAGCGCTCCTCGATGGCCCGACTTGTGCCGGGCCACGGTTTTCGTTCACTCGACCTCGTCCGTTTCACTCCAGAGATAGCCGGCCCCGGTTCCGTTCTGGACACCGAAAAAGGGAAGAGCGAAAGAGACTGGTCGTGCCGGTGGTTCAGCGGGGGCAGCATCAGGGCGCGGTGCAGTTCTGTGCGTCAGTATGCGCGATACTGCGCTCCCATGCAGCGCTGCGAGTCTTCTACACGCCCTTTGCGCCCGCGCCGAGCAGTCTTTAAACAGACTCGGAAGCAGCTCCCGCCGGGAGGATAAGCGCCGTCGCCAAGCATAATCGGCGATCAGCGCCCGTAGAAATCCGATGAACAGGAACCAGGCACAAAGAGCCGCGCACAGCACCGCCAGCACGGATAATTCCGGCAGAAGCAGGAGATTTCCGAGGCTCTGCCCCTCGAAGGCCAGGCCGGCCAAATCCTGCCTGAGCACTTCCGACGGAATCTGGCGTGGTGGACCTTCCATGAGCCCCTTCCACCCGGCGTGCATGGCTGATTGTGAAAGCACCAGGCCCGTTCCGTCCGGAGAATCCACGGCATCGCCATCGGCGGCGAGTTGTGGCTTCCGGTGCGGCGCGGTCTTCCAGATCAACCGCACTTCGACCGTCTCCGGCATCACGACTGGGATTGAGCACCAGATGTACGCGGGCAGGTAATGCCGTTCAAGGGGCGTCCACGGAGAATGCCAAAATACCCAGAGGGTCAGCGTCTCGGCCACTGCCACAAAGGCAAGCAACCGGGCAAGGACGAGAAGAATGTGCCTGCGGTTCATGGCTCTTCCGTCCTCTTGCCGAGGAAGGTGGCGAGCATTTGGCGAGCCTGTTCTAGCTTCCTGGCATCGGCGCGGTCGCGGATTTTGAGAACCGATTCGGGGAGCAGCGGGCGGCCTTCTCCCGTCGCCTGAGCCCCGGCATGGAAGAGGCTCATGAGAGCAAAACGCAGCGCCCAGACTTCGGCGAGCAGCAACTCGATGGGATCGGATGGCCGCTCTCTTGCGGCAGTCAGGGCCATCTCCCGCAGCCACTCCGAGAGCGGCTTGCCCGCCCGTTCCGCAGCCGCTTCCACCTCGGCCAGTTCGTCCTGAGTCAGCCGGGTCGAGATGGTTTTGGTGCGGAAGCCGGGCTTGCCTTCGTCGCCCTGGGAACGACTGTTCGCCTGTACAGTCGTCGTTCGGGAGGCGTTCATGGTGGGAACCTCCGTTCTGAGCTGTGGTTCTTGCCTTTTAGCCCCGATCCCTGCAAGTTGCGCAAGGCTCTTTCGCTTCAACGTGTTTACGCCGCCGTCGTCACCGGCGCTGTTTTCGTCTACTCCGGTAAACGGGCGTCTACCGGCGTAAACGCCGAAAGCCTAAATGGCTGTCACAGCGGATGTTGACACCTGTAAACGCCAGCGCGGATTCGGTATCCCTGCAGCAACCCAGTTGGGGTTGTCGTGTCCACTTACATCCGCTGCGACAGCAGCGCGAACCTTGCCCTTCGCCTACAGCTCGCCGTACTCGAGCATCAGCTCGCCGGAGATGCGCTGCAGCTCGGGCTTCTGCCAGGCAAGGCCAAACGCTTTCTGGAGCGAAGCCCATTCCTGAGCCGTGAACCCGAACGTGACCGCGCCCTGCCAGCGCACCCAGACCGGCGGCACGGTCGTCTCCATCGCCGTGTAGCCGAAAAACCACCGACCCCGCCAGAAGGAATTGGGCTCGCTCGTGTCCCAGCTCTCCAGCATCGACCGGAACTCCGCAATCGTCGGCCAGGGGCTGATCTCGAACATGGTCTGGCGGGATTCCGGCAGGCTGATCAGCACCGAAAGGTCCTCGCCGCCGGTCGCAAACGACAGCACGAATCCGCCCTCGAAGACCGAGGAAATCGCCGGGCCCCACGGATGTTCGGCGGCCCGTCGGGCAGGATCCCGCACCGGGTAGCCGCGCACCAGATAATGCCCTCGGGCTGCCATTCGCCACAGCACCGGCCAGTACGGCTTCAGCGCCTGATTCATCGCCTCGATCCCGAAGGATTCCTCCTCCAGAAACTCGTACAGATTCCGCGCCGCAAACTGGGGCCACACCTCGTCAGCATCCGGAGCTTTCAGCGCCCGAATCAGCCGCTCGACGGCGGTCTGAAGATCGATCCCTTCGGCCGCGGATCCATGGACCGGTTTTCCCTCCCTGTTCAGGCGCGGCAGATTGGAGAGATACTCCTCATCCCGGCTTGGCTTCTTGCCGCGCCGCACTCTGTACGCCGCAAGAAAGGCAGCCAGAATTCCGCTCATCGTCTCGCGTGAAACAAGATCCCCGGTCTGGCTCTCGACACCCTGCTGGACGTAGCGGGCCAGGACAATCCATTCGGCTCGGGCAAGGCTAAGTCCGGCCTCGGCCTTGCGCCTGGCTGCAGCCAGCGTCGTCGTCGCGTTCGTCAGCAGCTCGGCGACCTCCAGGCGGTCCCCGCGCGCCGATTCCAGAAGCTGCTTCGCCACCTCCGAAGTGGTGACGTTTTCGCCGCTCTTCTTCGAGAGAACTTCCTTCAGGCGCTCCAGACGCGAGCGCAGCGCTTCGGAGACGCGGATGGAGATGACCGGCTGCTGCGGCCATCCGGGCTTTTCGGCCACGGGCTTTCCTTTCTCGGTCCTGTCTTCGGGAACTGCCGTTGCGACCGACATACCCATTCGTAAACTTACAAGTTGACTCTATGGATACTCCTGCGGTACTGTCAAGTGTGCAAGATTCGCGAGGTGTCTCTTGCGTTCATCTCTCCCTTCCCCAAAGCGCTTCTTGCGAACGACCGAAGTCGTCCAATACGCATTGCCATATCCCACTGAGCCTGAGAGTCCCACAGTTGAGAAGAACGCCCGTGGCAGTGATTTCTCAGACAAAGGTCAACCCAGCCAGAAGATTGCTACGACCCCAAGAATTACGGTTCAGCAGCCCGCTGCGGCCAGCAGGCGCAGGCAGCGAAAGAAAAAGCCACCCACGAAGGAGACTTTGCCACCTCATGCAAAGCTGCTGGTTGGCCGCGAAGAGGCAGCCGTGCGGCTTTCTCTGAGTGTCCGGTCGGTCGATTATCTGCTGGCAGACAGGCAATTGAAATTCAGGCGAATCGGCGGACGCGTTTTGATTCCTATAGCGGAGCTGGAACGATTCGCCCGCATCGACCACCCTGAACGGATCGCCAGCTAAGGCGCTGTAAGAATCGCGGGCGAGCGTATTCAGCGGTTACGCTGGC
>JASHOY010000087.1 GCA_030038435.1 Acidobacteriaceae bacterium | reverse complement strand
GGTCGAAGGCGTCCGTATATCGCACTGGGAAGGCTGGCCGCGGGGGCGTTGGTGGAACTCGCCGCTACTGTTTTGGGACGCTTTTTCGACAGCCGGTGAGCTCGGAGCTGCTTCGGCCGAGCAGAGCACAGTGGCTGCGCTCTGCCAGCAGAGGACCATCGCACCTGGCGCAAGTGCAGATTTCACCTTCTTCATCTCGTGGCATTTTCCCAACCGCACTCCCGATTGGTGCGGCTGGACGGCGCCGGAAGGGAAAGGCCACACCAACCTCGGTAACTTCTACGCCACCCGATTCCGCGATGCATGGGAGGCGGCGAAGTATGCTGCCCATAACCTCGCACCGCTTGAAGAGCGGACACGATTGTTTGCGCAAATCCTGCGGGAGAGCACCGTGCCAGGTGTGGTCAAGGAAGCTGCGAGCGCAAATCTTTCCACGTTGGCCAGCACTACTTGTTTCCGCACCGCCGACGGCGAGTTTCACGGATTCGAAGGCAGTAACGACACCGAGGGCTGCTGTTTTGGAAACTGCACGCACGTTTGGAACTACGAGACAACCACCACCTTCCTGTTTCCATCGTTCGCGCGCTCGCTTAGAAAAGCTGCTTTCGGCTATTCGATGGACGACCAGGGCGGAATGCGCTTCCGCCAACTTCTGCCCGACGGATATGCGCGCTTCGATACCGCAGCCGCCGATGGCCAGATGGGTCAGATTGTCCACGCTTATCTGGATTGGAAGATCTCGGGGGACGATAGCTTTGCTCGCATCATGTGGCCCAAAATACAAAAGGCAATCGCCTTTGCGTGGGAGCCTGGCGGCTGGGATCAGGACAAACAGGGTGTGCTGACGGGGGTTCAGCATAATACCTACGACGTTGAGTTTTACGGTCCCAATCCCATGTGCGGGATCTGGTATCTCGCGGCTTTGCGCGCATGCGAGGAGATGGCGCGAGCGCTGGGCGATGATGAGGCAGCCAGCCAATACCGGCAACTTTTTGAACATGGAAGCGGCTGGATCGATGCGCACCTGTTTAAAGGCGATTACTTTGTTCAGCATGTGCTTGGGCGCCGGCCAGATCAGATCGCACCCCAACTCCGCGCCGGAATGGGATCGGACGATCCTGAACATCCCGAATATCAGGTTGGAGAGGGCTGCCTGATCGACCAGCTTGTTGGGCAGTATCTCGCAGACGTGGCGGCTCTCGGACCTCTGGTTTCTCCCCAGCACGTGCGGTCGACTCTGACTGCGCTTCTGCGATTTAACTATAAGCGCACCTTGGTCAGTCACAACAATGTTGAGCGCACCTTTGCGTTGAATGAAGAAGCTGCACTGGTGATTTGCGACTACGCCGACGTGCCCAGGCCGCGTATTCCTTTCCCTTACTTTGAAGAGGTGATGACGGGATTTGAACACTCAGCCGCCGCATTGATGATCTACTCAAATATGGTGGCAGAAGGCGTGGAGTGTATCGGAAACATCCGTTCGCGGTACGATGGCTTGAAGCGAAACCCCTGGGATGAGGCGGAGTGCGGACACCATTACGCACGCGCCATGGCGGCTTGGAGCAGCCTGGTTGCAATCAGCGGCTTCTCCTATGACGGTATTGGTAAAAGAGTTGTTGCTGTTCCGAGAATTCCTCACCTCAGCTTCCACTGTATATGGGCCACTGGAACCGGGTGGGGCACCTTCACCTATGCACCCCTGAGTGCCGGAAGGACGCGGTTTTCGATGCAGGTGGTATCGGGGAATCTGAGCTTGCGCTCCTGTGAGATTACATCTTCGGGCGCCGCGCTGATCGTTCAAGTCGGCGGCGAGAACATCGCTCACCGGCTGCAGTCAACTGGGGATCGGATGGTGGTCCAATTCCAGCGTGTCGTCAGTTTGCCTCACGGCGATTCGCTTGTCGTGGAGACAAAAGCATGATCTGCCAGGCCATTGTGGGAGTATAGCGACACTTTCAAGCTTGTCCCTTGCTTTGTGATTCACCGCATTGAGCATAGAGCGACGGGCGGGTGGTCAACCTTGGAGATAGGCTCCGGAAGTCCTGAACTCCACGGCATTGTTGTCCACCTAATAAACATCGGCAACGGTCCCACACAACTCGGCCAGCAACAGCGCCTTCGTCTAAATTGGCCAGTGTCCGGTGAAGTGCCTGGTCTGAAATGAGCAACTCGTCCCTGCAACCGAGCATCGAATCTCAAGTTCCTGAGTAGACGCAGGGGACAATCGGCCTGGGTTTTCGCGGGCGATGAACCGCGGACATCCAGATGGATACGATGAGATGCCCCAACCCCTCCCGGAAGCAATAGCGCACTCGTGGATCATACCCCTGTGGCCCACGCTGGGCACGTTGACCGCCGGCATTGTTTATCTTCGAGGATGGCAATTCGCCCGCGTTACGCGTCCACGCGAGCTGCCGATATGGCGCGCGCTCTGCTTTTTCACGGGTCTACTCACTCTCTGGCTCGCTCTGGCATCGCCGCTCGACGCACTGGATCCGTTTCTGCTCGTGGCACACATGACGCAGCATTTGCTGCTCATGTCGATTGCTCCGCCACTGCTCCTGCTCGGGAATCCTCTTGTTCCATTGTTGCGAGGCTTGCCGCGGAGCTTGGTGCGTGACGAACTTGCGCCCTGGATGAGTTCACGCGCACTCCGTTGGCTGCAAAAGCTTCTTACCAGCCCCGCCCTCGGATGGATCTCCATGGATCTGGCGGTGGTTCTCTGGCACCTGCCCGCCGCGTACGAACTTGGTCTGCGCTCCAACTTCTGGCACCAGATGGAACATGCCTGTTTCTTTTTCACTTCCTTGGCATTCTGGTGGTATGTCGTCCGGCCCTGGCCCAACAGGATCCGTTCCTCGCGCTGGCTGATCATTCCATACGTTGCGTTGGCCCACATGGTTCTGTTTTTCGTGGGCCTGGTCATTGCCCTCTCGAAGCGAGTGGTCTATCCATCGTACGCAGAGGTTCCTCGTCTGTTCGGCATCAGCGCGTTAACCGATCAGGCGCTGGCGGGCGGAGAGATGATCCTTGCCGGTCTGGTGGTCACTGTTGTTGCCGTGGTCCCGATCATGCTGCAACTTCTGTCAGACCAGCCGCAGAGTGTGCAGACCACGGCGCCTGCGGCTGCGAGCGTTGGTACACCTGCGCCCGCCTTCGATTTGCTTCACGCCCCGGCTGCAGGAACTCTACTTCGGTCGCGCTTCGGCCGCCGCGCGCTCCAGTTCATCAGCTTCGCCGCCATTTCCGGGATTATCTTTGATGGACTTTACGGCGTACAGGTAGGACCTCTCAACTCTGCCGGAGCGCTGCTCTGGAACATCCTCCGGCCGCTCAATCTCATTCTGCTCCTGTTCGTCGCAAACGTTTTCTGTATGGCTTGTCCGTTTGTCCTGCCGAGCGAACTGGTGCGCCGCTTCGGAATTCCGCAACTCCGCTGGCCCGAACGGCTATCGACAAAGTGGCCGGCTGCGGTGCTCATGCTGCTGTTCTTCTGGGCTTATGAACAGTTCGCACTCTGGAGTTCGCCGCGCGACACCGCCTTGCTTCTCATCTCCTATGTCGTCGCAGCATCCGTCATCAACTCCGTATTTCGCGGCGCGAGCTTCTGCAAATATATTTGCCCGGTCGGACAATTCAACTTTATCGCATCCCTGCTTGCGCCCCTCGAACTGGGCGTGCGTAGCCGGCACATATGCTCGAGTTGCTCCACGCACGACTGCGTTCGCGGCAACGCCGTTCAGCACGGCTGCGAGCTCAAACTTTACTTGCCAAACAAAGTGGGCAATCTCGATTGCACTTTATGTATGGACTGCGTGAAGGCCTGCCCCCAGGACAACGTTTCCATCACGCTTCAGTCCCCGCTTCGGGAACTCGCGCGGGACCCGGTTCGTTCCTCGCTCGGCCGAATCTCAGTCCGCGCGGACCTTGCCGCGCTGGTTCTGGTGGTGGTCTTTTCGTCGATCGCCAATGCCGCAGTCATGGTCGCGCCCGTCGCCCGCTTCCTCACTTCGTTCCGACACCAGCACCCCTGGGCTGAGGCGCCATTGCTGTCGCTGCTGGCTACCGGCCTGTTCTCAGCAATTCTGTTGCTGCTCTACGTCGCAGTAGCGTGGCTCTTGAAGTCTCTTGCCGCAAGCCCCTCCCTTCGTGCCGTGTTTTGCAGGTTTTCGATCGCGCTGCTTCCGCTCGGCCTCTCAATCTGGCTGGGTCACCTGGCCTTTCATCTGGCCAGTTCATGGTCTTCCATTCCGGCGCTTCTGCAACATCTATCGGCGCAATTCTCGCCGGCACGTGCCACGGTTATGCAGCGCGCTGCTTCCATGCCACACAATTCCATGCCACACAAATTGATGGCGGCAACCTCATCATCGATGTTCACCACACTGCTCGGCGCAAATCGATTGAACCTCTTCGACCTTCAGGTGTGGATCGTGAACCTGGGCTTATTCGTCTCCTGGTATGCGGGACGCCAGGTGATCCGGCAAATGGTGAACTCGGGGCGCCGAATCTGGTCGATGTCAGCTTTGTGGGCGGTTAGCAGCACCGCTCTGTACGCCGTGGCTGTCTGGATCTTCACCCAGCCGATGTATATGCGCGGAATGGGCATGTGATGAGAAGAGGATTTGCACGGCGATCGCTCGCCAACGCCCTGCTTGCCGCGCTCCTCGTCTTGTCGTGCGTAAACGCCGCCTTTGCTGACGGAGGCCGCCTTCGCTTTCGGCAGTCCGCAGGACCTTTTATTGTCACGCTTTTTACTACTCCGGATCCGCTTACCAAAGGCCGCGCGGATTTCAGCGTTGCCGTAGAACGCGCGGGCGCACCGGGCCTGGTCGAGAACGCGCGTGTCGAAATCGTTCTCGCCGCCGCCGGAGCCCATTGCAGGCGACTCGTACTTCATGCATCGCACGCGGCAGCCACCAGCAAGTGGCTTCAGGCTGCGAATTTTTCGTTTCCCGCCCGCGGACTGTGGCAGGTGACCGTGGTGGTTCGGCAAGGCCGGGAAACGGGACAATGCTCCGGTGAAGTACGAGTTGGCGCGGGCGAAGCCCGGGACCTGATCTGGGATATCCTGCCCGTTCCCCTGGTTGCGCTGATTTTTGTGCTGCACCAGGAGCGGAAACGGAAGTTCAAGCGAGAACGCCGCAACCGTCGATTCTCGTCTGCCTCTCTCAGAGCTGCTCCTGACTTGATGAACCCAAACGGCGCTCAGCGCAGAGTTTCAAGATAGGCAGCGGCGGCGCGGGCCTGTTCCTCCGACAAGCCCAGATCCGGCATCGCAGTCGACGGTTTCATCGACGTGGGTGACCTCAACCAACGCACGAGAGTCTCGGGCTGGTTGGGAAACTCGCCGGCAATAATACTTCGCAGCGCCATTTCGTTCAGCGGCGGACCAAAAACTCCGTTTGCGTTATGAATCCCGGGGATGGTGTGGCACGACCCACATTTGTACTGAACAATGACCTGTTCTCCGCGGGCAGCGTTGCCACCGGTTGCCACCTGATAACTACCTAGAGCTTTGCCGCCGCTGCATCCGGACAATAGTCCTGCGAGGAAGAGTAAGCCAAATTGCGGGGAGATGCTGCGCATGTCTGCGTCTCATAATCCTCGATCGGGAATTCTGAAACAGCGACGACCGGATTCTAAGCGCTTGGCTTCTAACTTTCGTTATGGTTGTCTCATTGCAAAAGCGGTCCGCTGCACATCGAGAATACCACTGGCTTGCATTGAGACTGCACACTGGGCGGAAAGTAAATCGCTTCTGCGCTCATTGCAATAGCAAGTAGCACGTGGCCGCCGGTTTTGAACATCCATCCAAAGCGGCTCGAGCATCGAACCTGCCGTGAAGCTGAGAAGAGCATCGAACCGCCTCAGGAAGCGTGCGAGCAGGGGGTTCGGTCTCATTCTTCCAATCTTTTTCATCGTGCAGGCGGCACTGAGTCAAGCGGTTGTGAGCCAACCCGTCCCTGACGGAAAGGCTATTTTCGAGGAACACTGTTCCAAATGCCACGGAGATCAGGGCCAGGGCATCAGTGCGGTTGTGAGCATCGCCGCGCCTTGCCTGCAGGCCGAGCATAATCCCGGCAAGGTGATAGCTGCGGTGGAACTTGGCCCAGGACACATGCCGAGCTTCGCATCCACGCTTTCGATGCCTCAAATTCACGCCGTCGCCGATTATGTCACGCAACATCTAGCCGTCATTCCGCTTGAAAATGGAAATATCGGACAGGGTGGTGTGCTCTTTCGCCAATACTGCGCGTCCTGTCATCGCACCGCGGTTCGTGGCGGAGCCCTTGCATTTGTGGGCACGAATGCACCAGCGCTCACTGACTTCTCGGGCGCCGTCATAGCTGGAGCGATCCGCTGGGGGCCGGGGCCCATGCCGGCCTTTCCACGCGCCGCCATCACCGATCAGCAGGTAGCATCCATCGTGACTTACATCAAGTACGCGCAACATCCGCTAAGCCCGGGCGGCAGTGCTTTGAATTGGTATGGTCCCGTTGCAGAAGGGTTCGTCGCCTGGGTAGGCGTTCTGGCGTTGATCTTTCTAACCGTCTGGATCGAAAGAGGAGGCAAAGGTTGAGCGACGACGAGAAGCAGGAGGGCCGGGCTTCAGTTGCCGCCACCTCGGCTGGTTCGCCCTGGCTCGCAGGCTTGCTCCTAAAGCTGCTTGCGCGCTTATTCCAAAAACTGCTGGTCTCTAAGGTCCCGCGTGTATCAATCGACTCCGCCGATCTCTCGCCGGGACTCCCGCTCTCCCGGCCTGACCAGGGTGTTGGAGCCGCCTCGGAGACTGCGGAACGCTTTTGCGACTCAGAACCTGAGGCGAGTGCGAGCGCGCATCTGCCGAGACACGTACGATGGGGAACCCTGCTCGTTGTGATTTCGCTTGCGGCGGCATTCGCCGGAGGCTTCGGGTTCCTCGTTGCCTACTGGGCTGGCGGAGACAACGTGCTGCTCGGGGGCACGCTTGCCGTCTTCTTTGGCGGCTTCGGTTTCGCATTGGTGGTCTGGTCCCACTTGCTTTCCACGCACGTTGAAGCGACTGAACCACGCAAACCTCTCGCGGCGCCGACGCCGGATCTGGAACCTGCTCTCGAGTCTTTTCGGCGCGGCGAAGCCGAGGTCCGCCGGCGACGACTGTTGAAATGGTCGGCCGCGGCGGGAGTGAGCGTCCTCGTCGCCATGTGGATCTCAACGTTGCGCGCCTTTTCGCTCGCCCCGTTCTCTGCTTTATACTCGACCATCTGGAAACGCGGCCAGCGCCTGGTCACTATTGACGGCAAGCCCGTCTCCGTGGATGCGCTTCAGCCGGGAAGCATGACGATCGTCTTCCCGGAAGACAGCATCGGTGCGGAGAGATCGCAGACGGTCCTGATTCGCGTCCGCCCGGAACTGTTACAGCTACCTCCAATGCGCGAAAGCTGGGCGCCCCGTGGCAACCTCGCATATTCGCGTGTCTGCACACACGCTGGATGTTCGGTTGGCATGTATGAGGCGACCACACATATTCTCATGTGTCCCTGCCACCAATCGACATTCAATGTACTCGATGGCGCGAAGCCCACGGGAGGACCTGCGGCACGTCCACTTCCGCAATTGCCTCTCTATGCAGACAGCCAGGGGTTTCTGCGGGCGGGCGGAGGGTTCACGGCTCCCCCTGGACCCGGTTTCTGGGAGATGCCATGATCGAATCTACCGCCCGGGAAATGGATTCGCGGCTGCGCATCGCAAAATTCCTGCGCGAAGCCCTGGATCATGTCTTCCCCGATCACTGGTCGTTCATGCTTGGAGAGATCGCTCTCTACTCGTTCGTGATCCTCGTCGCCACCGGTGCTTTTTTGGCGCTCTTCTACAACGGCAGTGCGGCACAAGTCATCTACCACGGCTCATATCGCCCGCTCGATGGCGTCAAGATGTCAGCTGCCTACCGCTCCATTCTTCACATCAGCTTCGATGTGCCGGCAGGCCTGCTCATGCGACAGATGCATCACTGGGCTGCGGATATATTCATTGCCTCGATCGTGGCGCACCAGGCGCGCATCTTTTTCACCGCCGCCTATCGCAGGCCGCGCGAAATCAATTGGACCGTGGGCATGACGCTGCTGGTACTGGCCCTGGTCAACGGTTTCTTCGGATACTCCATGTGCGACGATCTTCTTTCCGGAGCCGGGTTACGAATCGGCTATGCGATCGCTATGTCAATTCCCGTCATCGGCCCCTGGATAACGTTCATCGTCATGGGAGGAACGGTGCCGGTCGCAGCGACCATTCCCCGCTTCTATGCGCTGCACATTTTTGTCGTGCCCGCCATTATTTCCGTGCTTATCGCCGTTCATCTCGCAATTATCTGGCGACAATACCATACGAACTATCCCGGTCCGGGCCGTACCAACACTTCCATTGTCGGCTCCCGTCTTTGGCCGGTTTACACGCTCAAGTCGGTTGGCCTCTTCCTGCTGCTGCTGTCAATGGTTGCGGCGCTGGGCGGACTTGTGCAGATCGATCCGGTCTGGATCTATGGCCCGGCAAATCCTGTCGGCATTATTCCGGGAGCGCAGCCGGATTGGTACCTCGGTTGGATCGAAGGCGCAATGCGTCTCTTTCCCGGCGTGAATCTGCGCATTGGACCCTATCTTGTTCCGGAAGTCTTCTTCCCCGCAGTCCTGTTTCCGGGTCTGCTGTTCCTTGCGCTCTATTCCTACCCATTCATTGAACAATGGTTTTCCCGTGAGGTTCGCTCGCATAATATTCTCAATCTTCCTGGGCAGCATCCATTCAATACCGCTCTCGGCTGCTCCATCTTCGCCGGCCTCATAGTGCTCCAATTCGCAGGCAGCGACGATGTGATCAGCGTGGCCACGGGAGGTTCGGTAGTCGCTCTTCGCATGCTCTTTCGCGTTCTGTTCTTTGTGGTCCCCGCAGTCGTCGCGGTCGCAGTCTACTTGCTATGCCGTGCGGTGGGTAGCAAACGGGGCCGTGCTCTTCCGCTTCCTGAGAGACAAGGAAGCGAGAGCACCGCGCCGCAACCAGAATGAGCAGCATGTTGCCATGGGCGCGTTGTTGCACCTCGCATGGCTGCTTTTGGACACGTTGGTGGGTATTTGCTACAATCGGGGCATTCGCTTGGCCCTGGTTCTACCCATTCTCCCGCAAGTCAAATTATTTACTTACTGTAATCGAACCTTTTGCAAGCGGGATGAGCCTATATTATGTTGTCTTCTTCTCGTGTTTCGATATGCGCCTGCGCGAGTCTCAGGCGAGCCAGCCGCGCCGTCAACCATTTGTATGATTTGGTTTTGGCTCCGACGGGTCTGCGGATATCTCAGTTCCTCATCCTCAGCGCGATCGCCGAATCAGAAGGAGTTGCGCATTGCGATCTGGCGCGCCGCTTTTTCGCATCGGAGGAAACCTTCTCGCGAAGGCTGGCCTCTGCCCGCAAGGCCGGCTGGGTGCACATGAATGTCGATGCGCGGCGCCGGCGTGTTTATCGCCTTACAGAGGCAGGCCGCGCATTAATGCGCATCGCCGTCCCCAATTGGGAGCGGGCACAGGAGCGGCTACGCTGCCAGCTCAGCGAAGAGGACTGGAGTGCTCTGATTGCCCTCTCGGAACGAATCACCGTAGGCGCTGTGGCAGCGGAGAATGCGCCATTCAGAAACTCACGTCCCGCATCGATCGAGGATGAGACGGCGAGGCCTCTCGATATCCAGGGCATTCAACCCGGTTGCTTTCCCGTGTCGCCGTCGGCTGCCGATTTCTAACATAGCCATGCCTTCTTCCTTTTTCGCCTCCTGCGCTGCATAAGCAGGTTAGCAATGCAACATGCATTGAGGCGCCGAAGAGCAACTTCCGCATAAAGCTTCCCATCCCAGCGGAAGGGAGATCCCGTCCCTTTCCAGGGTGTCCCCCTGCACCGAAAAAGTAACACTTTGCGCTGGAGTTGCAGATGGCCGAGGCCACAGTCGAAAGCCGGCTCACGGAATTGTGGGAGACTCCAAAGTCCATTTATGGATGGTTTGCCACCGTTGATCACAAGGAATTGGGCATCCGTTACCTGGTCACTGCGTTCGTCCTGCTTGTCGTGGGCGGGGTCGAGGCGCTGCTCATTCGATTGCAGCTTGCCCATTCCAACGTACACCTTTTGTCGCCGGAAGCCTACAACCAGATCTTCACCTTGCACGGCCTCACCATGATCTTCTGGTATGCCTCGCCCATCCTTTCCGGTTTTGCCATATTCCTCATTCCTCTCATGATCGGCGCGCGCGACATGGCCTTTCCACGGCTCAATGCCTTTACTTACTGGACCTTCTTACTGTCCGCAATTGTTCTTTATATATCGCCGTTTTTCCATCAAGCGCCGCATGCCGGATGGTTCGCCTACGTTCCCTACACGCTGACTGCGTATTCGCCTGGAATGGGAATGGACGCTTATGTGCTGGCGCTGATCTTTCTCGGCATTTCCACCACCGGCGCGGCCATCAATTTCATCGTCACCATTCTTCGCTTCCGCGCCCCGGGCATGGCTATCAGCCGCATGCCTCTGTTTGCCTACAGCACGCTCACCATCTCGTTTGTGGTCGTCTTCGCCATGCCGGCCCTTACTGCCGTCTCGGTCTTTCTCGAACTCGACCGCCACTGGGGCACGCATTTCTTTGACATTGCCAATGGCGGCAGCACTTTGTTGTGGCAGCAGCTCTTCTGGTTCTTCGGCCACCCCTGGGTCTACGTCATCTTTTTGCCGGCCACGGGAATGATTTCCCTGATCATTCCCGCTTTTTCGCGCCGGCCGATCGTCGGATACGCGTATATCGCCATCTCGACCATCCTCACCGGCGTCGTTGGCTATGCCGTATGGCTCCATCACATGTTCACGGTGGGCATATCCGATGTGGCCATGAGCATCTTTTCAGCCGGCAGCATGATGATCTCGGTCTTCACCGTGATCCAGGTGTTTGCCTGGCTCGCAACCGTGTGGAAAGGGCGCCCCGTCGCTACCACGTCGATGTACTACGCTCTGGCTTCAGTCATGCTGCTGGTGGTTGGAGGTCTCAGCGGAGTCTTTACGGGAATCATTCCCGTCGACTGGCAGGTGCATAACACTTACTACGTTATCGCCCATCTTCACTACGTGCTGGTGGGCGCCAACGTATTTCCCGTCTTTGCCGGGCTGTACTTCTGGCTGCCAAAAATGACCGGCCGCATGATGAATGAAAAGCTCGGCAAGTTGAGCTTCTGGGTGATGTTTATCGGATTCAATTTGGCCTTTTTCCCCATGCACATTGTGGGAATGATGGGCATGCAGCGCCGCATCTACACTTACCCGGCGGGAATGGGATTCGATAGCTGGAACCTGGTTATCACCATCGGCGCATTCATCCTCGGCCTCGGCATTCTGATCACCATCATCAACTTCTTTTACAGCCTGCGCGACGGAGCCGTCGCCGGCCCGAATCCCTGGAACGCCGATGGCTTGGAGTGGCTTACCGATTCGCCTCCGAAGCCCTACAACTTCGCGCACATTCCAGTTGTGGCCTCGCGTCATCCCCTGTGGGACAGATCCGAGAAGCTCTACGATCCGGATGACGACCGGGTTCTCGATGGGGGACGGCTGACGCCAACAACAACCTGGCTCGACGCCGTGCCCGTGGGGATTGCGACTATTCCCGAGGATTCCCTCGCGCCGCTAGTTATGAGCCTCTTTCTGTTTGGATTCTTTGTCGCCTTCCTGTTCCACGCGATGTGGGTTGTGCTGGCCATGCTCATCCTCACCTTTGCCGTCGGGTGCCTGTGGATGTGGCCTCATACCGTGAAGGAGGTTGTGTGAGCTCTCGAGTACAAATACCTCCGCCGCCGGCAAAACTGAGCGCTCTGCCGATCGACCAGAGCCGCGGAATTCAGGCGGTCTGGGCGCTGATTGCGACCGAGGGCACCCTCTTTGCCTGCATGTTCGGCGCCTACTATTATCTCGGCACCAACAAGAACCGCTGGGCAACCCACGAGCCTCCGCATCTTGTTTATGCCTTCATTTTGCTCGCCATCCTGCTCAGCAGCAGCGTTGTCCTGCATTGGGGCGAGCTGCAGGTGGAAAAAGGGCATTACCGCGCCGGCCGAATTGCGCTATGGCTCACGGTGCTGCTCGGCCTCGGATTTCTCGTGCTACAGGGATTCGAGTACGCCTCGGAGTGGGGAGATCTGACGCCGGACAGCAACTCCTACGGATCCATCTTTTACACCATCACTACGCTCCACGCCGCGCACGTCATTGTCGGTCTCTTAATTCTCATCTACGTCGGCTTTCAGCCGCATTACGGCTTTGCGCGGCGCAGCCCGCACATGCCGTACCAGGTGGCTTCCCGTTACTGGCACTTCGTCGATGCGGTTTGGGTTTTCGTTGTCTGCTTGCTCTACGTAGTTCCCCATATCCAGAGGTACCTTTATGTCCACTGATCCGCAGGCGCGGGCCAGCACATCCGATCCCAAGGATTCTTCCGGTGTATCGCAGCGCGGACTCTGGTTCGGATTTCTCTGCTCCGCCATCGCCTGGACCGCCGTGGGATGCCTCGACGTCGTCCTTATTTGGGGCTGCGCGCATCAGGAAGATTTCGGAATTCCTCCTGCCCACCCCATCGCTCGAATCCTGTTTGGGTTGCTGGCGTTGGTTCTGTTGATCGTTTCCATTTACTCCGGAATGGTTTCATACAGAAACTGGCGGAAGCTCTCCGGGCAACCCGCGTTCCTCTACGCGCAAGCCGTCGAGCGACGCGAATACATGGCGGTGCTGGGCGTCCTCATCACGGCTACTTTAGGCATGGGAATTATCTGGCTCGGCCTGCCCGCCATCTTTCTCGATTTCTGCTGGAGGGCTCGATGATCTCGCTGCGGGCGGACGCGGCAATCGCGTGCGCCATCATCTCCGGTGCGATCGTCTGCGTAGTCCTGGCGGGTTGCGGCAGCAGCCGTAACAACTCCCTGACCGACGTGGGAAACCCCCAGCGCGGAAAACGGCTCTTGAGCAGCTATAGCTGTGGCGCATGCCACATTATTCCAGGCATCCGTACCGCGCGCGGCCTGGTTGGGCCGCCGCTCTACTTCTACGCAGACCGAACCATGATCGCCGGCCAGCTTCCCAACACGCCGGAAAACCTCATGCATTGGATCGAACATCCGGAGGACGTAGACCCTAAGACGGCAATGCCCGATCTGGGCGTTTCACCACGGCAGGCCGGCGACATGACAGCCTATCTTTATACGTTGCGCGGGCACAGGAATTATCGATGACTCGATTTGCCGGTTTGCGTTGCCACTGGTTATCACTTTGCTTTCTTGCCGCAGCCGGTGTAACTGCAGCGCAGACCAAACCTGGCGCGCCCAACACCGCCGGCAGAGGCATGGCCTCGTCCATTCCCGGGGCCATTTCCGACATTCATCTGGTTGCACCGGTCGCCGACGGCCAATGGACCATGCCCGCCGGCGACTACGGCAACACCCGCTACAGTCCGCTGAATCAGATCGACACTTCCAACGTGCAAAGCCTGCACGTTATTCGCAAACTCAGTACCGGAATCTTTCGCGGCCATCAGGGCGCGCCGCTGGTTGTGGGAGGCACGCTCTACCTTGTCACACCCTTCCCGGATAACCTGATCGCTGTCGACCTTACCAAGCCCGGCTTCCCTGTCAAATGGACATTCCATCCCAACCCCGATCCTCTCGCCATGGGCAAAGCCTTTCGCGATGTTGTCGATCGTGGGGCCGCGTATGCCGACGGCAAGATTATCTACAACACGCTCGACGCATATACGGTGGCCGTTGATGCGAAGAGTGGAAAACTGGTCTGGAAAACCAAGATAGGTGATGTTCAAAACGGAGAAACGCTCACCATGGCGCCCACTGTTGTAGACAACATTGTCTTGGTGGGCAACAGCGGCGGAAATTTCGGCGTACGCGGCGCACTCACCGCACTCGATGCCGACACCGGCAAAATTCTGTGGAAGGCATACAGCACCGGGCCTGACTCCGAGGTGCGAATCGGTCCTGATTTCAGACCGTTCTATGCCAAAGACCGCGGCAAGGACCTCGGCGTGTCGACCTGGACCCCCGGCCAGTGGGAGCGCGGTGGTGGCGCCGTTTGGGGATGGATTTCCTACGACCCGGAGCTGAATCTCATCTACTACGGCACCGGCAATCCCGCCGCGTGGAACCCCGGTGCGCGCCCCGGCGACAACAAATGGTCGGTCACGATCTGGGCGCGCAACCCGGAAACCGGCATGGCCAGATGGGCCTATCAGATCGAGCCTCACGATTCCTTCGGCTACGGCGCCGTGATGGAGAACATCCTGGTCGATATGCCCTGGAATGGCCGCATGCGCAAGCTGCTGATTCATCCCGGCAGCACCGGTTACGTTTTCGTTATGGACCGCGAGACCGGCGAACTACTCTCTGCCCAGCCGTACGAGCCGGTGAATTGGGCCAAGGGCTTCGACCTCAAAAACGGGCAAGTTATCCTGAATCCCAATAAGGCGCCACGTTACGGGGAATATGTCGATGATATCTGCCCGTCGGCAACCGGCGCCAAAGCGATTGCAGCATCCTCGTTCTCACCGAAAACCGGTTACCTTTACATTCCCGCCCACAATACTTGTATGGATGTCAAAGACACGACGGCGAATTACATTGCCGGCACGCCTTACCTGGGCGCCATTGTGCGCATGTATCCCGGGCTCGGTTATCAGGGCGAGTTCATCGCCTGGGACGTTGCTCATGCCAGAAAAGCCTGGAGCATCCGGGATGCCGCATTTCCTGTGAACAGCGGCGTGCTCACCACCGGTGGCGATCTTGCCTTTTACGGCACTATGGACGGCTACTTTCGCGCCGTTGACGACCGCACCGGCAAAGTCCTCTGGCAGTTCAAAGCGCCCTCGGGAATTGTGGGCAGCCCCATGACGTTTACCGGGCCTGACGGCAAGCAGTACATCGCCGTCTATTCCGGCATTGGCGGCTGGATGGGCTCGGTGGACTTTCCCTACGTGACGGCCAGCGATCCGTATGCTGCGCACGGCGCTGCCGGCGCCATGCGCAAGATCAAATCCGCAACGCATCCTGGAGATTATCTCTATGTCTTCGGCGAGTAAATACGTTGCCGTATTGTTACTTGCCGCTGGCGCGGCCTGCATTGGCGGATGCCACTCCGCGGCCACTCCGCTTCCTGCGGCCAGCGGCAGTCGGCCTGCCGAGGTATCTGCGCCTGGTTCTGCTGGCGTGAATGAAGGCCTTTACCAGGCGAATCCCGTAGCCAACGACCCTGTGAGCATTACCGACGGCCGCAGGCTTTTCCTCTGGTACAACTGCTATGCCTGCCATGGCCCTCACGGCGGCGGGGCCATCGGGCCCAGCCTCCGGGACCGCAGATGGCGATATGGCGATAGCGACGCCGATATCTTTGCCTCGATTGCTCAGGGCCGCCCCAACGGCATGCCGGCCTGGGGCAACAAGATTCCTGAAATCCAGATATGGGAACTCGTGGCCTACATCAATTCACTGGACACTTCGCGGGAGCCCAGTCCTCCCCAGGAGCCCGCCAACGAAACCACCAGGGATTCGATGGAACTCAGCGCCGCCGCGCCGGCAGCACACAGCGCACCCACCGGGAGGCAATAGATGTTTCGCGGCTTCCGCAAACTTGCGTTCATCCCCCTGCTCCTTGCGCTCACAGGTTGCCGCGTTGCCCTGTCCACTTTCAATCCCCATGGCCCGGCCGCTCACCGCATTGCCAATCTTTCCTGGGTCATGACGATCCTCTTCCTGATTGTCAGCGTGGTGATGTGGATCCTCTTCGCCTGCGCTTTTTACCGGCGCCGCGGATCGCTTGCCGAACACGAACCGATTGACTCCGACGGCGGTGAGATGTGGATCGCAATCGGCGGCCTGGTGATTCCTTTCATCGTGCTTACCGCTCTCTTCGTTGCCGGTCTCAGCCTGCTC
>JASHOY010000086.1 GCA_030038435.1 Acidobacteriaceae bacterium | reverse complement strand
CCGCGTTGATAAACAAGACATCCAGATCTCCAAATTGTTCTTTGATTTCGTCGGCGAGCTTCCTCTGTCCCTCCGCACTCGCAGCGTCGGAAACAATGTAGATGGCACGATGTCCGAGTTCCTGTCGTGCCTCTTCGAAGGAGTTGGGTGCGCGAGCGGTGATGGCCACGCGTGCGCCCTCCGCAACGAATTGCTTGGCGGTCTCGAGACCGATTCCGCTGGAACCACCCGTAATGAGTGCTCGTTTCCCTTTGAGTCTGTCCATGCTCCAAAACCTCGTCAACTCTTCCGCAAAAGCAAGCTTAGTTCAATGATGTAGCGCTTGGCATCCCAAAATCACAAATCCCACAGCCGCATCAAACAGAAATCGCTGCGAACTTTGCCTTTCGAGTTTAGAGTCGATAAGCGACTCGGCGGAGATAAGCGGGCAATAAACCGAGTCACGCGATAGAGGCTGACAATAAGAAGTTATATTTTCTTTCAGTTGAGATTTTCTTGAGGGGGCGGGGCCCCGCTTCCTGCCAACATCTTGGCGGATCGCAGCGGAAAGCGGGACCCGTGTGAGGTTACGATCCTCTTTGTCCCAGTGTCGGCCCCGCTGGAGCGGCTTGCTGCCTGCTGGGCCGAAGACTCGGACGAGATCATCTTACGCCGATGCCCGATTTGTGAACAGGATTCGATTGTCGGACATGGTCGACGTCGCAAGCACGCGCACGACGAGTATCACGACTGGATCAGGATTCGCCGGGGCCGCTGTGTCCGTTGCGGAAAGACGTTCACCTTTCTGCCGGTGTTTTCTCTGCCCTACACGCATTACAGTCTGCTGGCGCGCTGCCAGGCATTGCTGCGTCGCTTTGTGGAGCACTGTTCGTGGGAGAAGGCGGCGCCGAAGTTCAAGGATGCTGATCGCGCACCCGATTCCTCTACTGTGCGGCGCTGGTCCCAAGGTGTGGACGAGTCACAGCCGGCCCTGTCTTTTCTTCGTAAGACGGCTGCGCGAGCAGCCCAGTGGCTGGAATCTGCTCACTCGCATGAGGATGGGGCAGCGTTCTTATCCTTGCTGACTCCGATGCTCGAAGTTCTCTGCCCTATGCGCCGCTGAGGAAAAATCCTTTTCCCCACCATCCTTGCCTGGGAACTGGGGCGTGGTTCTCCTACGCTGGGCTCCGGAGGCGAAAAAGGCGCTGTGGGTGAGGACGTCGAAAGACTAAAGCGGCGAACGCCGCTGCTGGAGTACCTGCGACAGCACAACTGGGCAGGGCGGCCCGCAGGCCGATTCGAGTATGTCGGACTCTGTCCGCTGCACAAGGAGAGTCAGCCATCGTTCTATGTGAACGCGCGCAAAGATGTCTTCTACTGTCACGGCTGCGGGCAGGGCGGCGACCTGATCCGCTTCATCCAGTTATCGCGCGGCTTATCCTTCCGCCAGAGCCTGGCTAGCCTCGATTCGGAGATCGCTCCGGAAACTGATTCCAGCGCTGTTCTCGAGGAGGCAGCAACGTTCTATCGGCAGCAACTGGATCGCTACCCCGAGGCGCTCGACTATCTCGACCGGCGCGGAGTGCATGATCCAGCTCTGATCAGGGAACTCGATATCGGTTACGCTCCCGGCGGGATGTTACGCCGTCACCTCACGGCGCAGGGTCATTCGTTCGATCTGTTGCGCAGGATCGGCCTTATCAACGCTCGCGGCGCGGACGCCCTCTGTCAGCGCATCGTGGTTCCGTTGCGGCAGAACGAGCATATCGTCAACCTCTACGGTCGCAGCATCGGTTCTGCCTTTGCGCATCGTTTTTTGCCCGGCGGCAAGGGCGGCCTCTACAGCTGGGAGAAGGTTCGCAACTGCTCTGAAGTGATCCTGGTCGAAGGGCTGTTCGACTATGCCGCACTGCGACAGGCGGGATTGCACAACGTGACCTGCTCGCTGGGTACACAGCTCAACCAAGACCAGTTCCGCCAGTTGTGCGAAGGCGAACGCACCGTCTATCTCATCTTCGATGCCGATCAGAACCAGAGCGGCCAGCGGGCTGCAGGCCAACTGGTCCAGCGCCTTGTCACGAAGGGTATTTCCGCACGTCGCGTTCTCCTGCCTGAAGGGCATGATCCCAACTCCTTCTTCGTTCAAGGAGGAGACGCACACCAGTTCCAGTCTCTGGTGGAGGCGGCGCAGCCATGAAGTTCCGTGTCATCTCAGAGAAGACTTCATCGGGCGCACATAGTCCGATTCAGGTGGTCGAGCAATCCACCGGTAAGGGCGTTGCGTGGATCAATCGCTATCTTGATCGCGAGTATGTCCGCCGGCGTTCAGCTTGCCAACCCTCACCGGTTCAGGCACACCTTCGCCTCGGACATGGTGCGCGCAGGCATCAGCTTGCCCGCGCTGATGCAGTTGATGGGCCATGCCGACATCGAGACCACTATGCACTACGTGAAGGTCTCGCCGCAGGATGTCTATCTCCAGTACGCCCGTGCGGCCGCACAATGCATCCATCCTCACCCGAGGATCTCCTGATGCGCTGGCGCCGGCCACCGCTCCAGCATCCCCTGGCGCCGGTGTTTGCGCATGCGGTCGAGTCTCTGTCGACGGCACTCACTCCATCCAGTAAACGCAACTACGACATCGTGGTGCGCAGCTTCCTCGTCTATCTCGGAACGAAGTACCCGAAGCTTACTCGTCTCGAACAGCTGCGCCGCGATCCTCATATCCTGGGCTGGATGGCGCACCTGCGCGCCCAGACTCCGCCCCTGGCAACCGCCACCTGCATCGGCCGACTCTTTGCTCTGCGCACCATCTTCCATGAACTGGCTCGCACCAGTCATCTCACCGAGCTGGCCCACTTGCTGCTGCGCGAGGATATCCCACGCTCGCCTCACACTCTGCCACGACCGCTCACCCCTGAGCAGGATCAACTCCTCCAGCAGGAGTTCATGCGCCGCAACGATCTTGGCGGAAATGTCTTCCTGCTACTCCGCTCCACCGGCATGCGTATCGGCGAATGCGTCGACCTCTCCTATGGCTGCCTGCGCTCCACCGGGCCGAACCAATGGGCGATTCATGTCCCTCTCGGCAAACTCAAGACCGAACGCATGGTCCCGGTTGATGCCTTCGGCCGCGACCTTGTATACCGCCTGCGTTTCTTCCGCTCCCTGGATCCGCTGCCTGCCCATGGACGGCTCCTGGCAAGACCGGGAAGCAAAGTGGCTACCCTGGTTCAACTGTGTGATTACCTGCACCTGGTCTGCCACTCCCTCGGGCTTCCCACAGACATCGTCCCCCATCAGTTCAGACACACCTACGCCACCGAGATGCTTCGCTCCGGCGTCAGCTTCCCCGTCCTGATGAAGTTGCTTGGCCACGTCGATCCGGCCATGACCATGCGTTACGTCGATGTGGCCCTTACCGATCTCGAGCGCGAGTTCCAGTTGGCTCGCGCCAAACCCAGGCACCTGGCTCCGCTACCAAAAGCTACACCGACAACCCTGCGCAAAGGCCGCGACGGCCTCATCGATTCCATACTCGCTGCTCAGCACAGCATGGTCATCTTCCGTCGCTCTCTCCCCAACAGCGACGCACGTGCCCGCCTCGACCGACTCGCCAACCGCCTCACCAAGATCCTCGCCCAGATAAAAAAGTTGCAAAACACCTGAAAGAAAAATGGGCAGAGATTAGCCGCTTATGGCGATAATGCGCTCACTGACGTCCGGCAGGAATTCAGAGCGCAAAGCACGCTCGATTTGTGTATGACAGTTGAGATTTCGCAACCCTGAGATTGCTGGATCTCTCGGTTCATTGAGATTTCCTACGCAACCCGCTGCGCCCCTTGCGGGTAGAGGGCTTTTGTTTTGTCCGCACTCCGACCAGGGCCTGATCAATCAGGTCATTACCATACTTCTCCGTCAACGGCGCGAAGCGAAGCAGGAGTCGGTAATACACGGGCGCGACAATTGCATCGACCAGTAGCTCGGCGTTTGTATCGGCTGAGAACTCACCTGTTGCTTTGCCCCGCTCAATATCCTCGACGACGGCCGCTCTCCGCAGACTGACGTGCTGCTCGTAGAATTCCCGCAGGATATCCGGGTCGCTTTGACCTTCTGCGATAAGCTCCCTCACTACTTTTCCAAAGAGGCCGCTGACCACATGAATGAGTCTTCGCATCTTTGCGCGAAGTGCTTTTTCCGCCGTTAACATCACCGGGAATTCTGGAGGCCGGTCAAGCCTCTCATGAAACATGGCCATGATAAGCGCGGCTTTGGTTGGCCACCACTTATACAAGGTCGGCTTACCCACATTTGCCCGTTTTGCGACCGCTTCCATCGTGAGATCGCGTGCAGGCTTCTCCCGCAGCAACTCGTATACGGCATCCATGATCGCCACATGGGACACGGCTGCCTCGCCGCGCGGCCGACCGAGACGCACGGATTTGTGGGCTATTCGGGGCACGCGATTATTTTACCGCAACGGAAAGAAAAAATACTTATATTATCGGAACGTAAAGGAAAATAATCGTGCATCCTATCGACCCGTCATCAATCTACTCCTGTAGCAGGCGGCCACAAAGGCCGCGCTCAAGGAGATTGATTATGAGAATAGGTTTTATAGGAGCCGGGAAAGTGACACGCACGTTAAGTCGTCACCTAATCGGCGCCGGTCACACCGTCGTTGTTTCGAACTCGAGAGGCCCGGAGACACTGGCAGATTTTGTCGCCGATCTTGGCCCAGGCGCCATTGCGGGTACAAGGGAGGAAGCAACGAAATGCGACGTAGTTATTCTCGCTACAAATTGGGTGAACGTTCCTGAAGCGTTGAAAGGCGTCAATTGGCGTGGTCGAATTCTGATCGATGCGACAAATGCGCACGTAGACGCGAAGCCCGACATAAGTCCCGCTGGGGTCGCTAGATCGCAGGCTGCGTTGAAGGGGCGCACGTCGAGCGGGATGGTCGCTGAGATGGCGGTTGGGGCACGGCTCGTAAAAGCCTTTAGCAACATGCCGATGATGTGGATCCAGGACTTCACGCCGACCAAACCCCGTACCGTCATCTTTACTTCCGGCGACGACGGCGAAGCCAAAAAGGTGGTGATCGAACTGATCAAAAGCACTGGGTTGGTCGCGATCGATCTCGGGCCGCTCGCCAATGGCGATGCCTTGCACGACGTCGGCGGTCCACTGTCCGGCATCGAGTTCCACTTCGTCCAGCGGCTTCGGTGACAGCAGACGGTCACGAGGAGGGCATTCAAGCAAAGGCGCGAGTGTGCCAGTCGCTGCGACGCTGCACGGACTCATGCGAAGGTCCGTTCGGCGTCGCAGCAAGGTAGGGTTAGACTCATCGTCGAAGAGTGCCAGGCGCCCGGGCCAGCCCAATCCTTAAACACGATGCTGCACAAGGCTCTCCGCATTAGGTCTCTAAATGGCAGAACAGCGGGCCGGCTGAATCGGATAAACGATTTGAACTTGCCGTCTTTAAGAACGGTGTCTCAACAGATTTTACAAAGTATGAGCGACCGAATCTACTGGCTCAACGATTACAAATACGAAATTCAAAAGACAGACAAGAAGGAGGATGTCCACCCATAGTTGAAAGTTGAGCGGCGGTTCGATCTGGTCTCGGCAGATTTTTAATAACGGGCGGATGCTGTCGGTGACCTCTGGGTTGGTGGACATCAAATCATGGAAATACCCCACATAGTGCAGCTGGCGCTTGTTGTAGCTCACCCCAGTCTCCAGCAACAGGCCTGAGATCCGGTTCTTCAGTTGTACCGATTGCCGGACCATCAGGTCGCGGTAGCGGAAAATCCGCCGGCGATCGCGAATCTCCGTCGAAGCCATGTGGCACTCGGGAAGAAAGTCGCGCGCAGGCAGTCAGCGACCTTGGCGGCATCGATGCGGTCGTTCTTGCGCTTGGCCGCGGCAATCGCCCCCAGCATCAGCGGATGCGCCACCTTCACCTTCTCGGCATGGGGAAGCAGGTGATCATAGATCCAGCCGGTGAAGATGGTCGCTCCGTGAGCTTTCGGTGAGCCTGCGTAACTGAGCTGGTGGCTACTTTTTCCTGGGTGGGGCGGCGAGGATACGACGCACCGAGGTGCGGCCGATGTTCAGTTGGCGAGCGATTTCGGATTTGCTGAGTCCGGAGCGACGGAGTTTGCGAGCTTCGTCGGCGTGGAGGGCGGCGGTCAGCGGTCGGCCCAGCCGTTTCCCGTTCTGCCGGGCATGGGCAAGTCCAGCACGAACCCGCTCGCGCAGCACCTCGCGTTCGAACTCAGCAAACACCGCCAGCAACCCAGCCATGGCGCGGCCGGCGGGCGTAGTCAGATCGAGCGCCTCGGTCAGCGACACGAAGCCGACGCCGAGATGTTCCAGTTCCTGCAAGGTAGCGAGCAGGTCGGCGACTGATCTTCCCCATCGATCCAGGCGCCAGACCAGGACCACGTCGATCTCGCAGCGCCGTGCCGCGTCGGTCAGCTTTTCCCGCAACTGCCGATGTGCAGCGCCGGAGCCGGCCTCCTTCACTTGCATGACGACGATCCAACTTCGTCGTGCGGCATACTCGCGCAGCGCGCGAAGCTGCATCGGCAGGGTCTGCTGGTCGTTGGTGGAAACGCGAGCCTAGAGGCCGGCGCGGAGCGCGGTTTCCGATGGTTTTCCGGGGTGGCCAAAAACCCTTCGCGATTCCCGCTTTCCGGACGTTCGTTTTACGGGCGCTTCCCGTCGCCTGACTGCCATGGCTGCAGAGTATCCTTTTCGGCCATGCGGCGCTAGACGGAAGGAGATCCTTGTTCGGCTTGCGCCAAGGTGTCGCGATAGTTCCAGGGCATCCATGCGGCGGGCTGCTCGGCCACCTCGCGGGCATGTTTTTGCAAGGCGATCAGATAACCGAGCGAGGCCACTCCGTTCAACTCGCAGGTGTGGATGAGGCTCATGAACAGGTCGCCGACCCGAGCGCCGTTTTCAGTCTTAAAATAGAGAGCGTTCTTTCGATGCAAAATCGCCTTCTTCAGTGCCCGTTCGACGAGCGTGTTATCCAGCGGAGCGACCGGATGATTCCCCAGAGCGGCACGCTCTTTCGGACCTGTGGGGTGACGCCAGGTTGCACCTCTGACGGCTACCCATGCACCTTGTTCTTTGTTTAGAACGCCGGCAGAGCCATACCGCTCAGCGTCCGTCTTGTAGTGTGCATCTTTCACGAATGCTGCGAACTGTGCGACGGTCACCGGTGTGCGATCGATCAGAAAAGAATGTAACGTATAAGGGAATGCGGGATGCTCATCGGGCGGACCGGCATTATCTCCGATTTCAACTCTGCCGGCAGGGATCGGCACTATTTCCGAGTTGCGCGGCTGCGTCACGCGTATGCTTCCAAGGACCGTGTTCGGAGCGGTCGTCCGCGGTTGCGTTAACTGAACAGCTCTTGCTCGTAGGCTGTCGTTTCGCTGAAACTTGATCCACGCGGACACGCACACTACCGGCAAACAAAAGCAATGCAATCGTGGCGGCCCTCGCTCGCACGTTCTCACCCCCAATCCACAGCAGTCATCTTTGGTGCTTTCGATAGGTCGCACATGGTTCGAAGGCTCGGAGAAGTAGTCGCTTGCTTGCCCTTCAAGCCGATGTCGCGGTTTCCCGCGCTGGCCCGGAACAAGGTAAATGACCTGCAATCACTCAGATGGCCTAGAAGTCAAACGAGCCGCATGGGATTTGTCGAGAATTGTCGCAGAACGAGATGAGAAGAAGACATCGCCATCAGTTGCCGTCCAAGCCTACTACTATCGCGGAACCACGTTAGCAGGAGGATGGTCGAGGTTCAGAAGAATCGAGCAGGTTCTCCGAACCCAGGCTCTCGGAACTACGCCACACATCGGAATACTGTTTTCGCATCGCTTAGCTCATTCTGCCCAACTCACGCGTCCATCTTGGGTACGTGCTCAAGACTTAGTTGCCGACCCGCAAGCGGACCAGAGCCTGCCGATCCACCTTGACGGGAAATCGCCGACGCGCTCTTGTGCCGAGCTGGCTGTGACACGTGCAATCAAGAGAGCGCGTCGCCCGTTTCTCGGCCAAGTGACCTCGAGCTACTCTTATGCCTTCCGATATTGCTGGTCCGTGACGTGCTCCATCCAATCGACCAGCTTTCCATCGAGGCTCTCGTGAACTGCGATATGCGTCATCGCCGTGGTAGGTGTTGCTCCGTGCCAATGCTTTTCTTTCGGAGCGAATACGATCACGTCGCCGGGATGGATCTCCTCGATCGGTCCGTTCTCCCGCTGTACCCATCCGCAACCAGCTGTAACGATAAGTGCCTGACCTAGCGGGTGAGTGTGCCATGCTGTCCGCGCGCCTGGCTCGAAGGTAACGCTGCCACCCCCGATATGCCCCGGCTCAGGCGCCCGAAACAGAGGATCGATTCGAACTGTGCCAGTAAACCACTCGGCCGGACCTTTCGAAGAAGGTTGCGTTCCAACTCTCCTGATTTCCATGTTCTGTCCTTTCTTGTTGTTATGCAGCCGGCCACTCAAGGCCTGTCATACCGTTCGTGGCTCACCTTTTCCAGCCAATCAACCGCCTTGCGACCCGACTCTTTGGTGAAGGCGATGTGTGTCATTGAACCGGTAGCCGTCGCGCCGTGCCAGTGTTTTATTCCTGCCGGAATCCAGTCGACATCCCCTTTTCGGATCTCTTCAACGAGACCGCCCCATTTGTGCATTGTTACCGTGGCATGATCTTGATGGTCGCCGCGCGCGCTCGCACGGCGATCATAGGCTTGAGGTATGGGCTGCCTTTGTACTTGGCCCTGTAGGCTTCGTCGATCCGATCGTTGATTACACCGTGCACGGCTTCGAAAGTGACTTCCTTCGTTGATCCGGCGGCAGAGATTCGGCCCGCTTTCTGCTGCACAGCAGCTTTGTACCAGCGCGAAGCCACACCGTTATAACCTCGCACGAAGAGAGCATCATCGACGGCGACCGACCAGATCCACGTTGGTGTCCCATAGGTGACGCCGTCCTCGCGAAACGGCGAGATATGCAAATCATCGGCTTCAGCGATCTTTAGAAGCTCGTCATTGGACCATGAGGCCAT
>JASHOY010000085.1 GCA_030038435.1 Acidobacteriaceae bacterium | reverse complement strand
CCCGACATAACCGGCATGGTCGGCCAGGATGCGCAAGGCGATGAACCGAGCAATCACAACCCTTATCTCTTTCCCTTTGCTGGTGCAGCATGGAAAACGCAGTATTGGACTCGCAAAGTAGCTTCACTCTACCGCAACACACCCGCAGGAGTGCCCGGAAACGACGACTGCGGCCAGATGTCGTCCTGGTTTGTCTTTGCGGCACTGGGATTCTATCCTGTGAACGCCGCAACGGGAGTGTATGTCATCGGCAGCCCGCAGGTGAATCGAGCAGTCATTCGCAATCCAGATACGAACGCACGATTCACAATTGTCGCGGAGAACAACTCTGCGGAAAACGTTTATATTCAAAGCGCGCGACTCAACGGCAACGAATTGACACGATCCTGGCTGACACACGCTGAGATCACGACGGAAGGCGAACTTCAGTTTCAGATGGGTGACAGGCCGAACAAGGAGTGGGCATCTGCGCCTGCCGACCGGCCGCCCTCCGGTTTAATTGGCAGAAGTACGAAGTGAGCTTGGCGAGATGAAGAGCATCAGATATATGGTAGGAAAACTCATTTTTCCAGCACTCATCTTGCTCGCGGGCAGCGGATGGGCCGGAGGCGCGACATCGATTCCAGGTTCTGACGGCAATTTGTCGACCGGCGCGAATTCCGTCGCTGCGAGTTATGGAAAGAACGCGAAGACTGCTGTAGCAGAGCTTCAGAGATGGTATGTGCGGAGCACCGGGCTCTATGCTTCGCCCGCGGGATGGTGGCACACCGCAAATTCGATCACCGTCCTGGCAAACTATCCAAAGGTGACGCAAAAGCCGACTTATGACCCGGTGATTCGCAACACCTTCTCGGTCGCACAGAGATTGCACGCCAACTTCATTAACATGTATTACGACGATCAGCAATGGTGGGCGCTGGCGTGGATCGATGCTTATGACGTAACGGGGAGAGCATCCTATCTGTCGATGGCGGAAACCATTTTTGCCAATGTGGCGAAAAATGGATGGGATACAACCACCTGTGGAGGCGGCGTGTGGTGGAACACGAAAGATACCTATAAGAACGCTATTCCCAATGAGTTGTTTCTGGAAGTAGCAGCGAAATTGGCGAATCGAACCCACGGAAAAACATCGGCGGTCTATTTAAGCTGGGCGCAGAAGGAATGGACATGGTTTAAAGGCTCCGGGATGATCAATTCGCAGAATTTAATCAACGACGGCTTGAATTCAAGAGATCCTCGCGCGTGCTCAAATAATGAAGGTACGACATGGACTTATAACCAGGGTGTCATCCTGGGTGGTCTTGCTGAGTTATACCGCGCTGATCACGATTCCACACTTTTGACCAAAGCAGAAGCCATCGCCGGCGCGACAATTTCACATTTGACGGTCAATGGAATTCTGACTGAGCCGCACAAAATCTCGGGCGGGGATGCGCCACAGTTCAAGGGAATATTCATGCGCAACCTGATGGAACTTTATCAAACTATTCCGGCCTCAAGCGCCCCGGCTGCGCGATATCGGAAATTCGCACAAGCCAACGCCCAGAGTATCTGGAAGAATGATCGGGCTTCCGCAAATAAGCTGGGGGGGCTTTGGCAGGGCCCATTTGATTCGGCAGATGCTACCCGCCAGACCTCCGCACTTGATGCGCTGATTGCAGCCGATGCGATGCGGTGAAGCGCGCACACGAAAGAAGCGATTCTTAGACGACGGCTATTTCCATAGCGGCGGTATTTGACTATTCCGTGCGTAGCGTCAGCGTTTCCCCGTTGGCATTCTGCGGAATCTCCACTTCGACACTCGCCTGCTCCGGATCATATTTCGCTCCAGCGATGGGTTTCCCATCGAGCTCGGCCTGAACTTGCTCGGGGTGCCATCCAAAAATCGAAACTTGAATTTTCTTCCACCACGCCGGATAACTGCCCTGCTGCGCGCTGATACGCAAAGTAATTTGTCGCGGACTGGACTCGCAGGTATATGCGACCCGCAGATAGTCACCCCTTTCGTAGCTCAGGCTGACGCCATCGTCATCATAAAGTGAGCCGTGACAATTGGGGCCGGGATAGACCCGCAGTTCCAGCGGACCATCCGGCGCTTGCTCTGTGCTCTGGACGAGCGCCTGCATCGGGATCACCGAGCCGCCTTTGGCAAACACGGGAAGAACGTCGAGCGCGGGTGTGACGATCGTGGTTTGAAGCGCATCCTCACCGGGGCCGGCGGCCGGCGACTGCGCCACTTCTTTTCCCGTCCAGAAGTCGTACCAGGGCTCAGGAGGAAAAGTTACTTCGTAGTTCTGCACTTCATCGGGATAGCGAGCCGGGGCAATAAGCAGATCAGGCCCGAATAGAAACTCGTTGGGTACATCGTCATCCAGCGGATGCTTGTCCGCGGTGGCATCCGGAAAGTCCAGAAACAAGGGACGCATCACTGGAATGCCCGTGCGCGAGGCTTCCTCCACTTCCGTATAGAAGTAGGGCAGCAGCCGATAGCGTGTGTCGATGTAGTGGCGCCGTATAGCTTCCTGCTGCGGGCCGCCCACCCACGGTTCCTGCGGGTTCGAGCCCTTCTCGGTGTGATCGCGGTCGATAGGGTTGAACGCACCCACTTCCATCCACTTGGTCAGCAAATCCATTTGCGGGGAACCAGCGAAACCGCCAATATCGTCGCCCGCCATATAGAACCCGCTCAAGCCCAGATTTTCCAGCATCGGTGTGCTCAGCCGCAATTGACTCCATGAGCTTGAATTGTCGCCTGTCCAGGTGGCCGCATAGCGCTGACCACCGGCAAAACTCGATCGCGTTAGTACGAATGGCCGTTGATTCGGCTTCAACGCGAGCAGCCCGTCAAAAGTAGCGCGTGAGTTCTCAATGCCCATGATGTTGTGAATCTCGCGCTGCGTTGCCATCCGCGTTGCAAAGCCTGGTCCTTTGATCTGGCCCACCACATCCAGCGGAATGGTCTTCGAGGGCGTATTGAATACCGATGGTTCATTCATGTCGTTCCAGAATCCACCCACCCCGTACGAGTAAAACTGCTTGTACAGCGTGCCCCACCACTGGCGAGTACTCTGCTGTGTGAAGTCCGGAAACACGGCTGGGCCGGGCCACACATCTCCGACGAAGAGCGATCCGTTGGGGTTGTGCAGGAAGTGATTGCCTTCCTCGCCGGTAATAAATGGCATGTAATTCTGGCCGGGCAGATAGGCGATGTGCAGATCGGTGATCATCACCAGATGGATCTTCTTCTTTGCGAGGTCCTGCACCAGTGCCGGAAAATCGGGAAATTTCTGCTGGTCAACAGTGAAGGGCCGATTATGGACCTGGTAGTCAATGTCCATGTAAATCACGTCGGCAGGAATCCGGTCTTTACGCAAATGGTCGGCAATTGAGCGCACCTCGGCTTCGGTTCCATAGCTCCAGCGTGACTGCTGATAGCCCAATGACCACTTCGGCGGCAAGGGCATGGTTCCAGTCAGCCATGCATACTCCTCTTCCACCTGCTTCGGCGTGGGACCATAGAAAAAGTAATAGCGCAGCGGGCCGCCCTCAGCGCCAAAACTGAATTCATTGCGCCGCTCCTTGCCGAAGTCGAAGGTCGAGCGCCAGGTGTTGTCGAGGAGCAGGCCGTATGCCTTGCCGGCACGGAATGCCATGAAGTATGGGACGTCTTTGTAGAGCGGATCAGTGCCGCGAAACCAGCCGGGATGATCGGTATTCCACATGGTGAACTGCCAGCCCCGATGGTCAAGCGGAGCGGCCTTCCCTCCCAGGCCGAAATAGTGCTCGTCGTGCGGCATCTTCTTCCAAACCATGAATCCCGTGTCGCCTTCCGCATCGCTCTTATAGAAGTGAACCGGTGAGGCGTCCTGCATCAGCACATGCCCCGAAGCATCAGTCACCGTGATCGCCATAGTGCTGCGCGCCACACTCACTTTCAGCATGCCTGTATCAAATCCCACCGCGCCGGGATTGGAAAACGGTGTTACCGGCGTGCGGGCAAGGCGCGCCGACTCAAGCACCGCCCACGATCCTTCCGTCGGCAACTGCCCCGTGTCGGACATCGTGAACCGCAGAACGTCACTGCGCAAGGCCAGAACACGCAGTATCCCCGGGCCGCTTTGAATCTCTATGCCTGAGGGTAGCGCGTGTGCTGAGTCAACACGGGTCAACTCACTGCACTGCCCTCGAGCATCCCGTATGGCAAGGCAAGACAGCGCGCAAATCATAAAAATTGATACCAACATCAGCAGACGCGGAAAGCGTGACACGGAGCTAACCTCTCTTATCATCGTATTGCGGAAACGCATAGTGAGTGCGCTCGAGAAAGAAGAAAAGCTCTTTCGTGTGCTTGCAGGTAGAGGGTGACCGGAAATGCAATCGAGAGGTAAGATGCGTCCACGGCAATTGGGGATCGACTGCACTGATATGATGTTCATCGATGTTTCACAGCCCAAACATGCAGGCTAGCCGAGGAGTTTGCCATGAAAGAACGAGTTCGCTCAACCAATAGGATACGGCTTGTACTTGGAACTCTCTGTTGCGGGCTTCTGACCGCAACGGTTATCCGTGCTCAGGCCGTGGCAAAGCCGATACCCGTGCCCCCGCCGCCCATGGGATGGTCTTCCTGGAACAGCTTCTCCAATACCGTGGATTCCCAGATCGTCATGGCTCAGGCGCGCGCAATGATCTCGTCCGGAATGCATAAAGCCGGCTACCAATACGTCAACATTGACGAGGGCTGGTGGCTTGGAACCCGCGACAGCGAAGGCAATATTGTGGTCGATCCCAACGCATGGCCGGCGCTGGCTCCGAGCGAACGCGCAGGCGACATGAGCAACATTGTCCGCTTCATTCATTCCCTCGGCCTCAAGGCTGGCATCTATACCGATGCTGGAAGAGACGGCTGCAGCATGTTTCCGGACCTGGGCCCAAAATACCTTCACACCGGCAGCGAGGATCATTACCAGCAGGATTTCCTGCAGTTCGCAAAGTGGGGATTCGACTATGTAAAGGTGGACTGGTGCGGCGGTTATAAAGAGAACCTCGACCCCGCGGTACAGTATGCGGAGATTGCGCGAGCAATTGCGAGAGCGGAGACGATCACCGGACACAGGCTGTATTTCTCGCTCTGCGAGTGGGGAAAGAACAGTCCCTGGACCTGGGCACCTGACGTGGGAGGATCGCCCGCGGATATCTGGCGGACGAGCGGCGATATCGTTGCTCCCATCGTGGCCGGCCATGAGCACGCGGACCGCAAGGCCAGCTTCGCCAAAATGCTTTCGAACTTCGATCAGGGCATTCATCCTGAAGCGGAACATACCGGCTACTACAACGATCCTGACATGATGGTGCTGGGCATGCCCGGCCTCACTGACGAGCAAAACCGGTTACACATGGCCCTGTGGGCAATCTCCGGGGCACCGCTGATCGTCGGGGCAGACCTGACGAAGCTGAGCCCGACTGTCCTGGCGGACCTTACCAACCCCAACGTGCTGGCAATCGACCAGGACCCCGCAGGCCTGCAGGCGGTGAAGGTATCTGAGCCGGAGCCGGGCTTGCAGGTATGGTCGAAGGCGCTGGCGGAGCCAGGTAAACGCGCGGTTCTGCTCTTGAACCGGACTGCATCTGAACAGTCGATCGAAGTGAAGTGGGCGGATCTCGGGCTTACCGGCACGGCGCCGCACCTCACTGACGCTTGGACCGGCAAGGAACTCCACGCCGCAGCAGGTTCCTACAGCACGATGGTTCCGGCCGGAGACGGGATGCTTCTCCTGGTCTCCGGCATGGAACGGCCGATGGCGCTCTACAAGCCGACTGTTGGAGAGGATGCACAGGCTTCGCGAGGCGCCGTTCTTTGCCAGCATCCGGTGCGTTTCATCCATGTAGAGGCTCGGCCGCCAATGGCGCGCATTCAGATTGTGTACGAAAATCCAGACCCGGGTCCGCGCTATGCCGATCTCCAGGTGAACGGCGAGATGCAGACCGGAATAGCATTTCCTTCCACCGGCAAAACCGGTGCAGGCTACATCTGGATTCAAGCCGTTTTGGACTCTGGGGCATCGGCAAACGAACTGACATTTTCCACTGCCTGCAAACCTGGCCCGGTGATCCAGTCCATCGCCGTTCAATAGCTAATGTCGCTTCAAAGGATTGCCCACCCGCTGCGCGCCTATTCCACGCGGAGAGCTTGCTGCGGATCTAGCCGCGATGCACGAGTGGCAGGAGCCCACACCGCGAGCAGCGCTACGCCGCTCAAGATCACGGGCACACTCACGAATACCACCGGGTCCCAGGTCTTGACGCCGAAAAGGAAACTGGCCAGGAAACGCGTCAACCCAAATGCCGCGGCAATGCCCACCACAACCCCGGCCACTGCCAACCGCATTCCTTGCCAGACCACGAGATCGCGGATACGGCCGCGGTCGGCGCCGAGCGCCATGCGGATCCCCATCTCCTGGGTGCGCTGCTGCACCGAGTAGGCCATCAAACCATAGATCCCGATGGCCGCCAAAATGAGCGCCACACCTCCAAAAATGGTGAGCAGAAGCATATTGAAATCCTGGCGCGCGGTGGACTGCGCAACAATCTCCGTCATTGGACGCACGTGCGCTACCGGAAAGCCCCCGCTCGCCAGGCGAAGTTGTTTGATGATGGCCGCAGTGTACTGCTGCGGATCACCGTGAGTGCGAGCCACCCAGACCATGGGACCAATGTTCGCATTCAATGCAGTCATTCCGTCCGTTACCTGGGCAGAGGGAACAATCATCAGCGCAAACGGATCTCGACTCAGCCCATCGCTGTGAAAATCGGCCACAATTCCGACAATCTGTCGCGGGTTCTCCACAAACTGCGGGCCTACGCCTTTACCAATGAGGATCTGCTGCCCCAGGGGATTCTGTTTCGGCCAGTACTTCTTCGCCATAGCTTCGTTAATGATCACCACTCCGGGTGCGCTTCCGTCATCCTGGTCGGTAAAGGAACGGCCGCGCAGTATGGGAATCCTGAACACCGAAAAATATCCGGCTGACGCACTCATCCAATTGGCCCCACCCGTCCAGGGGCTCTTTCCCGTCGGCCGGCCGAGGATGTTGAACGGGAGGCCGTATCCAACGTTGATCGGCAGACAGCAACTAAACGCCGAGGCCTCCACGCCGGGTATGGCATCGAGCCGCTGCCGGGCATCGAGAGACACCTGCGCCACACCGGCGGTCTTCATAAACCGGTCGCCCGTCAGCGACATTTCCATCGTCAGCACATGGTGAGCGTCAAAGCCCGGATTCACGTTACGCAGGGCAATGTAGGTCCGGATAAGCAGCGCCGCGCCAACCAGCAATACCAGTGAAAGCGAGACTTCGCTGATCACCAGCAGCGAGCGGGCCTTTCCCTGCCGGAATCCCGTGCCTGAGCGGTTGCTGCTCTCCTTGAGCGTAGTGTTCAGGTCGGGACGCGACGCACCGATGGCAGGGAATAGGCCAAAGAGCACTCCGGTCAAAACAGAAATGCAGAGCGTGAAGACAAGCACGCGCCAGTCCAGGCCCACGGCGGCTCCATGTTCGCCAACCCGCGGCAGATCGGCAGGACTGATGGCCAGCAGCGCGCGCACACCCAGGAAACCAAATGCCAACCCCAAGACGCCCCCAAAAACCCCGAGCGCCACGCTCTCGGTGAGCAACTGCCGCATGATGCGCAGCCGGCTCGCCCCCATCGCCGACCGGATTGCAAATTCCCGCTTGCGGCCCGCAGCCCGCACCAGCAGCAGATTGGCCACGTTGGCGCAGGCAATGAGCAGAACAAAGCTGACCGCTCCCAGCAGCACCAGAAGCGACTTGCGCGCGCCGGCAACAATCGAGTCGCGCAAAGGCTGAACGGCAAATCCGTCTTTCGGGCCCATGTCGTTGGGGTGAATCCGCCGGTACTGATCTGCCGCCAGTTTCAGCTCGGCATTTGCCTGGGTCAGGGTTACTCCGGGCTTCAGCCTTCCCGCCACGTAGAAGTAATGTCCCAGATTGGTGCTGTTGGGATCGAGTTGGAAAGGTACCCACAGGTCGGCCGGGGGATCGGTGTAGAACGATCTTCCCAGAACCCCGACGATCGTATAAGTCGCGTTGCTGAGAGAAATGGCGGTCCCCACCACCTTGGGATTGCCCCCGAATTCACGCTGCCAGAACCCGTAGCTGATTACCACAGCATGGCCGCCGTGCGGGCTGTCTTCCTGCGGCGTGAAAGTGCGGCCGAGCAAAACCGGCGCGCCAAATAAGCGGAAATAAGCTTGAGAAACATGGATTCCGTGCACCTGTTGCGGAACCGCGCCGGTCAGGTTGAAGCCGGGTCCTCCAAAATCGTAAGCTGCAACATCCTGAAAGACGCCGCTCTGAGCTCTCCACACATTAAAGTTCACCGGCGAAGAGGAATCTCCCGAGCCGCCCGGCGAAGTGTTCATGAAGCGCACAATGCGGCCGGGGTCGGGGTAGGTGAGCGGCTTGAGCAGCACGGTATTCACCACGCTGAAGATCGCGGTGTTGGCGCCGATGCCCAGCGCCAGGGCTGCGACAGCGGTCAACGAGAAAGCCGGCTTCCCGATTAATACGCGAAAGGAGTATTTCAGGTCGCTGCGAAAATCGCCCATGGTTTCTGCCGCCTTCCATTGATATGGAGATATGGACGCCTGCACCAGGGGAAAGTACCCACCGCGCAACTGATCATACGCAGCGGGCGCGGCGAATGTTCCACTCGATTGTATGGGAGCAGCCCTTCGCCATTTTCTGCAACAA
>JASHOY010000084.1 GCA_030038435.1 Acidobacteriaceae bacterium | reverse complement strand
TGCGACTCCGGGAACCAATCCCAACACCGGCCAGCGCGATGTGAATTTCACCCTCAGCGACGAAGCCGGCAACAAATTCTGGGATTTCACCAGCGCCAATGTGGGCAAGTACATGGCGGTGGTGATGGGCGGCACGGTGCGCGAAGTCGCCGTGATCAAGGAGCCCATTCGCGACACCGGCGAAATCGAAGGCAGTTTCAGCCCTGATGAAGTGGCCATGCTTTCCAAACTGCTGCGCAGCGGTTCGCTGCCGGCCTCATTGAACTACATTGATGAAAACACCGTGGGCGCCACGCTTGGCGCCGACTCCATCCGCGAGGGCGTTACTGCTGCAATCGTCGGCATGGTGCTGGTATGGGCCTTCATGCTCGTGTATTACAAGGGCTCGGGCATCAACGCGGATTTGGCGCTGCTCCTGAACCTGGTCATCCTACTCGGCTTTATGGGCTTTTCCCATGCGGTGCTCACCCTGCCGGGCATCGCCGGCGTCATTCTCACCATCGGTATGGGCGTGGATTCGAACGTGCTCGTCTTCGAGCGCATTCGTGAAGAGATTCGCTCCGGCAAAGCTGCTGCGGCGGCGGTCGATCAGGGCTTTGCACATGCGTGGACGACGATTTTCGACACCCACGTCACAACCATGGTTTCGGCGGCCTTCCTGTTCATCTTCGGAACCGGGCCGGTGCGAGGTTTCGCGACGACCCTCGTCTTTGGTCTTGCCGCCAATCTGTTTACGTCGGTGTATGTCTCGCGGGTGATTTTTGAAGCCCACCTCAACCGCTTGAAGCCGGGTGAGATGGTGTCGATTTAGGGAACAGCGATCTGGACTCAGAGTGCTCAGGTGATCAAGGGCGGGGATCTGGTAGCGGAAGGCTTTCTGGGATAAGAAGGGAAAAGAGTCAGTGGAATTCTTTCACAGTGTCAGCGTGGATTGGTTGGGGAAAAAGTGGTATTTCCTCGCCTTCTCCTTGATTTTCAGCGTATCTGGCGTCATCAGCATGGGATATCAGTGGGCTCACATTGGCAGTCCGATTCCGCTGGGTGTGGATTTCAAAGGCGGCACGCAGGTGCAGGTGCAGTTCAAACAGCATCCCGACTTAACCCGCATTCGTCAGGCCATTGATGCCGCGGGGCTTAAAAACGCCTCGATTTCGACTTACGGCAACGCAAGTGAAAACAACGTGCTCATCAGTCTGCCGGAGGAAACCAACGAGAAGGCGCTCGATGTGGGCCGCGCTGACATCGAGAATGCCCTGCACGCGCGTTATAGCGGCGATTTCACCGAGCGCGGCGTGCAGGTCGTCGGGCCGACGGTGGGGCATCAATTGGAAAAGCAGGCAGCCCTGGCGACACTTTGGTCGATGCTGGGCATGCTGGTCTATCTCTGGTTCCGCTTCCAGCTCATCTACGGTGTGGCCGCCGTGGTGGCTTGTTTTCACGACACATTGATTACCGTGGGCGCATTTTCACTGGCCAGCTTGTTTGGCTTCAACGGTCTCGAGCTCAGCCTCACCGTGATTGCCGCGATTCTTACCCTCATCGGTTATTCCATGAACGATACCATCGTGGTCTTCGACCGCATCCGTGAGAATTTGCGCCTTACCCGCCGCGAGCCGCTGCCCGATCTAGTCAACCGCAGCATTAACCAGACGCTGAGCCGGACCGTGCTTACCTCGGGACTCACTTTTCTCACTGTTCTTTCGCTCTTTATCTTCGGGGGCGATGTATTAAAGGGATTTTCGTTTGCCTTGGTGGTGGGAATTCTGATAGGTACTTATTCGTCGATTGCGGTTGCCTCTCCGATGCTCGTGGCATGGCAGGAGTGGCGCGCCGGTAAAGGCAAAACCGCGGCGCTCCCGGCGGCAAGGCGGGCTCGCTGATTCTTTGGCGATGATGGATTTTGCACCACTTTTGCAGCAGTCATTGCAACTGCGAGGCCGTTCTGGTAAGGTGGATTCGCTTCTGAGGGGTATCTTCCGCTGCTGGGAACATTGAACGTTCCCACGGTGTCTAAATAGAGGTAACCAACACTCGAGTTCGAGGCTGGCCATGTTTGAAGATTCTACGTTTGAGTCCGGAGGGAAGATCAAGAGCAAGAGCGGCCGCTGGATGCTTGTGACCGGCATCGTCAATGGTTCGATTCTTCTCCTGCTGATTCTTATTCCGTTGATTTATCCCGAGGCTTTGCCCCAGGAAATGATGGCGACCGTGCTGTCCTTCACCCCGCCGCCACCGCCACCGCCGCCGCCACCACCACCACCGCCTGAGGCCGTCCACATTGTTCACGTCCAGTCGCAGATGATGAACAACCAGCTGATGGCTCCCACCAAGATCCCCAAGAACATTGAGATGGTGACCACCAAGGAAGCGCCGCCTTCGAGCTATGGCGTGGCGGGCATGGAAGGCCTTGGCGGCGCAGCCGGCGGCGCCTTTGGCTCCGCGTTTGGCAGCAAGGGGCCGGCGATCAAGGTTGCGCCTCCGAAGAAAGTGGCCATCTCGGCCGGTGTGGAAGAGGGGTTGCTGATCAACAAGACGCCTCCTATCTATCCACCCATTGCCAAAGCCGCCCGCGTTCAGGGAACAGTTGTCCTGCAGGCGACCATCTCCAAGAATGGCACGATTACCGACCTGAGGGTTGTCAGCGGTCCTGCCATGTTGCAACAATCCGCGTTGGATGCGGTGCGAACCTGGCGCTATCGGCCCTACCTGCTCAACGGCGACCCGGTTGAAGTGGAAACGACCATTAACGTGATCTATACCCTGGGCGGATAACAACCACTGTGGCCTCCTGCAGCGTCCAACTGGGAGGCCCTTGCAATTGACCCGAACGTGGTGTGCAAGCTCCGCGTTCTCCACCGTTCGCTAAATTCGTCGTCGCAATTCACCAGTAACTCCGCAGGAGGAAAGATTCAGTGATTCTCGCTCAACTTGCACATTTCGCTTCGCATGCCGCTGCCAACAGCCTGGCGCTTTTCCAGGAAGATCAGACGGTCAGCTTCAGCCCCTTGGGGTTGTGGGCCAATATGGGATGGCTGGCGCGCGCCGTGGCCATCATTCTGTTCATCGAGTCGATCTGGTCGCTGGCCGTGATGATCGACCGTTACATGTATTTCCGGGCTGCTCGCAAACAGTCACGGGAGTTCGCGCCCAAAGTGGCTGGCGCTCTGAAGGAACGCAAGCTTGAGGAAGCCATCAAGATTGCCGACCGCAGCAAGAAGTCGCACCTCGCCGAAGTGGTCACCTCGGGCCTGCAGGAGTTCCGCGCTTCGGCCGGGGCCGCTACCCAGGAGACCATCGAGAGCTCCAGCCGCGCACTGGAGCGGGCCGAGGCCATCGTCCATGCCAAGCTGAAGAGAGGCCTGGCAGTGTTGGCCACCATCGGCGCCACCGCCCCCTTCGTGGGACTGTTCGGCACCGTGGTCGGCATCCTGCACGCCTTCCAGCAGATCGCCACCCAGAAGACCTCGGGCATCGGCGCCGTAGCCGGCGGTATCGCCGAGGCTCTGGTGACCACCGCCTTTGGTCTGCTTGTGGCCATCCCCGCAGTTATGGCATTCAACTATTTCACAGGGCGTGTCGAAGCTTTCGACGTGGAGATGGACAACTCCTCCAGCGAACTGATCGACTACTTCATCAAGCAGAGCCATCAGCGCTAAGCGAAGACGCTGCCGGTTTAAGCGAGACGCTGCGGCGGCGGGAGGGGATGGCGATCCTCTCCCGCCAGCCGGATTGATCCTCGTGGCGGCTGCCCTTTCAAGTCAGGCCGGTGGTTCCAGGCCGGCACCATATTTCAAACGCACGGAGCCTAACCATGGGAATTGCAGTTCGTGACGAAGGTCACAAAGTAAATTCAAACATCAACGTCACCCCGATGGTGGATGTGATGCTGGTGTTGCTCATCATCTTCATGGTCATCACACCCATGCTCACAAATAAGGTGCAGATCGACCTGGCCAAGGTGAATAATCCCATCGCCATGCCCGATGCCGATAAAGATGATGCCATCGTCGTCGCCGTCACTCGCGACGGTAAGTTGTTCCTCGGCCAGAACCTTATTTCGGCCAGCGAACTTGGCCAGCAGGTCGCCGACAGGCTACAGAACAAAACTGACAAAACCGTCTATGTGCGCGCCGACGCCCGCGCTCAGTTCAAGGACGTCGAGGATGCTATCGACGACGTGCGTACCGCCGGCGTGGATCAGGTCGGCCTCCTGACACAGAAGGTCGAGGGCGAGAATGTTATGACCGGTGGCGAGTAGAATGCTGCGGACGTCGCCCAGGTAACGCTGTTCTATGAAACGAGGAGTTTGAAGCGATGGCAATGTCAATGGGATCGGCCGGCGGAAGCATGGCCGATATCAATGTAACGCCGATGATCGACATTCTGCTGGTGTTGCTCATCATTTTTATGGTGATCGTGCCGCAGGTTCCGGATGGCCTCAATGCGGCTGTGCCCCAGCCTCCCAAGAATCCACAAAAACAACAGCAGCCGAATGATCGGACCATCGTGGTTCAGGTCTTGTATCGGCCCGGACAACAACCGGCCTACAAGATCAACGAAACAGATGTGTCCTTTCAGCAACTGCTGCCGCAACTCACCCAGATCTTCGCCAACCGTGCCGAGCGAGTGATGTTCGTCAAGGGCGACGATGACGTTGATTTCCAGTACATCGCCCAGGTGATCGACATTGGAAAAGAGGCAAATGTGGACCACATAGGTCTCTTGACACCGCAGATTGAAGCGGGCCACTAAGGCGCGGAAACGGCCCTCGGCAGCTCTGCATTGCCGGGACGTAATGGCGGGTTCGGCGCAATCAATACGCCGTTGCGCGCACCAACCCTGCGCCGGCCGGGAAGGTTCCAGGGTCCGGGCGGGACTTTGAAATCGCTCCGGTTGCGGGAGCCCGGTCAAGTTCCGCACCGTCAACCCCGCTCCCCTGTGGGAGCCATGCAGCAGCGGGAGTACAATTCTTTCCGGCTATGGTTCTCGCTTAATCCGTGGCCGGTGGTAATCGATACAAGGCCCGTCGCCAGTTGGCGCTCGCCTGAAGGAGAAGGATACGAAGATGAACGGACCCGCACGAATTGTGGCTCTCGGGGTTGCTTTGACGGGCATGGTGCTTTCCATGAGCGGCTGCCAGCAATTGGAAGCCCGCGACCAGCTGAATAAAGGCGTGGATGCTTACAAGAGCGCACACTATGAGGAGGCCATCGGGCACTTCCAAAGGGCGACCGAGCTGGACCCGACGTTGTCCATGGCTAAGGCATATCTGGCTACAGCGCTGGCCCAGAATATTGTGCCCGGGGAAACAACTCCCGAGAATCTGAAGACCGCAAACCAGGCCATCGCCATTTACAAGGAAGTCCTGGACAAGAATCCCAGCGATGTGAACAGCATCAAGCGGATTGCCGGCATTTATTACAACATCAACGACTTCGAGAATGCCAAGATCTGGCAGAAAAAAGTCCTCGACGTGGATCCCAAGGATCCCGAAGCCGCCTACACCATCGGCGCTATCGACTGGAATGAAGCCCACGAAGATCTCTTGAAGCTCTTGCAGTCGGCCGGCCTCAACGACGACGGCAAGGGTAACGTCAAGGCGCCGAAAAAGCTGATGGAGCAGTTCGCGGAAAAAGATGGCCCCCTGGTCGATGAGGGCATGAAATACCTGCAGCAGGCGCTCGCCAACCGGCCCACCTACGACAACGCCATGGCTTACCTGAACCTGATGTACCGCAGCAAGGCCGACGTCGACTTTGGGCATCCCGACGAAGTGAAAGATGATCTCGCCCAGGCTGACCAGTGGGTCGCCAAGGCTCTGAGCACGCGCAAGCTCAATGAGGAAAAGGCTGCCAAAGAAGGGCCGAAAGGCATCACCATGCCGTCGCAGAATCAATAAACGTGATGCATTCGATGCGAAACCAGACGGCCTCCGCCACGGCGGGGGCCGTTTTTCTTGGTATTGTTGCCATTGCCGTTCTTCGCAGCAAGAGCGGCTGTTCGAGGTAAGTAAGAATCATGTCCAGACCTCCGATCGTCCCTTCCTGCCTTGCATTCCTTGCCGCAATCCTGACTCTGTTCTGTCTTCCCGCATCCGCGGCCCACAGCCAGACCGTCATCAATGAATACACGCACCCGGCTCCCATGGAAGTCAGGCAGTCACCTGGAGGCTTCATCGCCCGCAACAGCCGCGAGGTTCTTGAGGTAACGCTGTGCAGCGGTTCGGTGGTGCACGTTCGGGCACAGCCGGCCGGCGCACCCGTTTCGCATTCGCCCCGGCCCTGGATGCTGAGCCAATCCGAGGCCTGCCCCGGAGCTGCTTCACAATTCAGCCAATCCGGCGGCCTGGCGACGCTCACTACCGCGAATCTGGCCGTAACCCTCGCTGAGAAGCAGTCCGGTCTCGTGATCAGGACACCGCAAGGTGAAACCCTGGTTCGCGAACGATCGGATCTGCCCCGCACCTATCTCCCCACCAATACATCCGGGCTATACCACATTGAAGATCGCTTCAGTCCAGACGCCACGGAGGCATTCTATGGGCTGGGCCAGCACCAGAGCGGAATGTTCAACTATCGCGGCAGCATTGTGGAGCTGGGCCAGAACAACACGGACATCGCCATTCCACTCCTCGTCTCCAGCAAAGGCTACGCCATCCTCTGGAACACCGCCGCCTTCTCTTTTGTCGACAACCGCTTCCCCCTCGAGCTCAACTTCGAGTCCATGCTCGCGGACCAGATTGACTATTACGTAATCTACGGCCCGCAGATGGACCGGATCATCCATGAATACCGCTCCATGACCGGGCACGTGCCGCTGTTTCCGGAGTGGGCATACGGGTTCTGGCAGTCCAAGGACCGATACAAATCGCAGCAGGAAATGCTCGACATTGCTTCCGGCTACCGCCAGCGGCATATTCCCCTCGACGGCCTGGTGCAGGACTGGTTCTGGTGGAACAATGGCGGCAAGGGCGACCCCGTCTTCAATTCCAATTACACGGATGTGCCCGCCGAGCTGAGAACCCTGCATGACGAGCACGTGCACGCCATGATCTCCGTTTGGGCCATGATGGACCAGACCGCGAAAAACTACCAGATCATGCATGACCAGGGGTTTGAGATTCCCGGCACCCAGGTCTACGACGCCACCAATCCCGCGGCACGCAACTTCTTCTGGAACGATCTTGTGGGCAAGCTCTTCGCCCAGGGTTGGGACGCCTTCTGGCTCGACAGCTCGGAGCCCGAAGAGGCCTACCCTCATGTGGGCGACGCCATTCTCCGCTACAAGCAGCTGCACATCGGCCCCGGCCTCGAATACACCAACATCTTTCCTTTCGAGCACACCCTCGGCGTATCTCAGCACTGGCAACAGACCACGCAGCAGAAGCGGGTTTTCATTCTTACCCGATCGGCATTCATGGGCCAGCAGCGCGTGGGCGCCACGGTCTGGTCCGGCGACGTCTACAGCACCTGGTGGGCGCTCCGGCGGCAGGTTCCCGCAGGACTCAATTTCGCGCTCTCCGGCTATCCCTACTGGACCACCGACATCGGCGGCTACCATCTGCCCTCTGAAGACGCCGCGAACCTCCCCGACTATCAGGAGCTCTACGCCCGCTGGTATGAGTACGGCGCATTTTGTCCCATCTTCCGCACCCACGGACACCGCGACCACAACGAGCTATGGACCTATTCGAGTGTCTACCCCACGCTGCTCGCCGTTGACCGCCTGCGCTACCGTCTCATGCCCTATATCTATTCGCTGGCCTGGAAAGTGACCAGCGGCGACTACACCATCCAACGGCCTCTGGTGATGGATTTCCGCAGTGATCCGGCCACATGGAACATCGGCAACCAGTTCATGTTCGGCCCGGCGATTCTGGTGAGCCCGGTGCTTACCGACCACGCTACCGAGCGCCAACTCTACCTGCCTGCCGGAACCGAATGGTACGACTTCCGGAGCGGCGAGCGCACCGGCGGCGGCAAAGAAATCACGGCGCCGGCACCCCTCGATCGCATCCCCCTCGAGGTTCGCGCCGGCTCGATTCTGCCCCTGGGGCCGGAAATCGAATACGCCGGCGAGAAAACCGACCCCGTCGAGCTGCGCATCTATCCCGGCGCCGATGGCAACTTCGATTTATACGAGGATCAGGGCAACACCTACGCCTACGAAAACGGCGCGCACTCCATCATCCCTATCCATTGGGATGACGCAACGCGCACTCTGACCCTTGGCGCGCGCCAGGGTAGCTACCCGGGAATGAAGCCGGATCACACCTTCGATATCGTCATTGTTGCCGGCGGCCAGGGCACAGGCGGAGAAATCACCGCCCATCCGGACAAGACCGTACACTACAGCGGCGCGGCCACTGAGGTGAAGTTCTGACCCAGGCGCTGCGCGGTGCGGCTAAGGCGCTCCCTGCTTGAGTATCTGCTCCGCGTAATAGTTGCGTACCTTGGCGGCGTCGTTCAGCGTTTCCAGATAGGCGGCCCGTAGCAGTTGCTCCTTGCGGTCGTGCAGCAGGTCGTGGATGGCCTGTTGCACGCGCGGGTCATTCAACTGGCGCTGCCCCGCCGGTTCCAGGGCAATCAGCTTGTAAATGGCATAGCCGATCTGGCGCCGCTCCGGACCGTTGCCGCGGTATGCGGGAACCACTGCGCTGTATTGGTCCGGCTTCAGATTGCTGATTTCGTTAAACATCTCCGGGTAGGCCTTCAAGTCCGATTCGGAAATGAAACCCAGATCGCCGCCGCTGGGCGCGGTGTTGGGGTCCTCAGAGAACTGCATGGCCACGGCGCCGAAATCCTGGCCGCTATCCAGCCGGTTGTGCAGCGTCTCGATTTTCTTGCGGGCATCGGCGTCGCCCTGCGCCTTGTTGTCCTGCAAATTCCCCGTTTGCCGCTCCGGCGCTCCGGTCACAAAGATCCAAGCCACGTGATAATGCGGCTCGATCAGATCGAATTCCGCCTTGTGGCTGTTGTAATAATCGGTGATCTCCGCGTCGGTGATATTGATCTTCGACTCGATTTCGCGATTCTGCAGCTTCTTTTCCGTCAGGCTGGTCCGGATCTCGCGCTTCAGATCGTCCAGCGTCATGCCTTGTTCCTTCAAATGCTGGTCGAATTCTTCCTCGGTGTAAGGCGCTTTCAACTGTGTCAGTTGAGCGTTGACATCCTCGTCATTGGCCACCAGGTTCAGCTTGGCGGCCTGCTGCATCATGATTTCGTTTTCGATCATTCCCTTCAAGACGTTCAGGCGCTGGATGTCCACCTCTTCCGGCGAGGCAGGCTTCTGCTGCGAGCTGCTGACTTCGGCCTGGTACATTCTTTCCAGGTCGGCGCGGTAGATCGGCTTGCTGTTTACCGTGGCAACCACATCGGGTCCGGGAGGTTTGCCGCATCCGGCCACACCTGCCAGCGCAGCTCCGGTCAGCAAGAAAAAGACAACCAGCCGGGCATAAACCCCGGAATCGGATTTGACCAACACTACATCTCCTCATGGAGTCCAATGGGCTCCGGCAAACCAGAATAAACCTCTGCGCCGCCGAGCGAAACCGCCTCGGCTACCTGCCTGACGATTCGCTCGCGGATTGGCCCGGCGCAACCGGCACGGGTGCGGACGGCGGCGTCGCCACCGGCGGCGGTGGCGTCTCGCCGGCAGCCCGCAGCGCGCGGTCGATTACATCCCAAACCTGCTGCTCGGGAATGGCGCCGTCAATGCGCTCGCCATTCACAAACAGTTGCGGCGCTCCCTCAATCCCCAGCGCATCAGCTTCGGCCATGGACTTGCGCACTTCGCTTTCGTCCTGCTTGGCAATGCATGCGTTCAGAGTGGTCATGTCGAGCTTCCCCACCGTCCCCTCGTCGCGCGCGATCCGGTCAAGTTCGTTGAAGCTCCGCTGCAGATTCGGATCCTGACCTGTCACCTCGTCGCCGTGCGCGTGCAGGTAGTCGACATAATTCCAGTAGACCGTTCCGTTCTGCGCCGCCAGGCAGTCAGCATCCACAGCGGCGTGCATCGCCCAGGGATGAAGCTGCGTGAGTGGAAAATCCTTGTAAACAAAGCGCACCATGTTCTGATAGCGATCAAAAGTCGAGGGAAACAGCTCCGCGTGCATGCGGGCGCAAAATGGACACTCCAGGTCGTCAAAATTGATCACCGTGACCTTCGCATCCGGATTTCCGCGAATGGGCCGCCCGCTGATGTCGATATTGAATGCCGGGTCGTTGGTCAGATTGAAAGTCTCAAGCCGCGCCAGCCTGGTTCCGTCGGTGGAAAGCAGAAAATCGACCACCTGCGACTTTCCATCGTGCGAAATGGTGATGGGCAGCTTGTTATAGCCGGAGATGTTGCCCGGCTGAGGCGCGCCTACGGCTACGTCATAATCAGACGGCAAGCTGTATTGGGAGCGCACCATCACCTCCACGCGCCGGGTGAGGGATGGATCGAGCGGCCCCTGGGAGTTGGATTGGGCTTTGCAACCGACCGCCAGACAAAGCAGCAGCAGGCAGGCCACAAGGTTGATGCGCAACAATTTAATTGTCCTCTCAGGCAAGAATATCCTACTCCGGGGTGGCACTGCGTTCCCCGCGCAGAGTTATGATTGCCCGGCGACTATAAGATGGACGTGGCCGAAAGCAAAAGGCAAGCGCTCCCGTGGGTAAGCGATGTATCCTGTCGGGCCGGCTGGCGCGCGGCTTCCTTGGCCGCGCAGCATCTTCCGCGTATACTGGAACTTCGGAGAGCCTGAAATGGCCCGCGCGCCGGAATATCCCACCTTTGGCGCGGCGTCGGCAATCGGCGTCGGCCGATAATCTGGAGTGGAACGATGGCACAAACATGCGATGTCTGCGGCAAGGGGCCGCGTTACGGTAATAACATCTCTCACGCGCACAATCTCACCCGCCGCCGCTGGAACGTGAACCTGCAAGTGGTCAAAGCGCTCGTAAACGGCGCGCCCAGGCGGCTGCGCGTTTGCACAAGCTGCATCAAGAGCGGCAAAGTGACCAAGGCGTAAAGGCTTTGGGGAGACGGCGTTTTCTGACCGGCAAAACCTCCCCGGCTGCGAAAAACTCGATATTTTGAAAGGGCATGGATTGATCCCCGCCTCAAGTTGCGCAGAATGATTGGGCGCTTCAGCGGCCGAAGCATGTTTTCCACCTCCCTTGGCGCAAGATCATGAGTGTTTCCGCAGCCTCTTCGATGATTCCGAATGCGCTCACTTCGGCAGGCGCCACTCCAGGATCGGCAACAGGCTGGAGTAGTCATCGGTCCACGCGCGCAGGTCGGGCCTCAGGGGAATCATGCGCGCCGCGGCGGCGACCACCGGCTGCCGGAAGAAATCCGCGTTTTCGGTGACCAGAACCCAATTGGCCCCGAACTCCCCGCGCGCCTCGTTGGCCTGGGAAGCGATAAGGCGCGCCTGCATGCCGCAGGCCTGGGCAAGAGCGGCAACCTCCGGCGGCAAATCGAGATACTGATTCGAGACGTTGAAAGCCAGCAGGCCTCCGGAGGCGAGCTGGCGGCGATACACCTGCATGGCCTGCGTGGTGAGCAGGTGAACGGGGATAGCATCGCCGGTAAAAGCGTCGATGGCGAGCAGGTCGAAGCGCTGCGACGGCTCCGCGGCGAGCGAAAGCCGCGCATCGCCCGGAGCGAAGGTGATTTGCGCCTGCGAATCGCGTAAATAGGTGAACAGATGTTGCGCAATCGGCAGCACCGCGGGATTGATTTCGTAAAAGCGGATGCGGTCGCCGGACCGGCCGTATGCGGCGATGGTGCCCGTCCCCAGGCCGATGACGCCGATCTTGCGGTTGCGGTTGCCGCAGCAGAGACGCAGAGCCAAGCCGATGCCCGAGTCGGCGCCATAGTATGACGTGGGGGTGCGGCGGAATGGGGGAGCGAACCATTGCGTGCCGTGCTGGATGGTGCCGTTATACAGGGTTCGTACGGTGAATGCCTGCGGCGGATAATTCGATTCCGTGACCCGTAGCGCGCCGTAGAAGTTTCGCTCCTCGATCAGTGTGTCCCGCGCGTAGGCAATGCGCAATGTGATGACCAGCAGGAGCAGAGCCGCGGTGGTCGCCGACCAGAGCAGCCGCTGACGCCATCCGCCATTCCAGGTTGCAGCCAGGGCGAGCGCCGCGGTGGCCAGAAAGGCCAGGGCAAAGTCATAATTCGCGCTGAAGAGCAACGGGCACAGGATGCCGATAAAGAACGTGCCCGCCGCCCCGCCGGCTGCAATCAGCAAATAGAAGAGCGTGCCCTCCGACGGCCGCGCCGGACGCAGAGCGTAGGTCTCGGCGTGGCAGAAATAGCAGGCGAAGAACATCTCAGCGAGGAAGAAGCCAATGTTGAGCAGGATGGGAAAGCTGACGTCGGTATTCGAGAGCATCAGGCCGAGGCTTGCCAGCAGCACCACCAGCATCCCCACTACGATCCACTGGCGGTAGAGCCGCGGCGCCTCGAAGGCGAGGATGAAGGTGATCAGGTAAACGGCAAGAGGCAGGATCCATAACAGCGGGATGGCGGCTATGTTCTGGCTGATGTGGCTGGTGACGGCGCAGAGCTGCATGGCCGCAACCGCAGGCAGCAGAAACCATAGAATCCGGGCACGCATGGCAGAACGGGGGCTGGCCTCGGCCATCGGGACTTCGGGTTCAAGAAGCGCAACGGTCGAGCGCATGCGCCAGGCTAGTCCCGCGCAGAGGGCGGCATACAAAGCAAATCCCCAGCCCCAGACCATGCGCTGCCGGCTGAGCGTCAAGCGCGGCTCAATGAGCCAGGGATAGAGCAACAGGGCGAGCAGCGATCCGGTATTCGACAGAGCAAAGAGGCGCCATGGGATGTGGCTTCGCTGCTGCCTTGCCCACCAGTCCTGGAGCAGCGGGCTGGTCGAAGCAAGCAACAGGAACGGCAGCCCAATGGTTAGCGAGAGGGCCGCAAAGATTGCTGTGACCGGATGCCCCGCGGCGCGGCTGAGATCCGGCTGGCGGGCGCTGCCCAACCCGATCGCCGCCAGGGCCAGCAGGCCAATGTGCAGCAACGCAGGCCAACTCGATCGCGTGCGGCGCGCCAGGGCGTGCGCATAGAGATATCCCAAGAGCAGCAAGCTCTGGAAAAAGACCAGGCAGGTGATCCACACTGCGGACGAGCCGCCCAGAGCGGGCAAGAGTCGCTTGGCCGCCATGGGCTCCACTGCAAACAGCAGAAATGCGCCGACAAAAATGGTCGCGCCGTACAGAACGCGGACCGGGTAAGGTTCTGCGGGCATGTGGCGTAGGATAACGTATGGTGTGCACCGCCCGCGCGGCTCGGCGTCGCCGGCGCTTGGTCGACGCGGCAAAGCTCTACTTCCTGCCACTTCCGCTTCTGCAGGAGATAACTTCTTCCGCGGCTCCGGCGTTCGGGTAATCGATCCTCCTGAATTCGCTCCCCGGACAAGGCGCCATTCCGAGCGGCCAAAGGCACCGCGAAGGAAAACGGGTTGCGCAGTCAATGAGGAATTTCAGAGATCATCTACGCATTACCGGTAGCGCGCTCAAAAATTGGGCGCTGGCCCAGCTCCAGGACTCTCTTGCCGTGGGCGCGCTCTGGCTGATCGGACTCTACATACTGCATGTCCCCCTGGCCCCAATGTGGGCGGTGATCGCGGCGGTCCTGCAAGTCGTGCCCCACTTTGGCCCCATCCTCGGATTGTTGGGCCCGGTTCTCTCTGCAACCATCAAGTGGATGGACTGGGAGCACCCCCTCGCCGTGCTCGCGCTTTATGCGGTGATTGTCCTCATCGACGGAATCTTGCTCCAACCGTACATCATGAGAAGAACGGCGAAAGTGCCTGTCTGGGCGTCCATCCTGGCTCCTGTTGCGCTGGGAGTGATCTGGCCGTTCTGGGGCGTGCTGGTCGCCCCGCCCTTGCTTGCAGTTTTGTACGCGTACCGGGCGCGGCGAAAAGCCCCAGGTTCAGATTTGCCGCCCGCCAAAACATAGGGGCCGCCCAGCCACTGGAACTGTCGGGCCGTCGCCGCTGCGCCCGCACCAGGCGCGGCAGGGATACATAAGTACAACCGAACTGAAGAATTCGGCTTCTATCGTCAAGAACTTGATGAATCACCAAGCGTGATCCAGATGGTTCTACGGCTGAGGCAGGGGCGCTGGGTTTTCGCGATTTCCCCGGCTTGCCGGTGACGAAGGAGAATCGCAATGGCAGTCACCGGACCCTGCACTCCCTGCGCCTGCAGGAGGCCGCTAACTGATGCCTGAAATAACTCTCCACAACTCGAGCCATTTTTGAGGATCGGATCGCCCCCGCGAACATCGCTTCAGAATTCCCGCACGGGCAGCGGATCGGGCCTCAAACAACTGTGGGTACACCGCTCAGGCCGGCTTTTGCTCTTCGTGCGTGAAAGTCAGCGACGCCGAGTTGATGCAGTAACGCAGCCCCGTAGGCCTCGGCCCGTCAGGAAAGACGTGACCCAGGTGGCCGCCGCAGCGCGCGCACGTGACCTCGACGCGGCGCATGCCGAAGCTGCG
>JASHOY010000083.1 GCA_030038435.1 Acidobacteriaceae bacterium | reverse complement strand
GCCGGTGTTCACGGTCACCGTGGTGCTCACGCTGGCCCTGGGCATCGGCGCCAATACAGCGATCTTCACGCTGGTGCAGGGAATTCTGCTGCGCTCGCTGCCGGTCGCCGACCCCGCGCAGCTCTATCGCATCGGCGATGAGCCGCAGTGCTGCGTGGATGGCGGCTTTCCTCAGGACGCCGCAGCCACCGGCGACTTCTCCATCTTTTCTTACGATCTTTTTGAAAACTTGAAACATTCCGCGCCGGAGTTCGAAGAACTTGCCGCCGTGCAGGCCGGGCAGTGGAATTGGACAGTCCGTCGCGGCAATGAGCTCGCCAAGTCGCTGCACGGCGAATTTGTCTCCGGCAATTATTTCTCCACCCTCGGATTGAGTCCTTACCAAGGCAGGCTCTTTTCCGGCGCCGACGACACCGAGAGCGCGGCGCCGGCCATAGTGCTCAGCTACCAGGCATGGCAGGGCGAATACGCCGGCGACCCGTCGATCGTGGGCTCGACCATTTATGTGCAGGCCAGGCCCTTCACCGTAATCGGCATTGCGCCGCCGGGCTTCTTTGGCGACCGCGTGACCGATACCCCCCCTGATTTCTGGATGCCGATGCAAATGGAGCCGTATGTGGAAGCGGGCGATTCGCTGCTGCACCAGCCGGAAAGCCACTGGCTTTACGCGTTGGGCCGCGTCCGTTCAGGTACCAACATCGCCGCGCTGCAAGCCAAGCTCACCGTGGCCCTGCGCCAGTGGCTCTGGTCGCGGCCTAATATGGTTGCCAACGGCGGCGCAGCGCTCATTCCCCGGCAGCACGTGGTTCTCACTGCCGCGGGCGGCGGCATCCGGGTTTTCCAGAATCAAACCGGCAAAGGCCTCAAGCTGCTGATGTTTCTTTCCACGGTCGTTCTGCTGATCGCCTGCGCCAACATTGCCAACCTGATGCTGGCGCGCGCCACCGTGCGCCGGGCTGACGTCGCATTGCGCTCCGCCCTTGGTGCGGGACGGCGGCGCATTCTCTGCGAAATCTTTACCGAGAGCATCTTATTGGCCTTGATCGGCGGTCTTGCCGGACTGGCTGTTGCTTACGGCGGAAGCCGCGTAATTCTTGCTCTCGCATTTCCGGATGCAAAGAGCCTGCCCATCAGCGCCAGCCCCTCGCTGGCCGTATTAGGATTCGCATTTCTGGTCTCGCTGCTGACCGGAGTTCTATTTGGCGCTGCGCCGGCATGGCTTTCATTTCACGCGCAACCAGCCGAAGCGCTGCGCGCGGTAAGCCGCACCACGCACGATCGCTCTTCGCTGCCGCAAAGAGCTCTGGTAGTTTTTCAAGCGGCGCTCTCGGTGGTGCTGATCGCGGGCGCGATTCTGCTTACCAGGTCTCTCGCCAACCTCGAACATCAGCACTTCGGGGTGGCGACCGCAGAGAGGTATGTCTTTCACTTCGATCCGCAGGGAGCCGGATACACGCTGGACAGGCTGCCGGCCCTCTACCGCGAGATGCAGGATCGCTTCAGCGCCTTACCCGGCATTGCTCACGCGAGTCTCGCGCTCTACACACCGCTGGAGGGCGATAACTGGAGCGACTGCGTCATTCCGCAGGGACATCCCTCACCGCGCCAGGGCCAGGACTGTGATTCGACATGGGATCGGGTGGATACTCACTTCCTCGATTCCATAGCCGTGCCCATCCTGCGCGGCCGCGGATTTGCCGAACAAGACACCGACACCACGCCGCAAGTGGCCCTCGTCAACCAGGCCTTCGTGAAAAAGTTCTTCCCTCACCAGGATCCCACTGGCCGGCACTTCGGTCTCGACAGGCCGGAATACTCGGGCGCGTTTGAGATTGTCGGCGTCTTTCGCGACTTCAAGATGAACCTGCAATACCCGGGCGCAACGCATCCCGTCTTTTTGCGTCCGCTCACCCAGCAGTTCATGGCCTACAAGCAGCCCGACATGATCCGCGCCGAGACGCGTTCGATGTACGCGAATGCGATGATCCTCGATTTCCATGCGCAACCGCCCAACGTGGACGCGCTGGTGCGCGATACGCTGGCCGGCATCGATCCCAATTTGACCGTCGAGGATCTACGTTCGTTTGGCGACCAACTGGCGGCAAACTTCGATCAGGAGCGGCTGGTAGCGCGGCTGACGGGTCTCTTCGGCTTGCTTGCGCTTGTACTCGCTTCTGTGGGTCTGTACGGGGTGATGTCCTATTACGTCGCGCGGCGAACGCGCGAAGTCGGCGTCCGCATGGCGCTCGGAGCAACCCGCCCAACGGTCGTTGCAATGGTGATGCGCACCGCATCCAAGCAGATACTCGTGGGCATCGGGGTGGGCATTCCTGCCGCGCTGGCCGCCGGCTATTTCATGTCCAGCCAACTCTATGGAGTGAGCGGCTACGATCCCTTGTCGCTGGCCGGCGCGGTTGCTGTGCTCAGTCTCTGCGCGGCTCTTGCGGGCTTTATTCCCGCTCGTCGTGCGGCGTCAATTGATCCCATGAAGGCGCTGCGCGTTGAGTGATGCGAGTGTCACAAGTTCATTTTGAAAGCGGAGTGACTCAACCATGATCGAACTGAAAAACGTAGAACGCAGTTACAAAAACGGCAATAGTGAAACCTGGGTGCTGCGCCGCATCGGCATGACCATTCGCGAGGGCGAGTTTGTCACCATCATGGGGCCGTCCGGGGCAGGGAAGTCGTCGCTGCTCAACGTGCTGGCGCTGCTCGATGACGGCTGGCTGGGCGAATACTGGTTCGGCGAAACTCCGGCGCATGCCATGAACCGCAAACAACGCGCGGACCTGGCCCGGCAGCGCATCGGCATGGTCTTTCAGAGTTATCACCTGCTCGACGACCTGACCGTTGCCGAGAACATTGATCTGCCGCTTTCCTACAAGAACCTGCCGGCCAAGCAGCGCCAGGGGATGGTGGCCGACATTCTCGACCGCTTCCAGATTGTGGCGAAAAAGGATTTGTTTCCGAGCCAGCTCTCCGGCGGGCAACAGCAACTGGTGGGTATTGCGCGAGCCGTGGTGCATGCTCCTTCGCTGTTGCTGGCTGACGAGCCGACCGGCAATCTGCACTCAACCCAGGCGCGCGAAATCATGGAGCTGTTTTGCCAGCTCAATCGCCAGGGCACAACCATCGTGCAGGTGACCCATTCGGATGAAAACGCGCGCTACGGCAAACGTATTGTTGAACTGCACGACGGCTGGATCACGCGCGACGAGATTCTGCATTCCAGCTCCAGCGGTGCGGCGGAAGAATCAACTCCATCAAGGTCAACGAATCTATGAAGCTCAAAAAGGTTTCTGCCATGGTCAGTATTCAATTAGTAGCCGCGATTCTGTTGCTGCCGGCGAGCGCGGCATTGGCTGTCGAGCCTCCAGCCCCGAAAGCGGCGGCTGCCGGCCCCGCGGCGACCCTGCCGCCACAGGCTCCAGCTCCCGTCGCAAGCCAGCCGGCTGCAGCGCCCCTTTCGCTGGCGCAGGAAATGCAGAAAGAGCAGCAGCAGCCGGTTACTCCGCCCAAGCCGTTCTACATACCGCTGCCGCACTCGCATAGTCCCCTTTCCCCTTATATGCCTAATTCCGTGCCTCCACCTAACCTCAACAACTCGCCTCTGCTGCAAAGCCTCATCCGCGATGGAAAGCTATATCTCTCCTTGCGCAACGTAATCGCCCTGGCCATCGAGAACAATCTCGATCTGGCCTATTTCCGCTATAACTTCCCCATCGCGCAAACCGATCTGAAACGCACCGAGGCCGGCGGTACCGCCAATGGCGTCAATACGTCGGTTGTGCAATCGTCCACGCAGGGCGGATTCAGCTCTTCGACTGGTGGAGGCGGGGGCGCCAGTTCCAGCTCCGCCGGTGCGGGAGCAGGCGGCATCGTCTATTCGACGCTGGGCGCCGGTGCCCCTGTACCTTCTTTCGATCCTTATCTGACTTTCAGAGGCTACGTGGATCACACCGTCACTCAGGAGGGCAACGTCTTCCAGGTGGGTGTTCCCACCTTCGAACAGAACACCATCGAGGGTGTGGCTAACTACTCGCAGAGCTTCCGATTTGGTACCAACTTGACCGTCAATTACGAGGGGCAACGTTTTGCCAATAACAGCCCCCACGAAGCCATCAACCCTACACTCTACTCGAATTTTGGGGTACAGATCGCCCAGCCGCTGCTGGCCGGTTTTGGCCTCGCGTCGAATGAGCGCTACATCCAGATTGCGAAGAAGGATCTGAAGATTACCGATCTTGCCTTCAAAGACCAGGTTATGGCGACCATTACGCAAGTGGAAGACATTTATTGGGATCTGGTGAACGCTTATGAGGATGTGCAGGTGAAGGAGCGCTCGCTGGCTTTTGCACAAAAGACTCTCCAGGATGACCAGGAACAACTCAAGCTGAATGCCATTCCGGCGATGCAGGTGATGAAGGATGAGTCGGATGTGGCCACCAGCGAAAGCACCCTCACTGTTGCCCGGGAAAGCCTTCGCTTGAATGAACTGGAATTGAAGAATGCCATTACCAAGAGTGATGACCCGACTATCGACGAAATGCCGGTCATACCGCTGGATCGCGTTGGGCCGGCTGACCCCAACGCCTCCAAATCCATTGACGAGCTGATCGCCGAAGCGGAAAAAAATCGCCCTGACGTCATCGAGGACCAGATGGCGATGGAGAAGCAGGAGGCGAGTCTCAAGTCCATCAGGAGCGAGCTTCTGCCGTCGTTGGATCTCTACGGGCTTTATATTGGAGCCGGCATCGCGGGTCCCCAAAACACGAACTGCGACCTCGGTCCAGGAGAATGCTCATCTGATCTGCCCACAGGTTTCAGCAGCATGCTGCAAAACACATTCAATTATTCTTCTCCGGAATACCAGATCGGGATGACTCTGCAGATCCCGCTTCGTAACCGTGTTGCCAAGGCAGATCAGTTCCGTACGGCATTGCAATTTCGGCAGGCCCAGATCTCGTTCGAGGAACAAAAGAAGAATATCCGCTTCGATGTGCGCAACTCGCTATACGCGCTGCAGCAGGCGAAAGCGAATGTGGAATCTGCGCAGAAGGCGCTTGATTTGCAGCAGAGCACTTTTAACATTGCCGTCAAGGAGCAGAAGCTCGGCGCCACATCCAGCTACGACACGCTGGTGGCGCAAAATAACCTGGCTCTGGCGCAATCGGCATTCGCGGCGGCGCAGACCGCCTATGAAAAAGCCAAGGTGGACATCGATCGCGCCACGGGAGAAACCCTCGATCAGACAGGGGTGTCGATCAATGACGCCAAAAGCGGGGTGGTGAGAAGCACGCCATAGAATCGGTGGAGGGCGGTATGTCTTCCACGGACACTCGCATTTGAGGGGCGCTGCAGTTGGATTGAACCCGGAAGCGTTGATCGATGTTTTGGAGGCGGGATATTAGCAAGCAGGAACGAATTCGCGTGCTGGTGGCCGACGATCAGCCACACATTCTTGAAGCCGTAGAGCTGTTGCTGGCGCCACAGGGGATCGATGTGGATTGTGTGCGCTCACCGGAATTGCTGCTGGAAGCGATGGGGCAAGCTGATTACGATGTGCTGCTCATCGACCTGAACTATACGCGCGACACCACCTCGGGGCAGGAGGGACTTGACCTGCTGGCGCGAATTCAGGAGTTGGACCCGCGCATACCCGTCATCGTGATGACGGCGTGGGGCAACGTGGGGCTCGCGGTGGAGTCGATGAAGCGCGGTGCCCGCGACTTCATCCAGAAACCATGGGAAAACGAGCGATTGCTGTCGCTCATCCGGGTGCACGCCGAGCTGCACCAGGCGCTGAAACGGGCGCGGCAACTGGAGCTGGAAAATCGCCTGCTGCGCGCCGACGGCATGCCGGA
>JASHOY010000082.1 GCA_030038435.1 Acidobacteriaceae bacterium | reverse complement strand
CAGCCCTTCGCCATTTTCTGCAACAACCGGGCAGAAATCTAGGCCAGCTTCACCCGGAGTCAGGTCCCGACGGCCGTAAGCAAAAGGCAAAAATGACCTTATCTATCGAAATATGGGTTTCGATTGTCACAGCCTATCGAAGCCATTGATGAGTTCTCTCGTCACATTCCCACCCACCTCCTATACTGAAGAAGCCGGGTCGATTCCAAACCCCTTCATAGGAGAGACATCATGGCTGACGAATCCAAATGCCCTTTTACGGGTACGATGCTCAGGCACGCCACCGCAGGAGCAAAGGGCAACCGCGACTGGTGGCCCGAGCAGCTCAACCTCGAAATCCTTCACCAGCACTCTTCACTTTCCAACCCCATGGGCGAAGATTTCAATTACGCCGAGGAATTCAAAAGTCTTGACCTCGATGCGGTCATCAAGGATCTCCACAAGGTCATGACCGATTCGCAGCCCTGGTGGCCTGCCGATTACGGCCATTACGGTCCATTCTTCATCCGCATGGCATGGCACGCAGCCGGCACTTATCGCATCCACGACGGCCGTGGCGGCGCCAGCCGCGGCTCACAGCGCTTTGCTCCGCTCAATAGCTGGCCCGACAATGCCAGCCTCGACAAAGCGCGCCGTCTGCTCTGGCCGGTCAAGCAGAAATACGGCCGTAAGATTTCCTGGGCTGATCTGATGATTCTCGCCGGCAATGTGGCCCTCGAATCGATGGGGTTGAAGACCTTTGGCTTCGGCGGCGGCCGCGTCGACATCTGGGAACCGGAACAGGATATCGACTGGGGCCCGGAAACCACATGGCTCGGCGATGAGCGGTATAGCGGCGAACGCGAGCTGGCCAATCCGCTGGCGGCCGTGCAGATGGGCCTCATCTACGTCAATCCCGAGGGCCCCAACGGCAAGCCCGATCCCGTCGCTGCGGCAGTCGACATCCGCGAGACCTTTGCCCGGATGGCCATGAACGACGAAGAGACGGTGGCGCTCATCGCCGGCGGACATACTTTTGGTAAAACTCATGGCGCCGTAAATATCAGCAACATCGGCCGCGAGCCCGAAGGCGCGCCCATCGAAGAGATGGGACTGGGCTGGAAAAACAGCGTCGATACCGGCTTCGGTGCGCACGCCTTCACCAGCGGACTCGAAGGCGCGTGGACGCCCACGCCAATCAAATGGGACAACAGTTTCTTCGAGACCCTGTTTGGTTACGAGTGGGAATTGACCAAGAGCCCTGCCGGCGCGAATCAGTGGAAGCCCAAAGGCAATGCCGGCGCAAACGCCGTTCCCGACGCGCACGATCCCTCGAAGCGCCACGCTCCCACCATGCTCACCACCGATCTTTCCCTGCGCATGGACCCAGTATACGAAAAAATCTCGCGCCGCTTCCTTGAGCACCCTGAAGAACTCTCCAAGGCGTTCGCCCGAGCCTGGTTCAAACTCACTCATCGCGACATGGGTCCGCGCGCCCGTTATCTTGGGCCGCTCGTTCCCAAAGAAGAGCTGATCTGGCAGGACCCGGTTCCGGCCGTCGATCATCCGCTCGTCAGCGAGAAAGATATCGAAGCACTCAAGGCCGAAGTGCTGGCGTCGGGACTTTCCATTCAGCAGCTCGTTCAAACTGCCTGGGCATCAGCTTCCACCTTCCGCGGCAGCGATCGGCGCGGTGGCGCCAACGGCGCGCGCATTCGCCTCGCTCCGCAGAAGGATTGGGAAGTCAATCAGCCTGCCGAACTCGCCCAGGTTTTGTCAAAACTCGAGGCCATTCAGAAGAAGTTCAACAGTGCGCAAAAAGGCGGCAAGAAAATCTCGCTTGCCGATCTCGTGGTTATCGGCGGCGACGCGGCAATTGAAGCGGCGGCAAAGAAGGCGGGGCGCGAGGTAAAGATTCCCTTCGCCCCGGGCCGTACTGACGCCTCAGAGGACCAGACCGACACGGCATCGTTCGCGGTCCTGGAGCCCAAGGCCGATGGCTTCTGCAACTACGTGCGCAAAGGGCTTGAGGCCAATGTAGCCGTCATGCTCCTGGACAAAGCGCAACTGCTTAACCTCACTGCTCCGGAGATGACGGTGCTCATCGGCGGCATGCGGGCTCTTGATGCCAATTACGGGCACTCCCAGCACGGCGTCTTCACCAAACGCCCCGGAGCTCTGACCAACGACTTTTTCGTCAACCTGCTCGACATGGGCACGATGTGGAAGAAGGCGTCTTCGAACGGGACTTCCGGGGGCGTCATCGAGGGCCGCGACCGCCTGACCGGCGAGCTCAAGTGGACAGCCACAGTCGTCGATCTCGTTTTCGGCTCTAACTCTCAGCTCCGTGCACTATCTGAGGTCTACGGGAGCAGCGATTCACAGGAAGTCTTCGTACGGGAGTTTGTTGCCGCCTGGACCAAGGTGATGAATCTCGATCGCTTCGACCTGAGCCTCAAACCGGAAGCGAAGCTCGAGGCAGTTACCGCGTAACTTTCCGCCGCGCTGCTCACCCGCACCGAATCGGGAGTGCCAAGGCAATTTACCGAGCCTTCGGCAATCGATCGGGACCACGGGTGAGCAGCCGGGGGGAACAATTCCTGATCCATTAACCCGCCCCCCAAGCTTCGGCGCGGAGTTTTATTTGACACGTCATTATCCAGCCGTTCCCTTCCCCATCCCCAGCCGCCACGCTTAGCAATCCGTCGTAAAAATCCGGTTTTAGCGTCCCGTTCAAAACCAGGCGCCGGGCGACAAAGTGTCACCCATGTCCCCGGTCTAAATCCTCCCAGGGCGTTTGCGCCCGCGCCGCGCCTTATGTTTGAATGGCTCTCGTTCATGTCCGAGGTTGATGCAGAGGACGCTTTGCACTCAGTCGGGCTGTTTTCTCGAGGAGTTTCTGTCGATCCCAAGGAGATTTTGTTGATGCAGGATGAATCCGAATACATACAACGCCGCGACTTCCTTCGTCTTGGCACTGCCGGGGTAGCCGCAGCAGGTCTCGATGCGCTGCTGCCAGCATGCGCCGCCGGCCAAAAGCAACCTGCCGAGCCGACTGGCAGCCGCACTGGGCCTGCTCATCCGCTGGTCCTGGCTTCAAATCTGCTTGAGGTCACCTTCGACGCCGACGATGCCCTGCCCTTCCAATACCGCTACAAGCCCACCGGCGCTACACTCCGCGGCGAAGGCTACGGCGAAAAGATCAGCGCAACCATATGCAACATTGATTCCTGGGATTTTTTCGCAGTGACTCCCATGGCAGCGCCGGCCCAATCCCCGGATGCCGCAACCGCCGCGCCTGAAGTCGCTTTCCAAATTTCCGTGAAAGAAGGTCCGGAGGAATACGCATCGTTCCGTCTCCGCTATCAGCTCCGCGGCGCATCGGTCTTCATCAGTGTGGACAATATTGTAGAGCAGCCCGGCTTCCAGCTTATCGACGCCGCGATGCCCAGCCTGGTTACGGTGCATGAAGAAGACCCTCACGCCTGGCTCGTTTACGGTGATTCCGGCGGCAAATATATTGCACTCAGTGAGGCCATCGCGGGTGCGCTGCCGCCCAACCGCTTCTGGGGGCGCATCCACTGCACCATGCCCATTGCCATGGTGGGAACTGTACGACTGCTTTGCCTGCAGGAAACCACGGCCTACATGGACACTACCAATGTCGCCGTCACGGGAAGGAAAGGCGCGCTTCGCGCCACCATCGGCTCCGGCCGGGTGCACCGCGTCAACGGGAGCAAGTGTTACGACATGAACCTGGGCAAGGGCGCGCCGCGCAATTGCGGCAACCGCACTACGCCCAATCTCCTCGTTGAAGAGACCCCCTCGACGCGCCTCGACTTTCTTCCCGTCACCGGTGATCCGCGTGACGCCTGGCTTGTCGCGGGCAAGATGGTCCGCGAGCGCATGCCGAAGATGCCCAAACCGCTTTACAACGACCGGTACATCTACGGCGTCTTCTGCGATTTTCCCAATCGCCCCGCGCCCAGCAGCACCTTCGAGCAATGCGGGAAGCTGATCTCTGACGTTGCTGACCTCACCGATCGCGCGCCGCAGATCGTACATCTGTGGGGCTGGCAGTTTCGCGGCAAAGATACCGGCTACCCGGCGGTCAATGTTGTCGATCAACGCATTGGCGGCTACGACGGCATGATGCAGCTGATGCGGCGCGGTCCGGAGCTCAACGCGCTCATCACGCTGTCAGATAATTACGACGATGCCTACCGCAGCAGTCCGGCGTGGAATGCGGCAATGATCGCGCGCCGTCCCGACGGCGGGCTATGGAAAAGCCGCGCCTGGACCGGCGAAGCCTCATACATCCAGGGTCTGGCTAAATACATGGAAATCGGACCAGGCATCGAGCGGGTGCGCTACACCTGCCGCCGCTACAGGCTTCCCGGCACCACGCATATCGACGTGCTCTCTTATTTTTCGATCCGCGATGACTGGGACCCCGACCACCCCGCCAGCGGCATCCGCAACCTGGTTCATGGCCGCTATCGCATCCTCGAGGAATTCGCCAAACACGGTGTCGACGTTACCTCGGAAGCCTTGCGTTACCCCATGATCGGACATATCAGCGCCTTCTGGTACGCCCAGCCATCCGACTCCGCGCCGCTCGGCGGCTATTCCATCCCGCTGCTGCAGCTTGTCTACGGAAAGAGCGCTATATGGGGTCTGGGCACCGGCATGCGCAATAACGGCTTCCAACTGCGCGCCCAGAATCTGTTCTGGGGAGCCAATCTCCACGCCATCATGAGCTACGAGACTGACCGGAAGCAAATCACCGACATGTACTACCTGATCGTAGTGCCGTGGCTGCATCTGCATCCGCTCGAAGTGCGTGCTTTTGTTCGTGACGGCCAGCGCACGTCCACAGCCTACGAGGGCGACACGCAGGTAGAAATCGACTGGGCCGGCCAGACCTATCGCATCGTTCTCAACGGCAATGAAGTGGCCAACCAGGACGCCGTATATTGCCCGCTGGACGCGAACCGCATCTGTTTCTACTCCACGCACGCGCAGCAGCTTGTGGCCGCGTGGCCGGAAGGCTGGAATTCTTCTGAAGCAGCGGCTGCGACTCTCTATGCCGGCAAGCGTGAAGCCGCAAAATTCAAGGTCCAGGATGGGAGGGTCGTCGTCGAGGTTGCAGCGCAGCAGCCTGTCATGCTCTACCGCACCCGCGCGCAAGCACGGGTCTGAGCGGCGAAAAGGCAGCAGGTCAGCGTCGCTTTTCGGCATTGGCGAGAGCACCTTCCGCCGGAGTGTTTCCATCGAGAGGAGCTGCTCCAGTCTCCCTCCCTTCGCGCATAGAGCCGCGCGCTGGATGGTGCGCAGAGGGTTGTCAACACTTGGATCGAAGATGCTATCAGTCTCAGCGCGCACAAACTCGACCCATCAGCATCGTGTTACCCCATCGAGGTCTCTGACAAGATGATTCTGGGCCTCGCGATTGCCAATCCCAGCCCCCGAAATCGAGACCGGCGGCATCCGGAATTTGCACGTAGCCCAACTCTCAGAGAACGGACCGAGCCAGAACGGGCATCTGCGAAGGTGCAAACCGACCGGCCAAGTACCTCGAGTACTATCCGCCGACCTGGCTTTGCAAGGTCATGGCGCCTCGACTTATCTTTTTGGCGCGCTTCTCCACGTACATTGCTTCGTCGGCTTTGCCCACCAGACTGCGCAGAGTGTCATTTCTGAAATCTTCGGTCACGGCGTAGCCCATGCTCAAACTAATGGTGAAACGCTGACCCGTGGCCTTGTTCTTGCGAGCCACGGCTTCCCGCAGGCGATCGATTGCCACCCTGATCTCCAGCTCGCTGAACTGGCCGGCAACGACAAATTCGTCTCCACCCAGGCGCCCGATGATATCAGTCTCACGGAAATTTGCCGTGAGCAGTTTCGCCGTCTCCACCAGAGAGACGGACCCCGTGCTGTGGCCGAGCTGGTCATTGATTATCTTCAGGTTGTCCATGTCCACAAAGAGGACGCCGAATGGCTCCTGAACCCGGCGCGAGATGCGGAACGCCTGCTCGGCGAGCAGATAGAAACCCTTCACGCTGCACAAACCGGTCAGTTCATCGCGCAGCATCAGGTCCTGGACTTTTTCCTGCATGCGATTGATCACGCGGGCGAGAATCAAGAGCAGGACAAAACCGAGGACTGTTCCTATAGCGGTAAGCACGGCGCCGGCATAGCGCGCCGGAAACAGGCCTGCCTTAAGCAGGCGGGCGCGCATAAGCTCGCGCCCCAAGGGAAGGATGAGCACGATGGGCGCCAGTATCCGCGCGATGTGGCTTCCGGATCCATATCCCCAGAGAATTGAGAATATTCCTCGTTCCGCGCGCCTTATGACCACTACCAGCGTCAGGAGCGCAAGGCACCAGAGCACTGGAATGGATGTCATATCCGGTTCCGACCGGCTGGATACTCCGGCAATTCCGAAGATCGGTTCAATTATCAGGCTCATGGCGACGATGAACTGCAGAACTGTAAGTCCGTCGGCGATGAGTTCGAGCTTTGGATCCTGGAAAGAAACCAGAAACACGTTGATGCCGGTCAGCAGGAAGGCGACAGCGGTGAATTCAAACGAGCCTTGCCGCACATCTATCTGACTTCGATTGAAAAGCGCGTCCACAATATGCGGCTCGCCGGTGATGCGTGCCAGCAACGATAGCGCCGCGAGCAGCAAGGTCAGCGCCGCGAAGATGATTCCAACCCATTGGGATCGGTTTGCCTGCGTCTCCTCGGAACAGAACAGGGAGGTCGCAGCAAAAAGGGTGATCACAGCGAACGAAAACCGCATATCCAGCCAGCTGGCGGGCAACCCGCTGAAAATGGAAGCAGATATGCCAGGAAGCAGATTGACGAACGCCACCGCCGCGGCCGCAAGGAGGGAAAGATGGTCGATGTAGAAAAGCCTGTGGAGAATCTTGGGATTGACTTGGCGAGGTGGCAATCCTTCCACCGTCGTGCGCATGTTAATCCACACCCCCCAGAGGTGAATTGACGAACGGTAGACTAATTTAAGCTGTAAACCTTTTTCTTATATACCATGATTGGGACGATTTCCACTGCTTTTCTTTGCCGGGTCTGTCCCCTTTTCGTCATTGATGTCGCGAGCTGGACGCGCATTTTCCGAGCCCGCTCGCGTAATTGACTGGGAGGAAAATTCTATGCCTCGACGTTTCGCAGACAAGGTCGCTCTCATCGCCGGCGGCACCGGAGGACTGGGCCGTGCAGTTACCATGGCATTCCTCGAGGAGGGTGCGAGTGTGATCGTACCCTACCGCCGCCAGCCAGAGATGGACTCCCTGACCCGCTTCGCCGGCGACCTTCGGTCTCAACTCCACGGCTATTTCGCCGACCTTGCCGATGACTCTGCAGCTTCAGACTTTATCGGGAATCTCCTTGGTGCAGAGGGCCGCCTGGACGTCGTCGTCAATGCCGTTGGCGCGTACGCAGGCGGCGCCAAGCTCTGGCAAACGGACGCGGCGGAATTCGATCGCATGCTCGCCGTGAATCTGCGCGCCGGCTTTGCGCTTCTCCACGCCGCGCTTCCACCCCTGGTCAAGCGGGGCGGCGGAGTCATCATCAACGTGGCTTCGCGCGCGGCACTCGACCACTCCGGAGCCGCCGCGGGCTACGTCGCTTCCAAGGCCGCTGCCGTGGCCATGATCGATTCGCTGGCTGCCGATCTCAAAGGCACCGGCGTCCGCGCCAACTCGATCCTTCCCGGCATCATCGACACGGAAGCCAACCGGCGCGCCATGCCCACCGCGGACTTTGCCAAATGGCCCAAGCCGGAAGCGATCGCCCGCATCATCCTGTTTTTATGTAGTGACGAAGCTGCGCTCATCAACGGCGCTGCCATCCCCGTCTATGGCGACGCCTAGCGCCGTCTGCCGCGGCTTTCAAATAACAGAAAACAGTGTCAGCACCTTATCGATGGCCGCAATTACGTCGCCCGCCAGCGCAAAATGAGAAGCAATGGAAGCAATCTGGCTGCGCAACGTCTTCAGCCCCTGGTTAGTATCGCTGATCTGCTTCTTCAGCGCTGCAAAGATAGCCGTGTCTTTGCTAAGCGTGTACTCATCGTCCTTGGTCAGCACCTGGTCCACTGCGGCAAGCTGCGGGTTCAACGCCTCAACCGTCGCCGCGTCCATAGTGCTGTCGATTGCCGCCTGAATTTTCTTATACAAATCCTCATAAGCGGCCCTGACCTGGGGACTAAGGGGAATCGAAACATCCGCAGGCGGGTTATTGACGCTCGGCGTGCTCACGTTCTTTCTCCTTCCAACTCACTTTGCCGGGAGTGACGAATAGAACTTACCCAGATTGCTTCCGGCATCGGCAACTTCCTTGAGCTTGTCATTGAAACTCTCTGGGTTGTTGTGTTGTGCTTCCGCTGCCAGGGCGTGGTGGGTCATTTCCAGATTCAGAAGCGCCTTGCGCAGTGCTTCGAGTTTCTCATTCGCCTGTTTCTGCTGGCGCGCAATCTCGGGCAGCTTCATAATTTCGGCGCGGAGCAGCTCCGGACTGGCGTTACTCCCGGGTTTCTCATCTTCCAGGATGAACTGCTTTTCCAGATCAAGAATCTGATCGTAGTCGCGTGTTTCTACCTTTCCGACGGTCTTCAAGTCGCCGGCCAGGGCTTCACAAAGCGCTGCAACGTTTGGATCCATCTGCTCGATCTTCCCCGGAAGCTCTTTTCCAATCTTCTGGCTCACCAGGAACTGGCCCAGCGCATTCACGGCGGTGCTGATCCCATTTCTCACCTGCGGTGAGAGTGTCGCCGACGTGGTTGTGCTGCTGGTTGTGGTGGTATCGCCGGAAACCATGGTCACGGTGGTGGTTGTGGTACTGGATGGCGACGCTTCGATACCCAGCACGTTCTCGATCGAGGGCGCAAGATCATTTCCCAGTGCGGTCAGGCTGTCTCCCACTGATTTCGAAGCTTCATCCAGTTGCGGCGAACTCACGCTGTTTGTGATCTGGATCAGCGATTGCGAGTAGATCTGAAGCGCCGAAAGAACTGCCAGCCGCGTCTGAATGTCCTTGTCCGTCAAAAGCTCCGGGGCATTGCGCGGGTTATAAGTGGCGTCCTTGCTCTGGTACGCGACCACCGCCAGGTAATCCTCGAGCAGATTATGCGTTGCTTCGGCCTGGCGATAGGCCTCGGTCGACTGATCGAGCACCGGCGCCAGGGCGGCTGAAAACGCCGTACTCTGTCTGGCCAGGGGAACTGTCGCGCAACCCGCCAGTGCGGCACACAAAATCAGCGAACCCGCGGGGCCGATCGTCGAGCTAACCACACACCACGCATTATGGGCTCTGGGCAATTTGTCTGATTTCATGCCAGCATTTCACCCCGGGTTGGGCAGATTGTCAAGGGGTAAAGCTGCTTTATCCACAGGAATGGCCCGGCGGTTTCTCCACCGACTCGGGTTCCGTTGTAAACTTATCGCAACTTTTGGGGCTATTGTTACCGCGCAAAACTTCCCGCTTGGAGGCAGGGTGATGGACTTCCCTGCCTAAAGTCAGTGTAAGCCGCCGGCCGGACGCAGGAGGAACGAAATGGCAAAGCGTATTGTGTATTGTACGGACGGGACTTGGGAGACTCCGCTGGGTAACTCGAATGTCTACCGGACCTATAAAGCGCTCGCCGTAACTTCCGGCCAGGTAACTTACTACGACGATGGCGTGGGCGCCGATGCCACCGGCTTCGATCACCTCATTCAAGGCGCCTTTGGGGAAGGCATCCTGCAGAAGATCCGCGATGGCTACACCAAGATCGCGCATGTTTACGAGCCCGGCGACGATATCTATCTCTTCGGCTTCAGCCGCGGCGCTTATACTGCTCGCAGCCTGGCCGGATTCATCTCGGTCTGCGGCCTGCCTTCCGGCAGCTTCACCGATGACTGCGTTACCCGCGCCTTTGCCGCATATCGTGATCCCGCCAATCGCGCCGCTCTTCTCGCCGGCCTGGGTACATGCAGGCTGGTTAATGCCGATATCAAGATGATCGGCGTGTGGGATACAGTGGGCGCGCTCGGCATCCCCGCGATTTTCGGCGGCATCGACGAGAAGGTTTATGGGTTCCTCGACACCAGCCTGCATCCCAACGTAAAAAATGGCTATCATGCCCTGGCGATAGATGAAAAACGAGCGCAGTTTCCCGCCACCCTCTGGACGTCAGCTCCCGCGGCCGGCCAGACCATCCAGCAGGTCTGGTTTTCCGGATGTCATGGCGACGTGGGCGGTGGAATTCCCTCTGCCGGAGGCGTGGACGCGGGCACACGGTTATCGGATATTACCTTCGGCTGGATGCTCGGCAAAGCGCAGGCGCTGGGCCTTTCGATTGACCCCGCGGTTGCACCTCAAATTGCGCTCATGCCGGCCAAATGCGCTCTGGATGCCATCAACGAAAGCTGGAAACCAGCTTGCGGGCCGCCGCATCCTCGGACAGTCACACCCAACTCTCAAGTCGGCAACAGCGTAGCGGTGCGAATCCGCTATGCGCTCGGCTACGTGCCCTCCAACATGCAGATTCAGGACGGCAAGCTGGCAGACTCGTATCCCCTGGTGAAGGTCGTCGACGAAGACGCCTTTTGACCGCGACTTCCTCCCGATCAGGACAGGCGCGGCCCGGGGCGGCAGTCAAAGGCCCGCCCAATGCGCAATCCCTCCCGGTGCGGCGTAGAAGCCGGCCTGATTCTCAGTTGAGCTGAGGTTCCTCTGGCCCGGGCACCGGCCAAGAAAACGGAGGAATCGGCGCACCAACCCGGCGAAAATGTGGCCAAAACCGCCGTAGCCGCCCGCCAAGGACAAAGTCTTACCCCAAATACAAGAGTTTCATCTTCGGAGCAGGCCTTCGGTCGCCATGAGCATTCGTCCCCACCGCGCCGACCGTACAGGATGATTCCATTTCTTCGGAGATAGATACGCACTTACCAGCCGGCCCGACTATGACCCCATCTCCATCAGAGACTAAGGGGCCTCCCATTGACGGCGAATACCGTGTGATCTTCGGACCATCTGTCGTGCGCTGAAAATTATACAAAACAAGGTTTCAGGCTATCCTCATTTCCACGAGGGGAGAGACAACGCTCTGTTCGTTTGGTCTATCACACATACTCCAGATCACACTCATTTTTGGCCTTGACTTAATCTTCTGAGTGGTCGACATCTCCCCTTCAGACCTTTTCGATGTTACCTCGAAACAATTTTCAAAGGTTTTCTCTGGTTGACGGTTCTAAACGGCACTTAGGGCAGACTGCAAACTGGAGTTGAACTCCTAAGCGAACGGCCAAACCTGCTGCGCGGTTTTGCCCAGGATCCAGACCTTATCTTCGGCGTTGAGAAACTTCATCTCATCGCGGACCACGCTGAGTGTCTTGTCGTAGGCAGTCCAACCCAGGTCGACAGGCCAGTCAGAGGCCCACATCAGTCGCTGCGGGCCGTAGGCTGCAAGAACGCGCTTCACATATTCCTGAGCATCGAGCCACGGATAGGGCTGGCGGGAAATCGACCAGGTGTGGGAGATCTTGACGAAGACTCGCGGATAGCGCGCCAGCGCGATCAGCTTTTCCAGCTCCTGCGGGCGGTCGATGGGGCAGTCGGCCATGTGATCGATCACTATTATCAGGTCGGGACATTGCTCAATCAAGTGCGCCAGATCGGGCATGCGGGTGATGGGCGCGTAAACTTGCATGGGAATCTTCAGCGACTGCGCGCGCTTCCACAGCGGCGGCATGAGCGGGCCAGTGATCCAGTCGCCGCTCGCGTCTGCCGCCGGACTGATGCGCACACCGTGAAATCCCTCTTCGGTCAGGTGCGAGAGCTGGTCAGGCGCGGCAGGATCCGTGGGATCGACGCGACACACGCCGTGGAAATACGGCGCATATTCCCGAACCGACTCGAGGCAATAACGATTGGCCCACTTGTAGCCGATGTACTGTGCAATGACCGTGCGTTCCACGCCGTTGGCCTTCATCAGTTCCAGGGCCATCGCTGGAGTGCGATTTTCTCGGGGCGGATCCTTGGTGCCAGGCGCCCATGGATAATGCGGGTCGTTGATCCAAACGTGAATCTGCGCATCAACAATGCGGTACTTTGCCACTGCTCCTGAAGCTGCCACAGCGATGCCTGCCCTTGAAAACTCCCGGCGAGTCATGGTCATAGATAGATTGGCTCCAGCTTGTTCACAATATACGCGCCGCAACGCCGGTAGTCGCGCAGCGGACCCAACCGCGTGGTGTCGAGATCGACGCAGATCCAGCCACGATAGCTGACACTCTTCAGAACCCGATGGCATCCAGGGAAATCGACCTGTCCGTCACCCAAGTCGTAGATGCTATTAAAGAACAGCGCCGCGGGCGAGTCCTCTGGAAGTACTGTTCCGTTGGGCTCGGTCCAATCCTTCTTAAGTCTGGTCCACTTGGAATCCTTGTAATCGAGAAAGTGGATGCGATGTTTGTAGCGGTTGATGGTGCCAACCACGTCGCAACCGGCTAGATTCAAATGGGCAGTGTCTGGAGAGAGGCCAAAGAGCTTCGCATCGGTCATGGCCATAAATCGATCGATTTCATCCTGCGTCTGAACCATCTGGCCCATGTGATTATGCAGACCGGCAGTGAACCCCATCGAGAAAGCCATTTCGCCGATTTCATTGCAGCGATTACACAACTCCTGGAAGCCGCTGGGCGTGTTAGCTCCCGGCGCGTCACGGTTCGGCGAGAAAACCACCAGGTGATTGGCGCCGAAGTCAGCCAGAAACTTCATGGCGTCGCGCGCGCTATCCAAATCCTGTTGGCGCACGCCTGCATCTGGGTCTTGCAGATGGCCGTTCCAGGAAATGGTGACCACGTGGAGATTGCGCTTGGAAACCTCCCTGAGCATTTGCGCCTGTGTCAATCCGTACTTTTGAAGACTGCGCGGAAAGCCGGTGATACGGATGCCGATAAAGCCGGTTTCCTTCATGACATCGAGAATGTCGGTAAAGGACACGGAAGCAAAGCGACCCCAAAGCGCCTCGGAAAGCGCCCATTGGACATTGCGATTCGCGGGTATGTCATTCTCGGCTCTTGCTAAACTCGCCGCCAGCATGGACAGAGCAGTTACAAACTCCCGGCGATTCATTCTCATGTTGATCCTCCATACACATCGGTTGTCAAAAGGCCAACCAGCATTTGGACGCTTTCATCGAGCCCTTTCGCCAAGCGTCGAGATGATGAGTTAATCGGTGATAGCGCATGGTTGCGTGTGGTCAGCAAAGGCCCCGGTCGATTCTAAGCCACGAATGATGCTGCTTCACAGCCAACCCGAAATACCTCTCACCAAAGCCTCCCCGCATTGCTGCGCAATTGCACCCACACCTTAACTGCCTAGTAATCGCTTGTCAAGGACAAATACTTCGTCAAGCGCCTGAATCTCACTATTTGCAATACATATTTTCTTCTTGACAATGCTCTAATCCTGGTGCTCTGATTCAGGCGTCGCACAGTCCTGGTCAGACGCGTGCAGCTTCACGAGGAGCAACCATGCAGAAAATGAGTTTCCCCAAGTTTCGCTTGGACACGATAATTTGCAATGTCTTTGTCATGCTTGTGACTGGACTCTTTTTTGCCTCAATTAGTTTCGGTCAAAACATCGGGGGAAAGCTAAGCGGACAAATAACTGACCCGACGGGGGCTATCATCCCCGGTGCGCACGTGACAGCGCACAATGTTAACACCGGTGTTGTAACTTCAGGGCAAAGCGATGCCAGTGGCTACTATGTGATTCAACTGCCTATTGGAACTTATAGCGTCACGGTGAGTTTTAGCGGCTTCGCAACGTCCACACAACAAGATGTCGTGATTACCACCGGTGGAGACGTGGGTCTCAATTTTCGTCTTCATGTAGGCGGGGCCCAAACGGTCGTAACGGTGAATGGTGGAACCACTCCGTTGATCACTCCGGACTCTGCTGCAGTTCAAACAACAGTGACCAACGCGCTTGTTGCCACAATTCCGGTTCAAGTTTCTGGGTCCTTGCGGATGGCGAGTGAGTTCCTGCAACTTGAGCCGGGCTATAATGGGACCTCCCTTAATGGAGGCGCTGCAAATCAGGAGAACGCAACAGTCGACGGCGTCGACGTAAGCCCGGCAGGATTCAATACTGGAGAGGAGACTGCGACCGCCGCGATGCCCGTGCCAGCCTTCGCCGTGCAGGAATTTCAGGTCGTTGGGAGCAACGGTGAGGCGGACACGGGGCGGACCTCGACAGGAGTTATCCGATACTCCCTTAAATCGGGCACGAATCATTTTCACGGAGACGTCTTTGAATTCAACAGGACGACGAATTATGACGCAAAGACATACTTTGAAAAATATGCCGGGCCAGATCACCAGAATGAATTCGGGGGCGAATTGGGCGGCCCTATTCAACGAAATAAGACCTTCTTTTACGGATACTATGATGGCTTCCGCTATTCGACGGCGAACTCCGCGACATTCTATAGCGTACTGACGCCAGCCATGAGGTCCGGTGATTTCTCCGCGTCAGGTCTACCACCCATATACGACCCCTCTACGACAACTCTGAATAGCAGCGGCGCATATACACGACGGCAGTTTGATTGCAATGGGGTACTCGATACAATTTGCCAAGGGGAGATAAGTTCTGTATCCGCGTTTTTTGCTTCACTGATGCCAGATCCAAATCTCCCAGGCATTGCGAACAACTACGAAGGTGCGAGTGGCAGAACTATCGCTAGCAATCAATATCTCATCAAGATTGATCATACTTTCAGCCCCACGAATCATGCATCCATGAGCGTTAACTTCTTCACAGGCCCTAACGATACCTACTGCCCCTTCGGTAATTATGTGTGTGGCGCTGCCAACGCCACGGATACCACATATAGCGGAAACCGAGAGATTCTTAACTGGGAGAAAGCTCTGTCGTCCACACTATTTAACCATCTCGTACTTGGCTTCAACACATTACATTTTTTGTCGTTAGGCGGTGGTCAGCAGTCATACACCAGTGGATCTGGTTTCAATGGAAAGGCAGGATTCAAAGGCGTGGACGCAAGTGGAGGGACGCAAATCAATGCTGGCGGTTATACGATTTTGGGCGGTTCAGATAGCAATGAGATAAGGCATGCGGATGCGCAGCTTGGTGATGACTTCTCCTGGATACATGGCAAGCATGAGATGCAATTTGGTATGGAGTATGAGTATTTCCTCACTATGGGGATTCAAGGAGCTTACGGTCCCACAAATTGGGGGCAGATGACATTTTCGACATTGGAAACGGAACTTCCGGGCAATCCGGGGACGGGCTTTGCACCGGCGAGTTTCTTGCTCGGGGATGTAGATAGCGGGGGGCTTGGCCAGAATCCCGGCCAGGCAATGGTCCAGCCCTATTGGGCTGCTTACGGACAGGATGCGTGGAAGATTCGCCCTAACCTGACGCTCACCTATGGTTTGCGGTGGGAGTACACTGTACCAGTTTACGACCGGCGTGACAGACTTGCGAATTTCGATCCGAGCCTCCCTAATTCCGGAGCCGGCAATATTCTCGGAGCTTTAGTTTTTGCAGGACACGCTCCAAGCGATACTGGCACCAGGCAGTTTGCCACAGCATGGCATCGAGGATTTGGACCCCGGCTTGGCATTGCCTATGCATTCACGCCAAGTACCGTATTTCGTGCCGGATATACGCTCGAATTTAACGACAGCAATGAGCAGGCAGTGCACATGAATCAGCAAGGTTACTTCGCTCAAGATGTCGTATCAAGCTTAAACGGCGGCATTACTCCGGCATTTAATTGGGATAACGCGTTTCCATCTGTCCCGCTCGGCCCTGATTTGGTTTCCACATTTGCCAACGGCGGCTCTACCTCATGGGAGCCACCCTATGCCAACAAAGAGCCACAGGTCGAGAATTACAACGTAGGGATCCAGCAGCAGCTTTGGGATGGGATCGTATTGGACGCGTCGTATGTCGGCACCCAATGTCATCATATGTACACCGGAGCACTCGATCCCAACCAGCTTAGTCCGAAGTATCTTACCTTGGGTAATACCCTGGATGCCGAAATAGGCTCTGCGGCAGCAAACGCAGCCGGAATAAGTGCTCCGTATCCCGGGTTTATCGGCACTGTTGCACAAGCCTTGCGCCCTTATCCTCAATACCAAACGGTCACTAATTTGCAAGGAGCAAACGGTGATGAGACGTACAACGCACTACAGGTCCGTGCTCAAAAGACACTCAGCAAGGGGATTTCAATGCTGGTATCCTACACGAAGGAAAAGAACATAAGCGACGTCAATACCGTCAACAACAACGGGGCACAGAATTATTACAATTGGAATAGAACTGAAAAGGCGGTAACCAGCTATGACACGCCCCAGGTGTTTGTAGGTTCTTATACCTATGACTTGCCATTAGGAAAAGGAAAACTCAAGGTTGACAACAAGCTAGCCGATGGGATCATCGGCGGCTGGACTGCGTCTGGAGTGTAACGTTCCACTCGGGTACTCCTATAGATGTCACGACGGATCTCAGCTTGCCTGGTATCGGCATCGTTCGACCCAATACGGCTCCTGGCATTTCCCCATTCGGCCCTGAGCACAGCCGAGCGAATTTCGACGCCCACACGGACGCGTACATCAACATAGACGCGTTTCCGCCTCCCGCGGCATTCACCTTCGGAGATGCTCCGGTATATGACGACCATCTGCGAACTTTTGGGTATAAAGATTGGGATGCCGCCCTGCTCAAGAGGATACCGCTTCCTGAACGCATCAATCTGACATTCGAAGCTGAGTTTTTCAATCTGTTGAACACGACCAACTTTGGAGCACCAGCCTCGAATATTGATAGTGCAGCTTTCGGCCGGATAACAAGCATCAATGGCAACTCTCGAAATGGTCAAATGTCGCTGACGCTATCATTCTAGGATGGTGCAGCATAGATAATCGCCCCTATGTCCCGATGTGGAGGGATCTGCAGCCAAATCGATGGCAATTACGAAACCACAGGAACCCCGCAGCCGGTATCAGCGCATTCCGATGGATTTCCGGTGTTGCAAGTGTGAGACTGTGGCGACCTCTTGAAAGCGAAGTCAGGAAGGAGGCACAGATGATGGCCAGGTGCCAGGCCCAAGGATTTGAAGCTGCTTATTCTAGATCGGTCGATTTTGTTTCCGAGGATGTGCGCAATTGTTAATCCGCTTGTTCGAACCAATATGAGGTGCCGGCCGTTAAAGGGAGTAATTGGCCATGCAAAATGCTGTGCCCGACTATGTGAAGCATGCTGTTCCGGTTCCGCTGTCCGACCGGACTCCATGGTACAAGAGCACCTTCCCCACTTACGCCGGAGGTTTTCTCTGGGTCGGTTTCTATCTAGATCTGGCAGGATCTACGATTGGACAGGCGAGCGTCAGTGTTTGCCTCTGGGGATTGTTGCTGGCGGGTTTCCTCTGTTTTGCTCTTTATTACTACGTACCCGCGATGCTCGGCATGCAGACTGGACGCTCTCTCTATGTGGTGGGCACATCTACGTTCGGAATGACCGGCGGATATTTGATGCCCGGCCTGTTGATGGGGATCTTGCAGGTAGGCTGGGTTGCGGTGATCAGCTCGGTTGCCGTGAATTTCATTATGAAGGGGTTGAATATAAGTTCAAAAGGCCTTTTCGCTCTCATTGTCGCAGTTTGGATCTATGCCATGGGCTGGATCGCGATGAAAGGGGTTCACTACGTTGGAAGTGCCGCCAAGTATTTAAACTGGGTCCCACTGATCATGCTCCTCATCGTGTTCTGGGCCAACCGAGGTGGCATCTCTCACTACACGGTGCCGCAGAAGGATCCCGTCGCGGGTTTCCTGAGTGTAATCACGATCGTGATTGGATACTTTGCCACCGCCGGCACGGCGGGAGCGGATTTCGGGATGAATAACCGCAACCGGAGAGATGTTGCCTTAGGCGGAATTTTTGGCGTAGTGGGCGGCACTCTGGTTGCCGGCGGACTGGCCATTCTTTCTGTAGCCGGCTACATCGGACGGGGTGCAGGGCCGGTGAATTACGACTTCAGCGCCGCCATATCAAGTGTGGGCACGCTGGCGCCCATTATGTTCTTTCTCTTCGCGGCGGCTTCCTTCGTACCGACCTGCTTCTGTTGCTTCATTGCATCGAATAGTTTCGGCACGATGCTGCCCAATGTTCCACGTAGTATCTCTACTACCGCGGCATTAACTGTGAGTACCGTGCTGGCGGTGACCGGTGTTGCCAGCGGCCTGGTGGGATTCTTCGGGATCGTGGGTGCGTCATTTGGGCCCATCTGCGGCGCAATGGCCGCAGATTACATCCTCGCGGGCAAAAGGTGGTCCGGACCGCGAAGCGGAATCAACTGGGCAGGCTATTGCGCATGGGCGGTAGGATTCGTAATCGGCATACTCGATCGCATTCCCGGGGTGCCCGCCGCATGGGTCAGGTCAGATGATCCAGCGGTTCTGTATTCGTTCGCAGCTGGATTTGCCGTCTACTTGGTTCTGGCAAAAATGGGGATCCGGCCCGCGGTGATGCGGGACGAACACGCAGGAACCACCCATCCTGACGCCGCGAGATACACCCACCGAACTGTGGCGAGTTAGTTCACCGCTACGCAGAGTTCGCGGGATCAAACATTGCGATACCGCCCGAACCGAAAACAGAAAATTCGGAAGATTTTGGAATAGAGGTGAGGGACGGCTAATCTGAAGAGAGAACTATGGAAAGAGCGTTAAGAGAGATCGATGCGCGCGCATCTCGGAGCCTGCTGCGCTCTGGGGGTGAACACAACAGAAGAGGATCCGGTGAGACGAATCGACGAAAACGAGATCGACACAACGATTGTGCAACCTTATCCAAGTGCGAAGGATGCAGGCCGTCTGTGTACGACCAAGTTATGGGCCGGCAGCTATCGAAGTCTATAATTTTGTCTCCGTCGCTGAAGGTATGACGATGGGCGGAAAATGAGAAGGGTGCAGCTGCACAAATCGAGCATGCAATTGAATGTGATTTTTCTGATGCCTTTCAAGAAGGTAGGACTTTCCATGCCCTCTGCATTTACGCTAAGGTCGTAATTCCAGTTCTCGATATCGATCATTGAAATGCACGCTCATAACCGCAAGGGGCGAATCAAAGCTGCAATCCCGCTCGACCCACGTCGTGGCTGTCGACCTATCCTCTTTGTCTAAAGGGGGCATTGCAAAGGCGGTCATATCTCGCGAGACGATCGGCTTGAGTCCGGTAGTTTAATCGGGTATTGATATCCTAAACTGGTCGAAACCTCAGAAGCTGTCCGCACTACCAGCTGCACCAATTTCGAAACCCCTTTTTGGTTAAGCCGCAGGACTGGACCGGCAATGCTGAGACCCGCTACAACCCTGCCGGAGTAGTTCCGGATTCCAGCTCCAATGCACTTGACTCCTTCTTCCAACTCCTGTTCGTCAATCGCGAAACCGCGCTTACGAACTTGCGCAAGTTCAGCTTTTAGGTCCGCACGCCGGGTAATTGTGTGCCGAGTGTAGGCGCGAGGAACGTACTTACGAAGAAAAGCATCAAGCTCAGGTTCGGGAAGGAGAGAAAGAATTGCCTTGCCTATTGAGCTACAGTGTACCGGAGTCTTTCTACCTACTGCCGATAACATTTGTAGTGCATGTCGGCCCTCGGCGAGCGCAATCGTCACCACTTCAGAGCCGCTGAGAATGCCAAGATTTGCTGTCTCTCCGCACACTTTGCTTAGTCTCTCAAGATAGGGGCGCCCTACGGTGGCGAGATCGTAGCGGGCGATCGCGCGAGATCCTAGCTCCAACAACTTGGGGCCCAAGCGGTATTTTCCTGTGCCCATGTCTTTTTCAGCGAAACGATGATGTTCTAGAGTTCTCAAGAGTCGGTAGGAGGTACTCTTGTGAAAATCCAGCTTTACTTCTATTTCGGCTAGGCTCAGATCTTCACTGCTCTCAGCAAGGAGATCTAGAATAGCAAAAGAACGCTCAAGAACCTGCGCTCGGTAGGGGAACCCATTTTGATTGCGAGGTCTCACCTTTGATAAGATAACACGTTCTAGCGCTTTAGCTTTCCCGATTTTTCGCATACGAATCATAACTTAGGATGTTTCAACTTTTATAAGTGCATTAGTTCTCATCTGACATTGAACAGAAGCCATGAATCTGAACACATCAGAACTTCTTTGTGACGACAAGTGCTGTCAATCGAATCGCGGGGAGCGTGTAAGCATGCGCGGATACCTGGAGGTACATGCAAGCAGGTGATCGTGCTCGGCAGTGCTTCCCGATCGTCGCAGCGCGCATTCTTACCAGCGCGCCATCAGCCGTAGAGTTTTCTCTTAAATGCTGACCTACATGGATCTTGATTAGCCGCCTATTGCATTCATGCTTCGCCCTGCGGCCGGTGCGCAAGGTTGCATGTCCGCCGCCAGTATGAAGCGTATCGCAAGAACCCCCAATATTATCCCCTTCGGCACGGTCCGCGCGTGATACACGAGCGATCGACACGTCAGGTCCGCCTAATTGGTGCGCCGGAAACTAAAATTTTGCATCAGTCGGAGTGATCGATTGGCGGAAGAAAAGCGCCAGGACGCTCATGCACGCATGGCACAGCGATGTAGAGCTGATTCATCGCTGACTCGTAGAATCTCCCAGGAGCGCTAGTATCTACTTCGGAAATAGGGGGTTAGATACCATGATCGACGACATCCCCGAGTTGTCGGAATAACCGGAGATTACCCCGCAGATGGCGCGCTGGTGAGCGGATAGCGCTCGAAAAGCAACCGCAGGTCCTTCTGCTTCGCGTCAGGATGACAAGGTGAAGAAGGAGCAGCGGCGTGGCCGATTGCAGCTCGCGGGCGAGGTCGGCTATGCTGAGCCTTGAAAAATCTCCGATCCCGTTCTTGTTCGCGACTTCCGCACGGGAAGATTCCCGCCTTAGACCCGGCTGCACTCTTCTATTGGAATCGCGACCTGTTCGGCTATTTCCAGACCGAAACCCTCCAGCGCCGGGATGTGCATGGGCGTATTCGAGAGCAGCCTGATGCGCTGAATCCCCAAATCCGACAGGATCTGGCCGCCGAGACCGATGGCCCGCAGAATTCGCCCGCTGCGTGCCTGCGAGCCCTCGCGAGAGCGCAACTCCCGGTGCAGAACCAAACGCCCAACACTGTTTTCGCGTTCGTTAACCGGCGCCACCGTGCCGCCCGGCCCGAAAACCTCACCCGGCGTCTGCTCGATTTCGAATCCCCGCGAGGTGTTGTGCAGGTAAAGCACCACTCCGCAGCCCTCCTCGGCGATCATGCGCATTGATTGGTCGAGAACTTCGCGGCAACGGCAATCGGCGGCAAACACGTCGCCCGCGGTGCACCGCGTGTGTACCCGCACCAGCACCGCCCGCGGACATGTCGACCGATCTTCCGCGCCACTTCCATCCCCGGCCGGGCCGCCATAGAACGCAGGACAGTCCGGGCACAAATCCCCACGGACGAGCGCAATATGGCTTTCGCCTCCCGTAACCTGGCTCTCGTAGGCAATCATGCGGAACTCGCCATACCGGGTCTGAATCACGCTTTCGCCCGCGCGCACGATGTAGCGCTCATGTCGCAGCCGGTAACGGATCAACTCCGCCACGGTCAAGATCAACAGCCCGTGTTCCTTGCAGAACGGAATCAGGTCGGGAATCCGTGCCATCTCGCCGTCGTCGCGCATGATTTCGCAGATCACGCCCGAAGGATTCAGTCCCGCCATTCGCGCCAGATCAACCGAAGCTTCGGTCTGCCCCGCACGCACCAGCACTCCGCCGCGGCGCGCCCGCAGCGGGAAAACGTGGCCGGGGCGGGCCAGATCGGACCAGGTGGACTTCGGATCGATGGCTGTGCGGATGGTGTGTGCGCGGTCTGCCGCGGAGATCCCTGTGGTCACGCCTTCGCGGGCTTCAATGGTCTCGGTAAAGGCCGTTCCGAAGCGCGAAGAATTCTGTTGCGTCATGGGGAACAGCCGCAGATAGTCGGCGCGTTCCTCGGTCAGGGTGAGGCAAATCAGTCCCCGGCCGTTGCGCGCCATAAAGTTGATCGCTTCCGGCGTGACGTGCTCGGCCGCCAGCGTCAGATCGCCTTCGTTTTCACGGTCTTCATCATCCACCACCACAACCATGCGTCCAGCACGAATTTCAGCGAGGGCACCCGGCACATCGATAAACGGCGATTCAGTTGTGCGGCTTGTCTGCGGCATGGCTTGCCCTCCTATTCTCGCCCAAGCCGCCATAAACAGCAAAAGCGCCGCCCAAGGCGGCGCTTTCACCATTCAAGCGATCGAATCCGCTACAGCGTCGACTCGATCTCAAAACCCCAGGCTTCAAGTAATGCCTCAGGAATGTACTTGGAGTTTTTGTTCCGCCGTGCCCATTCGCGAAGGCGAGTAGACCGAATATACTGATCCGGCGGCAACTTGAACTCCTTTACAATCTGTTCAAACGATGTGACAGTAGGCACAACCGGGCCGATGGGCTCCGGCTTGCCCCAATTCGGATTTCCGCGACGCTTTGCCATCGATGTTTTTCCTTGAGAAAGGCGTGGATTTTGTCTAGCATCCTCAGGTGCGGTGGGGGGCCTGGCGTTGCCTGAGGACATCATTAGCTTTCATTTTAGGGATATTTTCTTCAAAAATCAATAGAAAAATGCCTGTGAAGAGTGTATGAAATCCTCAAAAGTAACGGGATTCGATATTTTCTCGTAACATCAGCATTAACAATCGCTTACGCTGGAACAGAAGCTTTAGTCGGTCTCCCTACTCTGTCCTGATCTCAACCACGGTCCAAATGCTTCGCAAGCAATCTGACAAACTCGTAACCTCTTTTAACTCCCACTATCAGGTGACATCAACATCCATCTTATGGACCATAACCATATTTAATACAAAGACTTGCCATGTTGGAAGCGCACCATCGCCCAGCCATCGGCTCTCAATCGGGGCGATTCATTCAGCTCCACACACTTGCAGCACTCGCTACATAAACCTGTCCCGCTCCTCGCGGTAATCCGGGCTACCTGGTCGGGGAAAATCGTCAGGAGATTGTCACCGTTTACGCGGTCCGGCTGTTTTCCGGATGCGCGGACGATCGATCAGGTCAGTAAGCGAACGCCGCTCATAAGGCACGTTGATGCCGCGATGATAAGATGGTCCGTTTGGAGAAAGGAAGTCATGCCAGAAGCAACCTGCGATATCGGACTCATCGGCCTTGCGGTTATGGGCCAGAACCTCGTCCTAAATATGAATGATCATGGATTTAAAGTTGCGGTCTTTAATCGTACCGTCGCCAAAGTCGATGATTTTCTGGCCAACGAAGCCAAAGGCACTCAAGTTGTTGGCGCGCATACAATTGACGAGTTGACGATGCTGCTCAAGCGTCCCCGCCGCATCATGCTCATGGTGAAAGCCGGCGGCACCGTTGACCAGATGATTGACCAGGTCGCCCCGCACCTTGAAGCCGGCGACATCATCATCGACGGAGGTAATTCTCTCTACACCGATTCCAACCGGCGCACTAAAGACCTGGCCGCCAAGGGGATTCTGTTCATCGGCACCGGGGTTTCCGGCGGTGAAGAAGGTGCGCGCCATGGCCCCTCCATTATGCCTGGTGGAAATCCCGCCGCATGGCCGCACGTCAAAGACATACTGCAATCCATCGCCGCCAAGGTTGAGGACGGGACCCCGTGCTGCGATTGGGTGGGCGAAGAAGGCGCGGGCCACTTCGTGAAGATGGTGCACAACGGCATCGAGTACGGTGACATGCAGCTCATTTGCGAAGCCTACGATCTGCTTAAGCGCGGCCTCGGTCTCACTCCCGACGAGCTGCACGAGGTCTTCGCGGAGTGGAACCGGGGTGAACTCGATAGCTATCTGATCGAGATCTCCAGCCAAATCTTTGCAAAGAAAGATGAAGACGGCAAGCCGCTTGTTGACAAGATTCTCGACGCGGCAGGCCAGAAAGGCACAGGCAAGTGGACCGTAATCAGTGCCCTCGACACCGGCCAGCCGGTCACGCTCATCGGCGAATCGGTCTTCGCGCGCTGCCTTTCGGCGCTCAAGGAAGAGCGTATCGCCGCTTCGAAGATTCTCAAAGGCCCGCGCTCGCGAAAGTTCTCCGGCGACCGCAAGGTCTTCATCGAGGACGTACGTCGCGCGCTTTACTGCTCCAAGATCGTCTCCTATGCGCAGGGTTACATGCTGCTGCGCGCGGCCGCCAAAGAAAATAACTGGAACCTGAACATGGGCGGTATCGCGCTCATGTGGCGTGGCGGCTGCATCATTCGCAGCATCTTCCTGGGGAAGATCAAGGGTGCCTTCGACAAGGACCCCGGTATCACTAACCTGCTGCTTGACAGCTTCTTCAAGGATGCAATCAGCAAGTATCAGGCATCCTGGCGCAAGGCGCTGATCAATGCGCTAAGGGCCGGAGTACCAACACCGGCTTTCTCCACGGCGCTCGCGTTCTTTGACGGCTACCGCACTGGACGCCTGCCCGCCAATCTGCTCCAGGCCCAACGCGACTTTTTCGGCGCACACACATACGAGCGCGTTGACCAGCCCCGCGGGCAATTCTTCCATACCAACTGGACGGGAAAAGGCGGCCGTGTTTCCTCGGGAACTTATAACGCGTGATTGCTTTTGGTTGCCCCGGGTTCCGCATCCGGGACCTGGGGCTGTTTCTGTGTCCTCATTTGCTGATGCGCGTTGGAGAGGAACAATTTACCAGCTTCTGGCTGGTATCTCTAGGTTGTGCAGAATGCTGTCCGCATTGCCAGTGCTCATGGATAGCTTTTGAGCTGAGTTCTAATCTCCGACCGTATAAATTCGGCGCATCGGGATTGTACTATTTAGCCTTAGCGAAGCCGGGATGGGCCCCCATGTTCTGCAAAATCAAACTGACAGAAATCTGACTAGGGCGATAGCGGGCACTGAGGACTCCTCTGCATTCAATCTTCCTCACGTGCATACGCCGGTTGCCACCCGCAGTTTCCGGGACGAATTTTGAGAAATCTCGAACCGTGGCCGCACAACCTGCAAAGCTGGAGAACTTCTGTTTGGTCTTAGAAGGAATTGGTCGCATTTCCAAATGGCGGATGCCCCACAAGTCCCGGGTCGTATTTGTGCAGCGCGGGTAACTTCTGTTCGGGTACGAAGCGATCCCACTTAGTCACAACTTCAGCGTCTGGCAAAGTCTGGCCGGTTTCGAAGTGAATGGTTACAATTTGCTGCGGCTTGAGGTCAATTTCACAGCTTTCAGAATTCGGAAGTTCCGACAGTTCCCGGCCAATCAGATCTGTCAGGAGCGCGCGTCTATAGGGCAGCATCAACCTGACATTTGCTGTACCGGATTTACCCAGACATTCGACCATGCGCAGTTCGATATTTCCGGCTTCGCACCGCAGCGCTTCCACAATCACATTGTCAGATGTTTCAAGGATGGATCGCGGGGTTTGCGCTCCGTAATTACCAAGGGCAATCGGCGGGCAGTTATATTCCCATGCCATTTGCTGAACACGCGCTTGGTCCCAGCTTTCCTGGTGAGGATAGAGAGCGTAGGAGACAAGGTGCTTCCCTTCACCGCTTAGCCACGAGTTAGGATAGCCGTGATATTCATTTTCTGCATTAAGTAAATAGATTGTCGGAGTGTTCCCATTTATCTCACGTCCGGTTGCGCCCCGGTCGAAGATTGACAACCCACCCCCGCCTGACAGTCCATAGTCAGTCCAGCGAACTGCGGGCAAGATGCCTTTGGTCCAGCCGTGGAGATTTGGATCCGGCTTGCTCCATGCTCCATGAGAGAAACCGTAGGGAATGCCGCGACGTAATTCCAGGACAGTCTCTGCCAGAGGAAACTCAGCCACGACAACGGTGTAATCGGGGATGTTATTCAGTTCAGTCTCGAAGTCGATGCGCGGGTTGTCATGGTAGAGGCGGATGATGCGCCGAATCGATCCGCCGCCGTAGAACGTGCCATTGACCTCGATGGTGTAAGCCACCGGCCCGCGCTTTAGCTGGACGGTTGAGGGACTGTCGCCCGAGGTGGCGAGGCGCACACGATCTGGCCTCGGGGGCATAAAGTCAGCCGGAGATGGTTCAACCTTCTTCGGCCGTTCGGCAACAACCACATTTGCCGGCGCTGCAAGCAGTTCGCGGCCGGACGGCTTGAACTTGAGGCTCGCAATTGCGCCGGTATGGCCATCAATCCCAACGGAAAAGTAACTCGTCTCAATCTTGTCGGGCAAATCGAGAGGCGGAGGAGATTCTGGGGCACGCTGTTCCAGCGCCCAGCTACATACACTCGCAGATGGCATTTCTATGCGACAGAGAACGGAATTGTCAGGGAGCAATTCGCTATCGACACCAGAAATGCTGGTACCGGGCGGCAAGTTGAGGGCGACTGGGTCGTTGCGCTTCCAGTTGAGTTGATTGAAAAGAGCAATGGCATCACCCGAAGGAAGGATGGCCGAAGCCGCGCCCTGAAGAGCGTTGCTCGTAGTCTGATCAACCCAGTTCAGCCGATCCTGAACATCCCAGGACTCCTTGCTGACAAACACCATCCCGCCCGCGGAGCCCCAAAGCGTATTGCGATCCATATTGAGGCACATCAGCGTCCAGCAGTCATTGAGCCCTTGAACCGGGTAGTCATAGTGCGCGCTCAAATATGCAAACGACGAAAGCATTTCAGCAGCCTGCAGTCTCTGCTCGCTGAATCTGTAGCGAGTCTTGACTTCGTAATTCTCAATCCAGAAGGCATCAAAGGAATAATCCGTTCCACCTACAGTAGTGGGAACGGAAATTTCGCCGGATTGAATGCATGGCAGAATCGGATCCAGGTAGTCGCTTAAGGTAGCAAATGTAATTGGATTCCGCATGTGCGCATGCTTCCACTGCTTAAGCAATTGCCTGGGATAAGAATGCAGCGAGGGTGCTAGAGAATAGTCTCCAGAGCCGGCCAGGACAAGAATGGGCGCTCCTTCGGGAGTAATATTAGCCTTCTTCTCGAACAGGTTTTCCAGGTCATCTAATTGTTGTTGGTCGAGAGCTTTCTCGGATGTGAAAATCGAAGTCGCTTCCGCATAGTGCCCGGGACAAAGCGTGAGGATTCGCGAGCCATCTGGAGATGTTGACCAGAACATCGTCTTGTTGGTGGGATTCTTGCGGGTATAGACCATCGCCTCAAAACCGAGGCCCGAGGCAATCTGCGGCATTTGCTCGTGAACACCACATGTATCGATGTTCCAGGAATACCTGGGTTTGATGCCTATGACTTTCTCGTACCAGCGCAGGCCTTCGACCCCCAGGCGAACCAGAGCTTCGCCACCAGAAAGATTTATAGTAGATTCGAGAAAATATCCGTTGACCATTTCTACGCGCTTTTCCCTGACGCGTCGTTTCAGTTCCGGCACACGTTCTGGCTTGAAATTCATGATAGCGATAAGATTGTTCACTTCAGAAAAGAGAAACTTATAGTCCGGGTCGTCACGGACGCGGTCCAGTTGATTCAAGTAGCTATTGGCACAGTAAACACGCTCCCGAGAAAAAGTAGTGAGCCAGCCGCAGCTCGCCGGATGGAAATTCGGAACTAGATATACTGTCCTTCTTGTATCCGGCCGCGCGTATGCCGGGATCGGGACACCCGCTGCGACGGCTGCACCAGTCATAGCGGTAATGAACTGACGGCGATTGAGTGATCTTACGGGGCCAAAGAGAGCGCGATCCTGCATGTGAATACCCCATTTGCGCGAACAAAATTACTTTTTACCTGACAAATGCAAACGAAAGTTTAGTTGCGCCGGTCAGAGGGTGTCAACGGGTTTTTTGGAGTTGACAGATCTTTGCAACCGTGCCCGCACAGATGGAAGCCTTCCGCAAAGGTGACGCCTTTTCTCGCGCTGCGCGATCGACCTCAGTGCCGCAGCCGCCCACCGATCGACGCCGAAATTGCTTTCCGGCGGCGCGGGCCGAAGGGAGAATGGACGGATCAGGTGAAATAAAGCCGAGGGCGGACTGCACGCACGAGCAGTCTGCTGAAGATTAAAAAGGCGGCCGCTGCGAGGCCAATGGATCGCTCGCTTCGAACGCTGCCCCTTCCAGATAGAAGCAAGGCTTCTTTGGAGGCGTACCGGTTCGAGAAAGGCGCCGGTCACATTCGCTACACTTGCGGTTTTCCCAAGACAGGCGCTGCCGAATCGCGGTATCTCACTGTGAGTAGGTGTTCGCAGTAGAGAACCAGCTCTGCATCGTTTTTGAAGACCTCATAAGACGCTCTGACCAGCCCCATAGTTGGATACTTGGGTTGCTTATCAAGGTTAGTTCGAATTGTATATATTGTGTCGCCAATGAAAACTGGCCGAATAAAGCGGAGTCGGTCATAGCCATAGCTGAAGGAATTTACGCAGTTAGTGGCTACCAGTCCCAAACCCATGCTGAAGACCATCGCGCCGGCGACAACTCGCCGGCCAAAAACCCCTTCCTCCGCGGCAAAGATTTCGTCAGCTACATAAGGGTGCATGTCAAGAACGAGAGCGTTGAACTGCATCGATTCGCCTTCGGAAATGGTGCGCCGGATCGAGCGGATGCGGCGCCCGATTTCGAAATCTTCATAAAACCAGTTTTCCGCATTCCAGACAGGTATTTGGCGATGTAAAGCTGGATCGGGGTTGGGGTTTTTGGGGTGATTCACTCATTCCTCCGGACCCTGGACTGCCGACACATCTGATACGTCCGTTGCTTTCTCTGTGTCAGAAGCTGCAGACCAAGCATCTTGCGCATTCTTCATATTTTATGCAAAAATCCTTTTTCTGAAAGGAATTATCACAGGATGAGCCTGCTGTGCGCGGATGCGCCCCGAACACGGCGCCCTATCGTGATGATTGGCGCCGGCGGAATTGTCCGCGATGCCCATTTGCCTGCATATCGCAAGGCAGGGTTCGAAATTGCGTCCGTCTTTGACAAGGACCTCTCGCGCGCAAAAGCTACCGCTGAGACTTTTGGTATTCCCTGTACTCCCAGGAGCATCGATGAGGCCGTGTCGAAGGCAACACCCGAAGCGGTATTTGATATCGCGACACCTGCAAGTGCCTATCTCGAGATATTGCAACATCTCCCCAATGAACGTGGGGTACTGCTGCAGAAGCCCTTAGGAGAGAATCTGACCGAGGCGCGCACAATCCGCGACCTGTGCCATGCGAGAAGGATGACGGCAGCGGTCAATTTCCAGTTGCGCTATGCTCCCGCGATACGAGTTGCCAGGAAAATAATCGCAGAAGGTAAAATCGGCCAACTGCACGATATGGAGGTTCGCGTCACAGTATTCACTCCATGGCATCTCTGGGCATTTCTTGAATCTACCCCTCGCGTTGAAATTCTCTACCATTCGGTGCATTACGTCGATCTGATTCGTTCTTTTCTCGGCGATCCGAGGAGTGTTTATGCCAAAACCATGAAGCACCCAAAGATGCACAAGTTGGCGTCAACCCGTTCGAATCTAATTCTCAATTATGGCGATATGGTACGCGCAAATGTCACCGCAAACCATGGGCACGAATTCGGGCTCCACCATCAGGAATCCTATGTGAAATGGGAAGGCACGGAAGGCGCGATAAAGGCGCGTTTGGGACTCCTGATGGATTACCCCGAGGGCGTTCCGGACCAATTCGAGTACTGCATTCTTTCCCCTGGGAAGAAACCAGAGTGGACTGCGATTCAAATTGAGGGAACCTGGTACCCGGACGCATTTATTGGACCGATGAGCGATTTGATGTGCTTTCTCGATGGGGACATCAAAACTCTGCCTACCGCGGTGGAAGACGCATACAGAACTATGGCTGTTGTTGAGGCCGCGTATGAGTCCAGCGCTTCAGAAGGGACTGCGGTCTCCTATGCCTGAACTGCGGGGTATTACGTGGAATCACACACGTGGTTTTCTCCCAATGGTTGCAACCGCGCAGCGATTTTCAGAAATGTATCCGGATGTTGCGATTCGCTGGGAGAAGCGCTCACTGAAACAGTTTGGAGATCTGGCGCTCGATGAGATGGCCGAACGCTTCGATCTTCTGGTGATCGATCATCCCTTCATTGGCGCGGCGACCGCCCAGCATTTGTTGCTGCCGTTGGAGCAGCATTTGTCGCAGCGCTTCCTGGACGACCAGGCGACAAATTCCGTTGGACCCTCGAACGCGAGTTATATCTTCTCCGGCAGCCAATATGCGCTGGCAATCGACACAGCCGCGCCGATCAGCGGATGGCGCCCCGACCTGCTCGAGAAAGCGGGGAGCATCGTTCCATCAACCTGGGTTGATTTGCTGGCGCTTGCCAAGCGCGGACTGGTAGCTATTTCAGGTACCCCCATTGACACGTTGATGCACTTATATATGGTATGCCTTGGCCTGGGTGAAGAGCCTTTTCGCGAGCCGGATACATTTGCCTCCCTTGATGGGACTGTCCAGGCTCTGATCGAGTTGCGCGAGTTGACACACGCGGTATCTCAAGAGTTTTCCACATTCAACCCGATTATGGTTTGGGAGCGGCTGGCAAATGAGGATAAGGAAGCCTACTGCCCATTTGCATATGGATATTCCAACTATTCGCGTGAGGGATACGCAAAGCATTGGATTGATGTGGGAGGAGTCATTTCCGTTGACGGAATTTCCCGGTGCCGGACCACTCTGGGCGGTGCGGGTCTGGCCATATCTTCGCGATGCAAATTCATCGAAGAAGCGGCAAGTTACTGCCGGTTCACAGCGGGAGCCGGATGCCAGAGCCGGCTATATTTTGAGTCGGGAGGGCAACCCGGTTATCGAGCAGCTTGGAACGACGAAGAAGTAAACCGAAGGTGTCACGGCTTTTTTCGAAAGACGTTACAAACACTGGATGAAGCCTGGATGAGGCCTCGTTGGAACGGGTATCACCATTTTCAGAACCAAGCCGCGACACTGGTTCACGATTTTGTCTGGCGCGACGGAGATGCCAGAGTTATTGCTTCGCTTTTAAATCAAATGACTCATATCATGAGCGAACAATACAGCACAGGGAGATATGAATGAGGCCGCTTGAAGGACTGTTAGTGCTCGATTTTAGCCAGTTCCTGGCGGGACCATCGGCGGCGTTGCGTCTATCTGATTTGGGAGCCAGGGTGATTAAGATTGAGCGACCTCAAGGCGGAGACTTATGCCGCCGGCTTTATATTACTGACCTCGAAGTCGATGGTGACAGCACGCTGTTTCACTCGATTAATCGAAATAAGCAAAGTCTCGCCGCTGATCTTAAGGACGAACGTGACCGCGAGATGGTGAAAAAGCTGGTCGAACGATCAGATGTTATGATCCAGAATTTCCGTCCCGGAGCCATGGAGCGACTCGGTCTTGATTACGAATCAGTGCGGCGAATGAACCCGCGCCTTGTTTACGGTGAAGTAACAGGATACGGCAAGAAAGGGCCGTGGAGTAACAAGCCTGGTCAGGATCTCTTAGCCCAGTCTCTTTCTGGACTCGTCTGGCTGAATGGAGATGCCGATCAGCCACCTGTTCCATTTGGACTCTCAGTGGTTGATCTTTTCGCGGGCGCACATCTTGTTCAGGGAATTCTCGCTTGCCTGGTACGACGCGGTATTACAGGGCAGGGCGGCTACGTGGAAGTAAGTCTACTCGAGTCAATTCTCGATGCTCAATTCGAATTGCTGACAACGTTTTTCAACGACGGCGGAAAATTACCGAAGAGGAGCACCGTCAACAATGCCAATGCATATCTCGGTGCGCCTTACGGCATTTATGAGACAAAAGATGGTTATATTTCCCTCGCGATGGGATCCGTTCCGCGGCTCGGCGAGTTGCTAGGATGCGACGAGTTGTTGCGCTACCAGGACTCGAAAACATGGTTTGAAGAGCGCGACACGATCAAACGCATTCTGGCCGTACATTTGCGCACACAGAACACCAAATATTGGCTTGCCGTGCTGGAACCTGCGGATATCTGGTGTTCGGATGTGTTTAACTGGCCAACCCTGCTGGCTCACGAAGGATTTCAGATTCTGGACATGCAGCAGGAGATTCGAAGCCCCAATGGCACTGTAATCAAAACCACTCGCTGTCCAATCCGCATCGATGGCGAAGTGTACAAATCTTCTACCGGCGCCCCGGCGGTTGGCCAACATGGCGCGGAGATTATTGAAGAATTCTCACTGCAGGCATCAGGCGCAGTCAAGGAGAAACAGCCGGATGAGTGAACCACGCAATGACAGAGATCAGTTCTTTCGGATCGCTGTCCGGAAGTTTGGTCCATTTGAATCTGCGATTTCGAAGCAGTGGCAATCCTTTGAGGCGCGACTGCGGACCGGACTTCAATTGGACCCGATTGCACTTGATCTGCCGCCCCTTCATCGAAAGCTCTTCACAGAACAGGGACTCACGAATGGATGCTTCGATGCTGCACTGATTAGTACCGACTGGCTTGCAGAGGCACATGCTTCATCGTCCCTGGTGGACCTGTCACCCTACATTGAGTTCTCACCGCCCTGGGACTATCCTGACGGCTTCTCGGACTCATTGCTGCGCTTTCAGCGTTTTGACGACGGGATCTACGGAATGCCCTATCATGATGGCCCTGAGTGCTTGATCTACCGCAAAGACCTCTTTGACGATCCGGCGGAACAATTGCGTTTTCAGCAAGAATATGGAGGACGGCTAACTGCACCGCGCACTTGGGACCAATTCCAGGCGTTAGCTCGATACTTTACCAGAGCTGAGAAAGGTCTTTATGGAACGGTCTTTGCGGGATTTCCAGACGGACATAACACGGTGTATGACTTTTGCATCCAGCTATGGAGCCGTGGAGGCGAGCTATTTGACGAGAGCGGACGATTGCTGATTAACACGAAGGAAGCGCGCGACTCTCTCGCATACTACCGTTCTATCTTTCGTGATGCTCATGCCATTCACCCGGACTCGGCCATGTTCGATTCGGTGAGAGCCGGGATGGCGTTTGCCGCCGGCGAAGTTGCACTTATGGTGAACTGGTTTGGCTTTGCGGCTATGTCGGAGACGATCGAGGGGTCTAAAGTGAAAGGAAAAACTGCAATCGCACCGATTCCCTCGGAAAACGGCCGGGGTATTTCGCTGAATGCGTATTGGATTCTGGGAATCCCCGCGGGCAGCCCGCATCGCGAGATTGCCTGGCACTTTCTTGCACATTGCGCAAGCCCCGAGATGGATAAATTGTTGACTTTGGAGGGAGGCATCGGCTGCCGCAAGTCAACATGGTCTGACCAAGAGGTGAACACCGTAATTCCCTACTACCAGAACCTCGACGCGCTCCACGAGGATGCCCGTGAATTACCGCGCTTGAGGAACTGGACTTCTCTAGCGGCGGTGATTGATCAGATGATGCTCGATGCGATCAAGACCGAGGAGCCTGTAGCCGTGATTACCGCAAGAGCGCAGCAAGCGGCGCAGTCAGTTGAAAGCAGTGGGATGTCCCGACCGTGAATGGAGAGGTGTGGATTGGCGCAACGCTCGCCGTGATTGGTGGCGCGATGCAAGGCGCATTTGCGTTGCCGATGAAGTATGCGCGCAAGTGGCAGCACGAAAATATCTGGCTGGTATTCGCGGTTAGCGGATTTGTCGCTCTGCCATGGATACTTACGTCGCTCACTATCCCGCATTGGCTGCAGATTTATCGGTCCAGCCCTGCTACTCCGCTTGCAATTATCATCCTTTGCGGTCTAGGATGGGGCATTGGTGCAACCCTCGTCGGCATTGCCTTCAGGCTCCTGGGTATCGGTCTTGCATTTGCAATCATTCTCGGCCTGAGCTCCCTATTTGGATCACTTATCCCGTTCGTTTTTCAGTCACGAGAAACGATTTCCAGCACACAGGGCATTCTCTACCTCGCGAGTACGGCTGTTATGCTCGTCGGAATCGTGCTAGTTTCGGCGGCCGGATCTATACGTGATCGCGATATGGTTGTAAACTCCACCGGAGGTCGAATACATCGCCGGTTCCTCAGCGGTCTCATTGTTGCCATTATTGCGGGGCTATTCTCTTCTCTGCTGAGTGATGGCATCGCTTTCACTCAGCCTCTTGCCGACGCGGCTCAGCAGGCGGGCGCAAGTCCAGTGTGGGCATCGAATATTGTTCTGGCGCTTCTAACCGCCAGCGGTGCGGTGGCAAATGTGGCATATTGCGCATATAAACTGCGACGCAACCGAAGCGGAGCATTGTACTTTGCCGAGTCCGTTGCAAACCATTGGGCGCTCGGCATTTTCATGGGAGCTTTATGGTACGGGGGGCTCATGCTTTATAGCCTGGGTGAGCAAAGAGTCGGAACAGTGACCGGATGGACCCTTTTCATTGGCGCAATGATCCTTAGCAGCAATGCCTCCGGCTTCGCTACGGGAGAATGGAAGGGTGCGCAGGCTCGCTCGAAGGTCTTTCTTGGCATAGGCAGCCTGATAATCTTTGCTGCCCTCATCATTACTGGAACAGCACAGAAAGGATAAAAACGCGACGGAGAGGATGACAAAGCTATCCCACAGTCCCAACACCGTGCGCCACCGAGCAGGTCCTGAATACTCGGTACCCGCACTGGACAACGGTTTGGATGTTCTTGAAGCATTAGCGGCTGCCGCATCGCCGCTTACTCTTAGCGAAATTGCGCGTGCCGTAGGGCAAACCCCAAGCGCGGTGTTTCGTCTATTGAACCGGCTCGAGAACCGCATGTATGTGACGCGAGATTCCGCTTTCAGACAATACAGCTTATCGTTGAAGCTTCTCGAGTTGTCTCACAGCTACCCACCTATCGAGCACCTGACCCGTGTTTCAGGCCGCTTTATGCGCGAACTGGCGGACTCATCTCACGAGTCTGTTCATTTGAGT
>JASHOY010000081.1 GCA_030038435.1 Acidobacteriaceae bacterium | reverse complement strand
TCCGCTCCCCAGACATTTTTGATATTAATAGGCCTTTGGATGCCACTTAGCTTGTTAAGCCATGTGTTGGCGTTCAAGACTTCGTTCCCATAGTAGTCGTAGATTGCGCCGTGATAAGCATTGGCGCCGCCTTCGATGTTGGAATTGAACGCGCCGCCTCCGGTCCTCCCGTATTGCGCGTCGTAAGGCATTACGCTGGCCTGCACCTGCTGCACCGAACCCTGATTGGGAACGAAGTACCAACTGCCTTGATCGCTCACCGGCGCCCCGTTCACATAGAAGGCGTTCTCGTCGTCCTGCTCGCCTGCAGCCGAATATGTATTGCCGTTACTTCTCGGGCTCAGGTCGTAGAGATTATTCAAATCCGTGCTATGGATTCCCTCGGTAAGAGCAACGTCATCGAAAACCATCATGCCGGCAGTCGGCAGGTTCTCTACCTTCCGCTGATCGATTACGCCCCCGGTTGTCGCCGAAACCGTATCCAGCTCCACACTACTCGGCGTAACGATCACCTGCTGAACTACACTGCCCGGATGCAGGGTTATGTTGAGGCCTAACTGCTGTGCCGAGTCGAGCCACACCCGTTTGTAGACCACGGTTGCGAAATTGGGGGCACCGGCGGTAATCGTGTACGTGCCCGGCAAAAGATACGGCAGCGTATACACACCTTCGCTGTTGCTCTTTGATTGTGCCTTTACGTGAGTGTCGACATTCTCTGCGGTAATGGCGGCGTTGGGAATTAGTGCCCCCAAGGGGTCTAAAACCTGACCGGAAATCGAGCCACGAAACTCTTGCGCACTGATTGAAGTGACTGAATGCGGCGCGGCCAGTACGCACACACCGACCACGAAAACGATGCGACGAAGCGATGAGTTTATCCTGACCATGGATGCTCCTTAAAAAATGTATTCCTGATTGATTAAATTATTTGTGCGCTGATTGATAGCGCTATCAATTACGGGAACGAATACTACTATTGACAGATAATCCATGTCAATCTTTTTTTCCATTAAAATCTAACATAATCGATTAATGATCTATTCTATTGAATATAAATAACTTATTGCTAATATAACTGTGAAAGGCAATTTATTGCTGAATGCAAATAACGTTATTCGCATCTAATGCGCCTAATGTAACCGGGAGTTCCCCCGGTTCTCCCGGGGAGGCAGTCAGACTTTGAGAATTCCGGGAGTGTTTCACCCGCAGTTGTTCTTTGTTTTTTCCAAATCCGATGTATGAATGAATCGCATCGGGGTTGTTGTTTTTGATTCTTACGGTTGCTGGCCCCTTTAAGGGGCCAGCAACCGAAAAGCCTCCGGCTCTGCCGGAGGATTCATACTTGAAAATAATGCGCTGGATTGTTGCGGATATTTCCATATCCTCCGGCTCCAGATCCAGAGAATATAAGCCTCAATTTCGCGCGAAATCTGCCCTTCCGCGAAAAACAGCCTCTTTACCGAAAAATCACCTTTTTAGGCCAAAATGAGCCTGTTTAAGCGCACCTAAGCCTCGTCGTCCCGCACGATCCAGCCGCCGCCCACAACCTCGCCATCGGCGTAAAACACGGCCGACTGGCCGGGCGTCACGGCCCGCTGCGGCTCGTCGAACGTGGCCACAACCTCATCCGCGCCTGCGGGCTGGAGCGTCGCCCACGCCGGCTCGTGCCGGTGCCGGATCTTCGCCTTCACCCGCATCGGCTCCGTAAGACTCTCAATCGATAACCAGTTAAGCCTCCGCGCGCGCAGCCGCCGCGTGGCCAGCTGCTGATCCGCGCCGACCGTCACGCGCCGGCTCGCCGCGTCGATGCCCAGCACGTACAAGGGCGTGGGCGACGCCAGCCCAAGCCCCTTGCGCTGACCCACCGTGAAGTTGAAGATCCCCTCGTGCCGCCCGATCGTCTCGCCGTTCGACGCCACCAGCTCGCCCGCCGTCTGAGGAAACGCCTCGCCCTGCTCCTCGAGGTACGCGGTGAGGAACTGCTTGTAATCCCCGCCCGGAATGAAGCATATCTCCTGCGAATCCGGCTTCTCAGCCAGGCGCAGCCCGTGCCGCCGCGCGGTCTCGCGCACCTCCGCCTTGGTCATCCGCCCCAGCGGAAACAGCGTATGCGCAAGCTGTTCCTGCGTAAGCCCGAACAGGAAGTACGTCTGGTCCTTGGCCAGGTCCGCTGGCCGCTTCAGAATCCATCGGCCGCGCGCCGGATCGTACTCGTTCACCGCGTAGTGCCCGGTCGCGATCCGCTCCGCCCCGATCGACCGCGCCGTCTTGAGCAACTGGTCGAACTTCAGGTGGTTGTTGCACAGCGAGCAGGGGATCGGCGTCCGCCCCGCCAGGTACTCGTCCACAAACGGCCGCACCACGTCCCGCTCGAAGCGCTCTTCCTCGCTCACCACGTAGTAGGGGATGCCCAGGTGCTCGGCCACGCGGCGGGCGTCGTACACATCGTCGAGCGAGCAGCACCGGCCGGCCTTGGGCGCGTCGGGAATGCCGTGCCGGCCGGCCAGGCGCGTCTGGTCCCAGAGTTGCAGCGTCAGCCCCAAAACGCTGTCAGGCGAACCGGCGGAGCCGTCGGTCTCATGGACCGCGCTCTGGTGGGCGAGGATCGCCGCAACCGTGGAGGAATCAACCCCTCCGGACATGGCTACGGCAATGGTGGTGCGCTCGTTGCTCATCTTCTTCTCACCAGCGGAGTCAGCGCGGTCAGCGGAGCTGGTTCGATCTCCGCAAGGTGTCCCTGACGCCGCTGGCACCGCTTGTCTATCCCATCGTTCCCGCCGCCACCGGCGAGAGCGCCCTCAATCTTTCCACGGCCTCAGGCACCACGCGCAGCACGTGGTCCACATCGGCCTCTGTCGCCGTCTTGAGCAGGCTGAAGCGCAGGCTGGCGCGGGCGCGGTTCTTGTCCAGGCCCATAGCCATCAGCACGTGGCTCGGCTCGGTGGCCCCGGAGTGGCACGCTGACCCGCCCGATACGGCCACACCCTTGAGGTCCAGCGCGATCACCAGCGCCTCACCCTCCACCTGGTCGAACCAGACGTTGGTGGTGTTGGCCGCTCGCGGAACCCCCGGTCCGCCGTTCACGCCTGTCCCCGGCAGTTCGAGAACGCCCGCCTCAAGCCGGTCGCGCAGCGCCGCCACCCGTTCCATGGTCCCATCTTCCAGGCTCTGCATGGCCAGCTCGGCGGCCCGGCCCAGACCCACGATCCCAGGCACATTTTCAGTCCCCGCGCGCCGGCGCCGCTCGTGGCTGCCGCCCACCAGCAGCGATTCGACCGGCGTACCGCGCCGCACGTACAGCGCGCCCACGCCTTTCGGGCCGTGCATCTTGTGCGCGCTGATGGAGAGCAGATGGCATCTGAACTTCTTCACATCG
>JASHOY010000080.1 GCA_030038435.1 Acidobacteriaceae bacterium | reverse complement strand
TTCGGTCCGTCAAAATACGGTCTGCTACCCGAGCTGCTGCCGGAGAAGAACCTGTCCTGGGGTAACGGCGTCATCGAGCTTGGCACCTTTCTCGCCATCATCATCGGGACGGTTGCCGGCGCCTGGATGGGCGAGCATTTCAGCGGGCACGAGGTATACGCCGGTTATGTGTTGCTCAGCCTGTCCGTGATTGGGTTCCTGACCAGCCTTGGTATCGACAAGGTGCCTGCGGCTGCACCGGAAAAGCCCTTCAGGCTGAATGTTGTCGGCGATCTCTGGGCGCAGATCGGAAAGATGCGCAAGGACCGGGCGCTTTGGCTTGCCGTGCTCGGTAACACCTACTTCTGGTTTCTTGGTTCGTTGCTGTTTTCGACGATCGTGATCTACGGGCCCGACGTGTTGCACATCGGGCAGACCAGGACCGGCTATCTGAACGCCATGCTCGCGGTCGGAATCGGCATCGGCAGCATGGCTGCCGGATGGGTGAGCGAAAACAAGATCGAGTACGGGCTCATCCCGCTGGGCTCGATCGGCATGACCTGCACCGGCTTTGCGCTCGGCATTACGCCGCATGGGATGGCAGGTTCGGCTGCACTGCTCGGAATCCTGGGTTTTTGGGCAGGGTTTTTCGCCGTCCCGGTCAACGCGCTCATCCAGCACAAGCCGGCGGAGCAGGACAAAGGCGGAATCATTGCGGCGGCCAATCTGCTGTCCTTCGTCGGCATCGCCATCTCGTCGGGTGTGTACTTCGTCTTCACCGCTTACATTCACCTCGATCCGCGCGGCGTGATTGTAGCTGCATCCTGCATCACGGCGTTCAGCACGGCCTATGTTCTGTATCTGTTGCCGGAGTGGTTCGGACGCCTCATTCTTTTCTTCGCCACGCGGACGGTCTATCGCGTCCGTGTGATCGGCCGGGACAACTTTCCTGAGAAGTCAGGCGCGCTGCTGGTTTGCAACCATATGTCGTTCGTCGATGTAGCACTGCTGGTAGCCGCCACTGACCGGCCGATTCGCTTCATCATGTACCAGGGGATTTACGACCATCCAGTGGTGAAGCCGTTCGCCAAGATGGTGAAGGCAATTCCAATCTCCAGCGAGCAGCATCCGCGCGAGATGCTGCACTCACTCAAGGCCGCAACCGATGCGCTGCGGAACGACGAGATCGTTTGCATCTTTGCCGAAGGACAGATCACCCGCACTGGGCAACTGCTCCCGTTCCGTCGTGGGCTCGAGCGCATTATGAAAGGCGTCGAAGTTCCCATCATTCCCGTCAACCTCGACGGTGTATGGGGCAGCATCTTCAGCTTCGAACGCGGCCGTTTCCTGTGGAAGATGCCGAGATGGATTCCGTATCGGGTCACCGTAAGCTTCGGCAAGCCCATGGCGCCCACGTCGACCGCAGTCGAGGTGCGAGCGGCCGTCCAGGATCTGCACGCCGCCGCCTTTGAGACGCGCAAATCCTCGATGAAGACGCTGGACCGCGCATTCGTGCGCACCGCGCGGCAGCGGCCGTTGCGGTTTTTCATGGCGGACGGAAAGACGCCGCGAGTTTCGTTTGGATCTGCGTTCAACAAGACCATCTATATTGCGCGCAGATTGCGGCGGCATATTGGCGAGCAGCCGATGGTGGGGGTGCTGCTTCCGCCGTCAGTGGGCGGAGCGCTCACCAACTACGCACTCATGTTGATGGGCCGCGTGCCCGTCAATCTGAACTACACCTCGTCGAATGAGACGATTGCCAGTTGCGCAAAGCAGTGCGGGCTCGATGTGGTCATCACGTCGAAAGCATTCATGGATCGTTTTCCAAACATGACGATTCCGGGGCGCGCTTTGCTGCTGGAAGATGCGCTGGGTTACCCGCGATTCGCAGAGAAGCTGATTGCACTCGCAATGGCCTGGCTAATGCCCGCAGCTCTGCTGAAAAGCGCGCTCAGCGCGGGCCGGGTAGAGCCGGCGAACAAAGCGATTGGCGCGCCCGGAATGGGCAAAGCATCGGCAATGGACGAGCTGGCGACAGTGATCTTCTCGAGCGGAAGCACTGGCGACCCCAAAGGCGTGATGCTGTCGCATTTCAACATCATGTCGAACATCAGCCAGGTCACGCAGGTGTTCATGCTTGGAGGCCGCGACAAGATCCTCGGCATCCTGCCATTTTTCCACTCCTTCGGATTCACGGCCGGACTTTGGCTGCCGGCAGTGCAGGGCGTGGGCGTGGTCTTTCATCCCAATCCGCTCGATGTGCAGGTGATCGGCGGGTTGGTGGAGAAGTATAGAGTGACTTTTCTGGTCGCGACGCCAACTTTTCTGCAGGCATACATGCGGCGTTGCACGCCCGAGAGCTTCGGCTCGCTCGAATACGTGCTGGTCGGTGCGGAAAAGCTCCCGGAGCGCGTTGCCGTCGCCTTTGAAGACCAATTCGGCATTCGCCCATTGGAGGGTTATGGCTGCACCGAGTGCTCGCCGATTGTGACCGTGAATGGCAGGGACTATCGTGCTCCGGGCTTTCGGCAGGTGGCGTCAAAGCGCGGAAAGATCGGCCACCCGCTCCCCGGAGTCTTTGTGAAGGTCGTCAATATCGAAACGGGCTTGCCGGTGGCGCCGGGACACTCCGGAATGCTGTTGGTCAAGGGGCCAAACGTCATGCGCGGCTATCTGGGTAAACCCGAGAAGACAGCCGAAGTGCTGCACGACGGGTGGTACACGACTGGCGACGTAGGAATGATCGAGGAAGATGGCTTCGTGACCATCACCGACCGGCTCTCGCGCTTCAGCAAGATCGGAGGCGAGATGGTGCCCCACATCCGCATCGAGGAAAAGCTGCATGAGCTTGCCGACGCGACGGAACAGCTCTTCGCTGTCACCGCGGTGCCGGACGAGAAGAAGGGCGAACGGATCATCGTCCTTCACACGCTGCCGGAAGCAAAGCTGACGGAAGTGCTGGAAAGGCTGTCGCAGTGCGATCTCCCTGCATTGTGGAAGCCGAAGGCGAATCAGTTTCTCCACGTCGACTCGATTCCCACGCTGGGCACGGGAAAGATGGACCTCCGTGCCATAAAAACACTCGCAACGTCATTGACTGCCGAGGTTGAGGCAGAGGCCCAAGCCTGAGGTGAAGTGCCATGGAATTGATCGGCCTGTTGGCTATCGATATTGTCATCGGGATCCCAATGATCGCGATTATTGCCCTGGTTCGGAGCAAAGCTGCAGAACGACGATTGAAGAGACCTGGTATAAGATTTCTGGTCTCCAGGGCGATATTGCAGGTTTGAGGCGCGAAGTTGCCGGACTTTCGGATCGAGTAAACAAGCTGGAGGCGTCAACGATTGCGCCCCACGTCGAGGATCGAGAGACGAGCCGCGCGCCGGAGCCCGTTGCCGCCGCCTTTGCGGCTATGTCTATAGGGTTCGTTAGGTGATCTGCTTGGTAAACATACACCCAGAATCTCCAATACCCTCCTCCGTTACCGCCATTCACAAAAAATGCCTTGGAATCTGGCGACCATTGGAGGTCAACTTTCTGGAATCCTTCTGGCAGTGCTGCCTCGTGAGTACCTTGGGTTGGTGTCGTGACACGTAAAAATGCTTGAAGGATGTGATCATCCTTCGTCACTACAACTGGTCGATAGAACACCTCGACGCTGCTTCTGCCGTCCGGCGACAGTATCCGTACGGACTTGCAGTCTTGAAACTTGAAATCCCCGTAGCTCCAGCACTGCTCTGGAAACCCGACAGCTTTCTTCACCCATGTCGGCGTCGCCGCAAGAGCACGCGGTGCCCCAGCATGCAGACCTGCGATGCTTAACAGAGCAAACATCTGCGCGATTCGCTTCACGGAGTTCCTATGCATTGATCATGATTGCTAACAGCTTACGTTGTTTGAGAGGTTCCGGCCGGATCGTCGGCGCGTGGGAAGCTTGCCATTTTTGATTTCCAAAGTGCAGCCGCGAATCCTTCTCCTTCCCTGCGTTCAGGGTCAGGATGACATCGCGTTGAGGGTCGCGAGTTATGGCGAATTCGAGATGTCCGGCCTATCGCCGGCAAGTATTACCTGTCCGAATTGAATCCCGATTTTGAATTCAACAGACTTCTGCCTCAGGCGCGTGTTTCGAAGTGGCCCCTGCCGGTCGCGCGATCACTCCCCGGTCCCACTCGAGGAAGGCGCACTTGCGCGGGCATTTTGTGCCTTGGTGTCATTCTCCCGGGCAATTCGGTATTGATGAAGCAATGCTGCGCGATTGCGGCTGAGATCGAGTCCGGTCGACACTTCCGGATAGGGACGGTTGCCCATCAGCCCCTTCCAAAGAACATGGTTGTAAGCGCTGAAGTTGAAATCGTCCTCGACCCTGAAATTCATGCCTCGCGTCGCATTCGCCCAATAAGCGGCGTTATGGGTAGGCTCCAGGGGCTTGAGCCGGGCAACGGAGGGCGGCAGCGGCAGGCCAGTGTCAACCAGCATGCGCGAGGCGGTCGCCGTGTAGCTCCAGGATTTCTGCTTCATGTCGAAGACGTCCGCCATCGGCACCGCAATCGCATCGCTGATGTTGAGCGGCTTGAGCCCCAGTATGACTTCCATGGTGCGGATGAAGTCCACCGTGTTGTACTCGTTGGATACGACGGCGTGATGCTTTACATACGGTCCCACAATGAAAGCAATGCTGCGGTGGGTATCCACGTGGTCGGCGCCGTCCTGCGAATCGTCTTCGATGACAAAGATCAGCGTGTTGCCGGCGTAGCGGCTGTGGGCGATTTTCTGCACTAGAAGCCCGACGGCGTAGTCGTCATCGGCCTGCTGGCGCTCCGGGGTATTGAGGTTGTCAATGGCGGTACTGAAATCGCCGGTATGGTCGTGCATGAAGCGAAGCAGGATCAGCGAGGGTAATCCTCCGCGTGCGTACCGGGCGTCGAAGTCGCGGGCAAACTCCTTGTAGCGGAAGTAATCGGGAAAGGAATTGTCGAAGCCGCGGAAATAGATATCGGTGACGGGCGCAAGCGCGGCGTTGGCCGGAAACGCCACCTGGGTGCGCGTCTTGTAAGGACCGATGAGTTCGGGAATATCGTACTTGGCGTCGGCGCCTGTCAGGTTATAGCGAGAGAGATCGAGGAAGAAGCCGTAATTGCGCACGGAGAGTCCCGCGCGCATGGCCTGGTTCCAAAGATAGCCAGTGCCCCCGTCATCGTCGGGGCCGTCGGGAGCGGCCACATCCGCGGTGCCCGGCAGCACGTCGGGATCATTCGGAGTCAAGGGGTCCGCCGCCCGGCGTTCGGCGAGCGTTGCCAGCCCGACATTGACGTTCCGGTTGGTTCCTTCCGTTTCATAGGCGAGGCCGCGGCCGGCGTAATTCACCACCGCCGTCTTCTCGACGATGTCCGGCGCGCGGGCCGAGGTCGACCACGCCCAGCCATCCATGCTCACTTCGCTGCGGTCGTAGAAGTTATCCAGGTCTACGAAATTGAGCGCGAGCTGATGCAGGTTGGGGGTGATGGCCTGGCCAAACTCCGTTAGCGATGGATCGCCGTTGCCGACAGGCAGGTCGCCGAGCACCTGGTCATAGGTGCGGTTCTCCTTGATGATGTAAATGACGTGCTTGATCTTTTTGCGGAGCTTCGCCATGGTCCGCCATTCTTCTTTGCTCACTTTGCGCTTATAGTTGTTGTTCTGCGCTACCTGGAGCGTGAGGTGCTTAAGCTGGGCCGGCGTGGGAACCGGATAACTCTGCATACCCGCCTTGATCAGTTGCAGATCGTACTGGTTCGCAGATCTGCATGCCGCCGAAGTCCGTCCTTTCACGCCTCGGCCATAACAGAATCCTGGATTCGGCCCTGTGGGGGATTTGGCGTTAGCCACATACATGTAACTGCCGTCGCCGCTCAGGCTGACCGCGTCGGGATAGAGGCCGGTTGGGATCACCCCGAGGACGCGCTTTTCTTTGAGGCTCACCACGGCTACGTCGTTGGCGGTGCCATTGGTGACATAGAGAAACTTGCCATCGGGAGCAAGTGCAACGCTGTTGGTATTGTCTCCGGTTTCGCCCGACCTGAACAGCGAAAACTGCGGCGGACCACCTGCAAAGATATTGTCGACAACCTGGTTGTCTGCGGTGTCGATGACAGCGACGGAATCCGACTCATCCTGGGCGACGTAGAGTTCTGTTCCTTCCCCGTTCAGGCACATCTTGTTGGGCTGCCCTTTGAGAGGAATTCGAGTCACAAGTCGGGGCGCAGGTCCGAGGGTCACGACGTCGATTTCGCGATCGCGCTGGCTGGAAATGTAGGCGGTGCGGTTTCCTTTGATGACTACCCAGTACGGGTATTCGCCCCCTGGAACTCCCGACTGCGCGGGATTGATCTTGCCCGGTCGGAGGTCGAGTTCTCCGGTTTTGGTCCAGCGATGGTCGGGTGATTTTGTAAGCACGGAGATGGAGTCGTTGTAGTAATCGGCGACCACAAGCTGCTCTCCGTTGGCGGTGATTGCAATCCCGGCGGCCTGCGGCTTTACAGCCAGTCCGACGCCTTTGTCGTTGTGCCCCAACGGAACAGGGCTGCCGGCATTCTCGCTCCAGCCGCTGGGGCTGAGCGAGTAAATATGGACATTGTCGTCCACGCCGCCTGCGACGTAAAATGCCTTTCCGTCGGGGTCGAAGACCATGCCGCTGTATGTGTTGGGGACCCGGATCGCCTGTTTCTGAACCGGGGTTTTGTGGGAAATATCAAATACAAATACGTACTGGGTCGAATCCTGCGCAATGCGCGTGCCGGCGCTGCTGTTCATCCGGTTATATCCGGAAGTGAGAACCAGAAGCGTCTTTTTGTCGGGACTTACAACGGTCGTGACCGCCCCTCCGGCTACATAGTTGGGGAACGCTTTCAATCCAGGGTTAAGGGTTTGGAAACTCGACTGCGGAACCACTAAAGGAGTAATGTGCACGCCCTGGTTGGGAATGTTCATGACCGGAGCGGTGATGTCGATGCGGTTTTGCGCAGCAACGAACTCGGGAAAGAGCAATGCTGGCAGGACGATGATCCAGGCAGCACGCAGGATCCGTTTACGCGAATTCAAATTGCACCTCCGCAATTTCGGTAAGGCTTCCGGAGCGGCAGGCTGTTGGATGCCCGCGCAAATGTGCTGGCGGTCCTGGCCAGAGGCCGGTCCCTAAAAATCACCAGGTATGTTTGCTTCATTTGGTTGACCCGAATCGCGGCGACGTCACGCACGTTTACCTTATCATGGGGCTGTTTCCGCAAATTGGATTTAGGCGACGGAGGATCAGGCGGCGGGCTGCGCGTCGCTGCCCGAACGTCGCGTCATGCTTTTGTGATGGCGCACGTCGGCACCCTGCACCCAGAAGATCACATCCTCGGCGATGTTGGTGGCATGGTCGGCCACGCGTTCGAGGCTGCGGCAAATCATCAGCGCGTTCAGCGCCTGCGGCGCGAGATGGCTCTGCTCTTCCATGACCTTGGTCAGTGCCTTGTAGGCCGCGCGATTCATGCTGTCCACAGCGTCGTCCATGGTGAGAATGCCGCGCGCGATTTCGGCGTCGGCCTCGATGAAAGCCTGCAGGCTTCTGCGCACCATGTCGGCGGCCAATGCCGCCATCCGCGGAATGTCTGCCGGCAAATCGGCGGCAGCCATCTGCTCCATGTTGCGTACGCGGTCGCTGATATTTTTGGCTGCGTCGCCCACGCGCTCCAGATCGGCGTTGATCTTGATGACGCTCAGGATGAAGCGCAGGTCGATGGCCATGGGCTGCTCCATCGCCAGCAAGTCCAGCGCCGCCTGGTCGATCTCCCGCTCCAGGCGATTGATGGCGATCTCGCTGCGATTGACCAGGTCGCAGATCGAAAGATCGCGCACCCTGTATGCCTCAATGGCGCGCTGAATGGCCTGCTCGGCCAGACCGGCCATCACCAGCAGGTTCTCTTTCAAATCTTCCAGGCTTTGTTGAAATCGTATGCGTGTCATCCGAACCTGCCCGTGATGTAATCTTCGGTGCGTTTGTCGCTGGGGTTGGTGAAGATTTTGTGAGTCGAGTCGAACTCCACCATGCGCCCATTCAAAAAGAATCCGGTTTTCTCGGCAACGCGCGCGGCCTGCTGCATATTATGCGTCACAATCACAATCGTGTACTGTGATTTCAGTTGAAAAATCAGGTCCTCGATTTTCGAGGTGGAAACCGGATCGAGGGCTGAAGCGGGCTCATCCATCAGCAGCACTTCGGGATCGACGGCCAGCGCTCGCGCGATGCATAACCGCTGCTGCTGACCACCCGAGAGGCTGGCGCCCGACTTCTTCTTCAGATCGTCCTTGACTTCGTCCCACAGCGCCGAATTCTTGAGTGATTTTTCCACGATTTCGTCCAGTGCCCGCCGGTTTCTGAATCCGTTCAGCTTGAGTCCCGCGGCCACATTGTCAAAGATCGACATCGTCGGAAAGGGATTGGGCCGCTGGAAGACCATGCCCACGCGCCGGCGGATTTGCACCGGCTTGGCGTCCTCATAGATGTCCAGATCCCCGATGCGCACCGTCCCGGTAACCCGCGCCGCCGGATTGGTCTCGTGCATGCGGTTCAGGCAGCGTACGAAGGTGCTCTTCCCACACCCCGATGGCCCGATCAGCGCTGTGGCGTGGTTGGCGGGAATGTTCAGGTTGATGTCCTGCAGCGTGTGGTTATTTCCGTACCACGCGTTGAGGTTGACAACTTCGATGCCGACACCCACTTAATTTGCTCCC
>JASHOY010000079.1 GCA_030038435.1 Acidobacteriaceae bacterium | reverse complement strand
GCTGTGAATCGCCCATTGGGATGCGCTGCAGGCTTTCCTGTCTTCCGTCCGATTTCCGGCGTCCAGCGCTCGCCGCGCCAATCGGTGCATTCGGCAGGGGGATCGTCGGTCATCCCTTCCCACCAAACCCCGCCGTCCGGTGTGAGCGCCACGTTGGTGAAGATGGTATTGGCGCGCAGAGTGGCCATGGCATTGGGGTTGGTTTTAGAACTCGTACCCGGCGCCACCCCGAAGAACCCCGCCTCAGGATTGATGGCGCGCAACCGCCCGCTTTCATCCGGCTTGATCCATGCGATATCGTCTCCGACCGTCGAAATCTTCCACCCATCAAATTCCTTGGGGGGCACCATCATGGCAAAGTTTGTTTTTCCGCACGCTGACGGAAAGGCTGCCGCCACGTATGTTTTCTCGCCCTGCGGCGACTCCACGCCAAGAAGCAGCATATGCTCGGCCATCCAGCCCTGGTCGCGCGCAATGTTCGAAGCAATGCGCAGCGCAAAGCATTTCTTGCCCAGCAGCGCATTGCCGCCGTACCCTGAGCCGTAGCTCCAGATCTCACGCGTTTCAGGGAAATGCACGATGTACTTCTCCTCGTTGCACGGCCACGGCACATCATTTTGCCCCGGCTTGAGCGGCATGCCCACGGCATGCATGCAGGGCACCACGCGTTTTATATCTTTGTCGATTTCCGCCAGCACCGGCAGCCCGATGCGGGTCATGATGCGCATGTTCACGACCACGTAGGGCGAATCGGTAAGCTGCACGCCAATCTGCGACATCGGCGATCCCACCGGGCCCATGCTGAAAGCCAGCACGTACATGGTGCGTCCGCGCATCGAGCCGCGAAAAAGCTCCTTCAATTTGCGGCGCATTTCGAAGGGATCGACCCAGTTGTTTGTGGGTCCAGCCGCATCCCGCGAAAGCGAGCAGATAAATGTGCGCTCCTCCACTCGCGCCACGTCCCTGGGGTCAGACCGCGCGTAGAAACAACCTGGCCATGTTGACTGGTTGAGCCGGATGAAAGTGCCGGATGCCAGCAGCTCTTCGCACAGCCAGTCGTACTCCTGCTGGCTTCCGTCGACCCAGTGGATTGCCGCCGGTTGCGTCAACTCCGCCATCTTTTCGACCCAGCGAATCAGGTGTTTGTTTTTGGTCATAGATGCGGCGGTTGTGGAAGCATTTTGCTTCATGCGGACTCCTTAACAGCTTCAATTCTCGCGTCCTTCGGCAGTGATTTCGCCGCTTGCGGGATTCCTCTCCGCGCCCTCGCGCCCCATGGCCGGCGCGTGCAGCATTTCATCGATCCAGTGAAAAACCTCAACCCGGGCCGGGGTTTTCAATTGCGCCCATCGCCATCACTCCCGTCTGCGGCGCGGCCCACTCGTGCGTTGCCGGTGGTTAGAGTTCATATTCTCTTGAAAACCGCTCTCAGGCAACACCCATATTGAAAGAAGCGCACAGGTCCCTGTGGCCTGCTAAGATGCGCGCAGGACAGAACGATGACTGACGAGCGCATGGAATCATCGCCCGGAACACGATTTCGCAAGGCCCTTGGGGAGGAAAAACCGCTGCAGATAGCCGGCGCCATCAACGCCTACACGGCGCGGCTGGCTGAAGCCGCAGGCTTCCGAGCGCTTTATCTTTCCGGCGGCGGGGTGGCTGCCAATTCGCTCGCACTGCCCGACCTCGGTATCAGCACCATGGAAGACGTGCTTACGGATTTGCGCCGCATCACGGATGCAACCACGCTGCCGGTCCTGGTCGATATTGACACTGGCTGGGGTTCTGCTTTCAACATCGCGCGCACCATCCGCTCCATGGAAAAAGCGGGAGCATCCGCGGTGCATATCGAAGACCAGGTGAGCGCCAAGCGCTGCGGCCATCGCCCGGGGAAAGAACTCGTCACTCAGGAGGAGATGGCAGACCGCATCAAGGCTGCGGTGGATGCGCGCCACGATCCGCACTTCGTCGTCATGGCGCGCACCGATGCGCTGGCCAACGAAGGACTCGCGCGCGCTATCGAACGGGTTCAGGCGTATGTTGCGGCGGGCGCCGACATGATTTTCGCGGAAGCCGTGACCGACTCGAGGACGTACGCGGAATTCCGTCGTGCCGGGGGCGTGCCCCTTCTCGCCAACATCACAGAGTTCGGCAAGACGCCATTGTTCACCCACGACGAACTCGCCGCAGCCGGCGTAGATATGGTCCTGTACTGCTGCGCCGCCTATCGGGCCATGAACGCCGCCGCGCTGAAGGTTTATCAGGCCATCCGCGGCGAAGGCACGCAAAAAAGCGTTGTGCCGCTGATGCAGACCCGCGAAGAGCTGTACCGCTATCTCAACTACCATGCCTACGAGGAAAAATTGAATGCGCTGTTCGCCAAGGATAAGCCGGCGAAGTAGCTGGCTGCGTCGACCCGCGGTTTCTTCTTCCGCATCGGAGGCCTTCCATGAGGGATGAGCAGGTCAATTTCACTCCCGCTTTCAAGCCGAAAAAGTCCGTAGCACTCTCCGGAACCGCTGCCGGCAACACCGCCATCTGCACCGTGGGCCGCACCGGCAACGATCTGCACTACCGCGGTTACGACATTCGCGATCTGGCTGCACAGTGTGAATTCGAAGAAGTGGCCTTTCTTCTGGTGCACGGAAAGCTACCGACCATGGAAGAGCTTGCCGCATACAAGGCGCGCTTAGCTGCGCTGCGCGGCGTTCCCGCCAAAGTTAAGCAAGTGCTCGAGCTGCTGCCCGTAACCGCCAGCCCGATGGACGTCCTGCGCACAGCAGTGTCCACGCTCGGCTGCGTAAATCCCGAAGACCCCAGCCATAATGAAGCCGCCGCTCGCGCCGTCGCAGATAGGTTGCTGGCCTCGCTTTCTTCTATGCTGCTTTACTGGTTTCACTTCGCGCGAAGCGGCAAGCGCGTTGAAGTAGAGACCGGCGACGATTCGATCGCTGCGCATTTCCTCCACCTGCTCCACGGGTCCGCCCCGAACGCGCAGTGGACGGCGGCAATGCATACCTCGCTGATTCTCTATGCGGAGCACGAATTCAACGCCTCCACTTTTGCGGCGCGCGTTATCGCCGGCACCGGATCCGATATGTACTCCGCCATCACCGGCGCTATCGGCGCTCTTAAGGGTCCCAAGCACGGCGGCGCAAACGAGGTGGCACTGGAGACACTGAGGCGCTACGGTTCACCCGGCGACGCTGAAGCCGATATCCGCCGCCGCATCGCCGAACGCCAAGTCATTATCGGCTTCGGCCATCCCGTTTATACCGTCGCCGACCCGCGCAGCGAAATCATCAAGGCGGTGGCACGCCGGATGCTGGCTGATCCCGATGGCGAAATTCTTTTCTCGGTGGCGGAGCGGATCGAACACACCATGGCCGACGCCAAACGCCTGTTTCCAAATCTTGACTGGTACAGCGCCGTGGTTTATTCATTGCTGGACATTCCCGTCGAGCTCTTCACTCCGCTGTTCGTCATCGCGCGTACCGCCGGATGGTCTGCGCACGTAATCGAACAGCGCCAGGACGGCAAAATCATCCGTCCCTCGGCGAATTACATCGGCCCCGAAAACCTGAAATTTGTTCCCATCGCTGAGCGTGTGTAGAAGGAGATTGCGTGGCTTCGCAGATCGCAAAGAACGGGCCTGCGCCCGACAGAGTCCTCGCCGATATCGCGGAGTACACGCTGGATTACGAAATCGCCAGTGACCTCGCCTTCACCACTGCGCGATACTGCCTCATTGACACGCTGGGCTGCGGCCTCGAAGCGCTCGAATACCCCGCATGCACGAAGCTGCTCGGCCCGATCGTGCCCGGTACGACCGTCCCCAACGGCGCGCGCGTCCCCGGCACGCGCTATCAGCTTGATCCCGTGCAGGCCGCCTTCAACATCGGCGCCATGATCCGCTGGCTCGATTTCAACGACACCTGGCTCGCAGCCGAATGGGGCCATCCCTCTGACAACCTGGGCGGCATTCTTGCCGTCGCCGACTGGCTCTCGCGCAGCCCTGGGAGCGGCAATGCACCTTTGCTGATGCGCGACGTGCTGGTAGCCATGATTAAGGCGCACGAGATCCAGGGCTGCATCGCCCTGGAAAATTCCTTCAACCAGGTCGGCCTCGATCATGTTGTTCTCGTCAAAGTTGCTTCCACTGCCGTGGTTTGCCGGCTTCTCAAGCTTTCTCGCGAGCAAACTATCAATGCGCTTTCCAACGCGTGGATCGACGGGCAGAGCCTGCGCACCTATCGCCACGCGCCCAACACCGGCTCTCGCAAAAGTTGGGCGGCAGGCGATGCGACCAGCCGTGCCGTGCGTCTTGCGCTCCTGGCCCGCGCAGGCGAAATGGGCTATCCCACCGCACTCACCGCGAAGACCTGGGGCTTTTACGACGTCCTGTTCCGGGGACGCGAGTTCAAATTCCAGCGCCCGTTCGGGAGCTACGTGATGGAAAACGTGCTCTTCAAAATCAGCTATCCGGCCGAATTTCACGCGCAAACCGCGGTCGAAGCTGCCATGACGCTCCAAACGCGTCTCGCCGCTCTCGGTAAATCGGCCGCGGACATTCACCGAATCACGTTGCGCACACACCAGGCCTGCCTGCGCATCATCGACAAGAATGGTCCACTGCACAATCCGGCCGACCGCGACCACTGCGTGCAGTACATGATCGCCGTGCCCCTGATTTTTGGCCGCCTTACCGCGGCCGATTACGAAAATTTCTTCGCGCTTGCACCTGAAAATGCCGCACGCATCGACGGCCTCCGCGCCAAGATTGACTGCGTCGAAGATCCTACCTACACCGCCGATTATCTTGATCCGGAAAAGCGTTCCATCGCCAACTCGCTGGCAGTCGAGCTAAGCGACGGCACCCTTCTTGAAGAAACTGTCGAATATCCGATCGGTCACCGCCGTCGCCGAGAAGAAGGCTTGCCACTGCTGATTGAGAAATTCAAAACCAACCTGCGCCGCCGATTCCCGCCTTCGCAGCAGGAGCGGATCCTGGCCGTTTCGCTCGATCCGGCTCGGCTCGACCCCATGCCCGTCAGCGAATATGTAGACCTCTACCTGCCTGATTAACCGCTCGCGGATTGCATTGATTCCGTTGCTTTGGCCAGCGGGAAATTCCTGGCCTTTAGCGCAGCCCACGGCATCTATGCGGGCGTGCCTGAAATGAGCTATGATCGTGCCACCAAAAACTCTTTTCATGGGCACCCTGGGTCATTGATCGCGCTGGCGAATCCTCACAGTACGGAAGGCGCAATGGGAACGGAAGCAGGCAACAGCGCAATCGGCGGGCCTTCAGGCCGCGCTGCAGTCCTCGTGGCCATACTTGCGGTTTGCGCCACGGTGATCTTGTTGCTGCGGCAACGAGAAACCAATCTTACAGATGTTCAGGCGGGGCGATCCATGCAGCTAAGAAGCACAAGTTTCTCCGATGGCGCAAAAATTCCCTCTCGCTATACATGCGATGGCGCCGGAGTTTCACCGAATCTCGAGTGGTCAGGTGCGCCGGCTGCGACCAGGAGCTTTGCGTTGATCGTGCACGACCCTGACGCGCCGGTCGATTTCACCCACTGGCTGGCATACAACATACCGGCGGACGTGCACCAGCTCGCCGAAGGGGCATCGAGCGACGGCGTCATGCCGCGCGGCTCATCCGAGGGGAAAAACGGATTCCGCAGGATGGGATACGGCAGTCCGTGTCCGCCGCCGGGTAAGCCCCACCACTACATCTTCCTGCTCTATGCCCTCGATGACGACCTGGGACTTCCGGCGGGAGCGACGCGGGATCAGCTCGAATCCGCCATGCGCAGCCACATCGTGGCCACCGGCAGGCTGGTGGGCATTTACCAGAGCGGCAATTGAGCAGAGAAACGGCGCCATTCAAATCCAGCCATTCAGATCCAGGATGAAATGCCTGACTCGCCCCAAGCGGTCTCGATTTTAATACTTCAATGAGACGGTAGAGGGAGCATTTCCGCCCGCGCGCACCAGCAAAACAAATACATCCGGGAATCGGATTGCCCATCCACCGCACACTACGTTGAGTAGTCGGCGTTAATGTGGATGTATTCGACAGTAAGGTCGGTGGTCCAGAATGTACACGATCCGCTGCCCTGATGCAGGTCGATGGAGATGGAATACTCGGGCTGCGTCAGGTAATCGTGGGTGGCGGCTTCGTCAAATTGGGCATCGCGCCCGCCGTTGCGGCACACCGGCAGGTTGCCGAAGCGGATGTCGAATTGGTCAGGATCGATTTGCGCGCCGGAATAGCCGATGGCGGCAGCGAGACGGCCCCAATTGGGATCGCAGCCCGCCCAGGCGGTTTTGACCAGTGGCGAATGGGCAATGGCCTTGGCGACACGCAGCGCGTCGGCATCGCAAGCCGCGCCGTTGATGTGCAGTTCGACTACATGCCTGACGCCTTCGCCGTCAGCCACGATCTGGCGGGCCATCGACGTGCAAACCTGGTTGAGCGCAGCGGCGAAGCCGGCATGACCGGAACCGATGGTCACGCCGCTGGCGCCGGAGGCGAGCAGCAGCACGGTGTCGTTGGTGGATGTGTCGCCGTCAACGGAGATGCGGTTGAAGCTGACTTCAATGGCCTCGCGAAGATATTCGTCAAGCACGGATGGATCGATGGCTGCGTCGGTGAGAACGTAGACCAGCATCG
>JASHOY010000078.1 GCA_030038435.1 Acidobacteriaceae bacterium | reverse complement strand
ATGTCGATATTGCGAATCACGAACTCAGTCAGCTCGGGATTGGGTTCGAATGCGTAAACCCGCCCGGTCGGCCCTACGAGCCCGCCGAGCTTCACAGTGTAATAACCCATGTTGGCGCCGACGTCGACAATGGTCATCCCGGGCTGCACGTAGGCAGACAGGATATCATCGACAAAATTCTCCCATGTGCCGCCCAGTATGATCCAGGTGGCGATGCCACGATCATTCGTATTGACGAAGAACGGCTGGCCGGTGGAAAGCTGGGTCAATGCCCAGTTCCCGCCGAGATAGTAATACGGGCGCGCTATCACGTCATCGTTTCCCGTTTCAGTGATTGTTATTGTGCTGACGGCACGGTTGCGATCATCGTCTCCGCGGATTTCGCTGCATGGTTGGCGCGCAGGATGCGCAGCCAGCGAACGGCGTCGTCGATGTCTGGCTCGGCCCATTTTGCGCCATCGAACTGCATGTAAAAGCCCTCAGGGTCCAGCGGCGTAATGAGCCGGTAGCCGACTGTGAACACTTCCGGTCGCGACCGGATGTCCGGCGCCAGTCCCCAGGCGGTAGCCAGCGTGCTCACCCCTGCCTGGGCTGCTTCTGCGACCTGCAGTCCGTATCCCTCGCTGCGATGCAGCGACATGAAGACGTCCAATGACGAAAAGAACTCGGATATTGGCCACTTCCTGGTGATCGGGTCGAACACGGTGATCCTTGGGTCCTCGGCGGAATAACTGACAAGATGGTCAAAAAGCCTTCTGTGATGCTGACCGTCATGGGCACGGATCAGCAGCCGTGCATTTTGATCAAGTGGAGAGAAAGCGCGCATGAATGCGTCAACGGCGCCAGTCGGGTTTTTTCGCGCATAATTCGAGTGGAACGAGAGTGATGCGCCACAGGCGAACTCCGAGGGAGCAATTCCATATCTCTCGCGAAGGATGCGCCGTTGCTCAGCACTGAGCCTTGGCATCGGGTCAAGGTCGACTTGATGGGGGACCACCCTGATCTCTCCCGCGAAGTTTGGCAAGCCGGCGAACATTGCATCGGCTACGAACGGTGACGGGACCCAGATCGCGGAACACAAGCGCGCGCACTCCCGCCACTCGTCCGACAGTACGGGGAGTTCCCATGCCCAGTACGCGACAATGCGCGTTCGTTTGAGTACGCTTTCGGGAAAACTTGCCATGGCGCTGGCGAACAGCGGAGGATTGACATGAATGATGAGGTCCGAGACAGGAAGCCGTTCCAGATCGACGGGAAGTATCAGCCCTGCGTCCGGTTCGTCGAGGGAATGAGCGAGGGGGGCGGAGAGATCGACCGCGCGTGCCATATACCCGCGGCGGACGAGGTCAATGAGCATCAGCTTCGCCCCGCGCTGCAGTCCGCACCGCGTGCGAAACAGTCCCGCAACGACGACCCTGTTTCCCACCAGGGGGAGTTCATCGACCAGATTGGCTGTCGACTTCCTGCCTAAGCCCCGAGCTGCAGACAGCACCCGATTTCTCCGGCTTTCCCCCTGGTTTCTGCGGCTATTTCGCGCCAACCAGCAAATCCGCCGCATCGCCCCGGTAACAGACTACGTCGCAAAGAGCCGCTGCCGCCAGGGTGTCGATGGAGGCCTCGTGCAATGAGCCGTCATGTTGGACAATGTGGAACCCGAATCCCTCGGCAGCGAGGGCCTCCAATTCGGCAGTCATCCCGGCGGTGGCGAGACCCCATTCCATCAGAATGACCAGCCGGGGCGACCGCGCAATAAGGTTTGAGGCGCCGCGCAATATGGCAGGCTCTGCTCCCTCGGCGTCAAGACGCAAGAGGCGGACGTCGGCCACCCGCTGGAGTTGGTTGTCGAGCGTGTCGGCCGGCACATGCAATTGGCTCTGGCCGGCATGTCGCGCAGCAAGAATCGCGCCAATATGGCCGTCGCCCAGGTAGTTCTCATAGACCGCAAACTCGAGCTCTCCGGTGAAGTCGGCGGCCGCGAGCGCGCGGATGTCGACGCGATCCGCAAGGCCATTGATATCGACTGAAGCACTGAGCAGCCGCGCCAGTGATGGATTGGCCTCGAATGCGATCACGCGACCCGCATGGCCGACAATGACGGCACCCAGGATGGTGAAATAACCAAAATTGGCACCGACCTCGACGATCGTGTCATCGGGTTTCAGTAATGCGCGCAGCAACTTGACGTTCCAGGGTTCCCATATTCCGACTGTCGTGAGATGAGGCGCAAGCTGCCGGTCGCGGGTATCGACAAAGATTCGAAACCCGGCGTCAGTAGTTGCAAGTCCGACATAGTTGCCCAAATAAGCGTACGGACGAAGAGTGGGACGATTGCGCAGGTGGCTGACGGCGCTACTGATCGATTCCAGAATGCCCATCGAGTCCCTGACATCCTGAGCGCGCCGCTCCAGCGACTCGCGATTGTACGCGATTTCTCGACGCCAATTATCAATAATCTCGTTGGTGACTTCCATTGTGCTGGATTGCAGCCGGGCTGCCGACTCGAAACGCGCTCTCAGGGTGACCAACTCGGTCTCAAGGAAGGCCAGCTTGCCGTTGAGATCACGCCATTCAGCAAGTGCCTCCTCGCTTCGGGCCGCCGACTCGGTCTTAAGGAAGGTCAGTGCGCTGTTAAGACCACGCAATTCAGCAAGTACTTCCTCGCTTTTGGCGCCGACGGTCACCTGCCAGCGGAGGAAATCCCGAATCTTGCCTTTAATTCGTGATATCATGGTTGAAAGCTTGTCCTAGCTGGCTTTACGGATGATCAGTCCAACTGATGTGGTAACGAATCCTTCGAGCAGCAACTTGAGGTGCTTCTCGGCGTTGTAGGGAGGAACGTCGACATAGTGATCCACGGGCAGGTTGCCCCGGTGCAAGTTCAACGTCATTTCATGCCCTTGAGTCTCAAGAAGCTGGCATAGCTCGATTATGTCTCGACTACGGAATAGAACGGTGAGCCCTTCGCTGATTGTTTCACTGTCTGAGGAGCAGTTGAGTTCGGTCGTGTGGATCGCCACCCCTCCGGGGCGAAGTGTTTTAAGCGTGTTCTCGACGAACCTGCGCCCGTGATCCAGAGAACCGAGATGCTCCAATGCGCAGGCCGACCAGGTAAAATCGAAATCCCTGATGTCAGACGGTATCATGTTCATGTCAACGACACGGAAGTCGACCAGTTGATCGAACTGCTCCGGGTCGCAGATATCGCGGCTGTTGAGTGCCCCCTTTTCGGAAGCATGCTCTTGCGTTGCCGTCCAGCCCATCGTCTCTGCGGTGCGGACGTCAAGATCGGTCGCCAACACCTCGCAGCCGTATGACGCCAATACAGCGGGCAACGGTTCCTGTCCGACGCCGTAACCTACCCCACGGTTGCCGGGTGCGAGGGCACCGGTGGTCGCAAGAGCTTGGAGAATGTAGCAGAACTCCCATTGCTTGCGGTGAAGCCGAGGCACTTCGCGGATCTTTCGACACCAGAAGCCGTAGGCTGGTTCCTCGAACTGCGCCTGGGTACATACTTGCGACACCGGGCGATGAAGGGATGGTGGTAGGCTGATGATCGGCATCGGACGCTCGGAGCCTTAAGCCCTATCTGGCAAGCGAAGTGAG
>JASHOY010000010.1 GCA_030038435.1 Acidobacteriaceae bacterium | reverse complement strand
GATCGGAGCGAAGCTCACCATGACGCCGATGAAGGCGGCGCCGAGAACGCCCCACCCGGCATAACGAATTGAGTCTTCGTGTAGCGGCCGAACGGCGGTCGCGCTCATCCCTGACCGAGCCCGCCACCCAATTTTCTGGCCATGGTTGCCAGGAGCTTCGGCCGCACCGAGGGCCGGGTCCAGGGACATTCGGCAATGCATATCCCGCACGATGCGGCCTCAGCAAAATAAGGGATGCACTTGTCGAAATCGACGTACCACCGCTCGACGCCGCGCACCATCTGCTTCCTTGGAGTGATGGCTCCGGGCGGGCAGGCCTGTGTGCACGCCTGACAGTTCGCGTAGAATTCATCGGCGCCGAAGTGCTGGGGCGCCGTCCGAAGCAGAGGCATATCGGTGGTGACGCCCGCCAGGCGAACTCCGGAGCCGAACCGCGGGCTGATGAGCGATCCGTGTTTGCCCAACTCGCCGAGTCCGGCGGCAATGGCGGGAGGGATCAGCAGCAGCGCGCCGGCCATGGGGCCGGGATAAGGGTCGGCTTGGTATCCCTGGGAGCGAATCCAGCTGGCAAGGTTATAGGACGACCGGGTGCCTCTGGCATACTGATCCCCCACATCGCAGACTCCCGTGCCGTTGGTCTCGTCGGAAGGAACTTCGCGGAGGCGCTCGTAGTTGTGTGCCAGCGCAAGTACGATGACCCACGGGTGCTCGATCGTATAGCCCTCGAAGACATAGGTCGGATCAATCGGGGCGATTCCGACATCGTCTGCTTCGTGCGTGAGCGCGAAGTTCCGGACTTCCTGTGTCAGTTCCTCGACCGGAGCTTCATTGCGCGTTGGGGATACCGCATTCAGCTCGGGATAGGTATAGGCCGCCTGAAAGGCCTCCGCTGAACCGGGGCACTTGCGCGAATTCTGGCGCGCCACGATTTGCAGGTCGCCCCATGGATGCCGGTCCGGCGGATGCCAGAAGAACGGAGAGGGTCTTCGCAGTGTCGTTTCCCCAACACCGTTGATGGGATTGCCGGAGACACGCAGCAGACCGGCAATTTCGGGTTTGGGCTGCCAGGTTCCCCGCCTGGGGCGCCGCGAATTTAGAGTTTCAGTCATGCCAGGCCTCACGGAAGACGATGCTTCGGAGCAGGAAGACCGAATGCGTTAGCAATGCGATTGAAGGCGGCAAAGAATGCAGCAAGGTGGATCGTTTCGGCGAGCTGCGTCTCCGTCCAGCCGGCCTGCATGGCCCCCTCAACATCCGCACGCGTCATGGATCGAGAGTCGGAATTGACCCTGAGCGCAAAGCGCAGCAGCGCCTGCTCTGCCTCGGAGAAGGAGTTCGAGTTCAGGGCTCCCGTCTCAAGAGCGCAAAGAACCTCAGTCGAGCCACCGTGTGCGAGAAGAAGATTGCCATGGCTGCTGGCGCAGTAAGGACAATCATTTTGCGAGGAAATGAGCGTCGCAATCATTTCCTTGTGTCTTCGGGAGAGGTGGCTATCGACGAAAAGAAATCCGGCTGCCAGATCGATCATGCTCTTCAGCACTGGCGGATTCGTGGCGAAACACTTCGCGATGCCGGGGATATCGGGCTGTCCGAAACGGGAGCGCAACTCCTGGTAGAGAGCCAGGACATCCTCTCCCGCCGTGCTCTCCTCAACGATCCTCAGATTGGCAGCGGTGGATCCCGGCTGCTTTGGATTGCGCTCCGAGGGCGTCTCGTCGATCTGCAGCATGGCGCGCCCCTCTATTCAGCTTTCCGGTAGCCGTGCTCGGCGAGTTGCCGGCCCATCTGCGCGTACATGGATTCGTTCCGAGGCTGCCAGGTGCCGAGTCCATCGACGTAGCGGTTGTACATGCAGAATGCGGCAGCGATGAGCACCGTATCGTGGATCTCCCTGTCCGTCGCGCCCTGCTCTCTGGCCCGAGCGATGTCTTCAGCGAGAACCCGCTTGCCTCCCTGCGCCACCTTACCGGCAATCGCCAACAGCGCCTTCAGCTTCAGAGTGATCGGTGCGCTTTCGAAATCTGTTTTCACCCGCGTCACGATTTCGGCGGCTCCCAGGTGGGCGGCTGCCGCAGCTCCATGGCTGGTCTGGCAGAAATAGCAGTCGTTTTGCGAGGAGACGTAGGTGGCAATCAGTTCGCGCTCGCCCGGCGTCAGGGTGTTGGGCTCGTGCAGCAGGATGTGCGCCAGCTCGCGCATGGGCTTCGCGGTTTCCGGGCGAAATGCGAACCCGGCGCTGATGCCGGGCAAATCTTCGGGCAGGGCGATATGTGGCATTCTTCTCTCCTCAGCGTGCGGTGCCTGTTGGCTGCAGATAGGCTTTGCTTCCCTGGATGTATCCTTCGCGCGCCACGATCTTCCCGCGCTCGCGATACATGGCCTCATCGTGGGGCTGCGTGGTGGCCAGGCCGTCCACGTAGCGGTTGTACATGCAGAAGGCCGCGGCGATGAGGATCGCATCGTGGATCTCGAGATCCGTTGCGCCCAGGCTGCGCGCCTGGTCCACATCCGCTGCCCTGACATTCTTGCCGCCGCGCTGCACTTTGCTGGCGATCACCAGCAACCCTTTCATCTTGTCGGAGATATTGGCGTGTTGAAAGTCCGCCTTCACCCGCCGCACCAGATCCTCATCGCCGTCGAGATGCGCGGCAGCGATAGCGCCGTGGATGCTTTGGCAAAAATGGCAGTCATTGAGATACGACACGTAGGTGGCGATCAGTTCTCGCTCGCCCGGAGTCAGTGTGTGAGGACCGAACAGAAGAATTTCGGCCAGCTCGTTGAGAGGCCTGGCGGTTTCCGGGCGGAACGCCAGCGCGCCCCGAATTCCAGGCAAACCTTCGGGGAGAGAGATATGGGGCATGAAGAATTCTCCTTCGAGACCACGCAACAACAGAAGTGGGGACAGACTCCGCCCTGCCGGAAAGGTCACCTCTGGGAAGGCGGCAACCCTCTGCGCGGAGAGCAAGGGAACCGTATCAGGAAGACCGGTGTCTTCGCGCCAGCGAAAAGACGGACTTGGAAATACAACCTGGGATGGAGATCCCTTTAGTTTCGAATGCAGAGAGAGTCACGCATCATGCCCACCGGCTGGTGGACCAAGGATTCAATCGGAAGGTCGATGACAAAAACACGGACTTCTTCGATGATTGGCCCCGGCATTCGACTCTGCATTTTAACGTGGCCGAACTTGCTTTGAGATCCACCGTAAGGTAACGGATCCCGACTCCCCAGAGTTGCGCAAGCAGTCACGTCGGTCCCCATGACTTCAACTCCCACGAGCCTGCAAACGGATCGCAGAGCTCGTTGGGACGAATGCGCGTTGCGAACCGCGACAGATTTTCCGTCTGCGACCGTCTGCTGGCGATCGTGAGCAGGGAAACAAGGCTGGCACAGACCCTTCGGAGGCTATGTGAAAGTTCGTCATTCGTCCGCCATATGTTGCACGCTGCTGGCAGCGTGCACAGTTCTTCCAGTCAGTCGTGGCTTTGCGCAGGCGACAACCGCATCCGTCCACGGCACTGTGACGGATCCTAATGGTGCTGTGTTGGTCAATGCGAGCGTGACGGCTCTCAATACGAGCACCGGCATTGCAGTGAGCCAGAAAACCGACAGCAAAGGTTATTTTGTCTTTTCGGACCTTCATATCGGAGGACCCTACTCCATT
>JASHOY010000077.1 GCA_030038435.1 Acidobacteriaceae bacterium | reverse complement strand
GGTGACCGGATGTACCAACCTCGCATGGTATTTCGATGAGCCGTTCCGGCATTGAATTATGCAGTCTTTCCCTGCAATTGTGACATAGATTCGCTGCATATCCAACAGGAAATCTCTGCCAAATTCTACCAGGTCAAGCAAGGGATCCGCCTTGCTTTTCAGATAGTTAACCGCCTGCCATACCTCTGACACCTCTTTCCAAAGAGCGGCTGCAGCGCGCGGACTGCGGGGACGTTACCTTTGATCGCTTGACTTCGAACGTTTAGTACAGTATGGTCTCTTCAGTCTGCATTGGTATCTAGTCCAGTATTGATACTGAGGTAAGAGGAATGAGTGCGAAGGGCCCATTGAAGTCTCCAGCGGGATCTAATGACCTTGAGCAAATACTGACTGTTGAAGACGCCCGGATCCCCATCGAGCCCCGATTGATACCTCTCGACACCGTGCAATTGGATCCCAGCAACCCGCGGATTCAGCACGCTGTGCGGCAAAGATTCAGGGACGCGTCGGTCAGCCAGGAAGATCTACAAAGACTGATCATGGACCTGCCCGGAGTGCAGGAGCTCCTAAAGTCCGTTCGAGACAATGGCGGACTTCGAGAACCAATCTATGTCCGTCCTGATGGGCGAGTGATCGAGGGCAATTGTCGGGCGGCATGCTACTTGAAACTTCGGTCCGTTTTTAAAGGGAAGGACCCGCGATGGGACCGGATTCCGGCCTTTTGTGTGCCGTCGATCACGGATCGCCAGGTTGCAGTAATGCAGGGCCTTGACCACGTGGCCGGCAAAAATAAGTGGCAGGCATATGAAAAAGCCGGTCACCTGCACATGATGCGTACGGTGCTGAAGATGGATGACAAGGCGATCGCGCGATCTCTCGGCATGCGTGAGAGCGAGGTCGCCAGAGATCTCAAGGCATACGAGACCATGAAGGACAAGCTCCTGCCGCAGATCAAAGGTGGTAACGGGCTCGACAAATGGAGTTTCGTTCAAGAGCTTTTCAAGCGAAAGGACCTCGAGGAATATCGCAGCAAGCCCGAGAAGGTGGACGAATTTGTGTCGCTTGTTGTGACGAATAAGATCAAGTACGGTGCTGATGTTCGCAAGCTTCCAAAAATTCTTAAACATCCCGCCGCCACGAAGGTCCTCGCAAAGCAAGGTGTCGACAGTGCAATAGCGGTGGTCGGCAAAGTCGATCCAACCGCCGATTCGAACACGTTCCGCAAGCTCAAAGACACCACGCGGGTCCTTAAACAACTTGAAAGCAAAGAACTGCAGCGCCTCAGAGAAGATCACAATTCCCGCGTGATCCTGCAGGACCTGTTCTCAGCGTTGAAAGATGCCGCGAAGGCGGCGGGTGTGAAGCTGTCGTAACAGCTGGAGTGTTTATGTCGCGAGCCACAATTTCAGCTGTCCCCCTGGTCGTCGATGAAATCACTCTCGACGGTAAGCGTGTCCAGGTGCAGAGCGTCGATCTGCCACTCGATCAAGTGACGTTGGATCCTCGCAATCCGCGTATTGCAAATACGGTTTCAATTTCCATCTCGGAACAAGGAGAGGCACTTCAGAGAAAGCTTGAGTCTCTTCTCTGGGACGATCCGGATGTCCGGGACCTCTATCGTCAGGTGCTGATCAACAAGGGATTGGTCGAACGGATTATTGTCCGGCAAAACGGCACAGTAGTTGAAGGCAACTGCCGCACCGTCGTCTACCGAAAGCTTCGAGAAAAACAGCCAAACGAACAAGGATGGAAGAAGATTCCGGCAAGACTGCTTCCAGCGGACATCGGCGACCGCGAGGTGGCCATACTCCTTGGAGAGATGCACGTGGCCGGCAAGAATACTTGGACTCCATTCGAAAAGGCCGGGCATGTCTATCGGATGCACAATGACTTCGCCCTGGTCCAGGACGAAATCGCCGTGCGCCTGCGGATGTCAAAATCCAAAGTGAATCAGCTGATCCGCGCCTTCGACATGATGAAAGCGAAGTACCTTCCGAAGTATCCAGGCCCGGCGAACAGCCGCAAGTTTAGCTATTTTGAAGAACTTTTCAAGAAGCCGCCTCTTCGTGACTGGGTGACGTCAACCCCGGGTGCAGAGAACCTGTTTGTTGATTGGATCGGAACCGGAAAACTCGATCAGGGGGTTCAGGTCCGCGACTTGCCTTCAATCATAGAGGACGAGGACGCCTTAGCCGCTCTTTCGACCGAGGGATTCGCGGCGGCGCAGCGTGTGCTTGCTGAAGACAACCCTGCGATCACTTCGAAGCTCTTCCGGAAGATGGTGGAGATGACCGAAGCGCTCAGGAAGGCTCAGCTCGAAGACGTCCAGAAGGTGAGACAGTCCCGAAGCACGAAAGCGAAAAAGATCGTGAATGAACTCAGCGAGTCACTGAGACACTTTGTCGAGCTGTGCAGCATTGAAGGTTAGGAGTTCGAATGGCAACCTACACCCGCAATATCCAGGGATACTCGGTTGAGTTGGCGCTGATCGAAGTCAACCCGAATGAGGTCATTCTCGATCCTTCCAATCCCCGCATTGGGTTCTCAATGCGTCAGCTGGAAGAAGAAGAGCGGAACGAGGCGGCATGCGTACTTCTGCTGACCAGCCAGGAGGAAACCGAGGCTCTGCGCCGCTCGATTATCGCGTCGAGCGGTGTACAGGAGCCCATCTATTTGCGAGCCGATGGGCGCGTCGCGGAAGGCAATCGGCGAGTAGTCGCCCTACGCGCAGCCCTCGAGGAGTTCCCCCACGACCCCAGGTTCGCCAAGATGCCCGCCTGGCGGATCCCCGAGGACATTCCGGAGCATGTAGTCCAGGACCTGCTGAATGAAATTCATCTTGGATCTGTCCGCGGCTGGGCGCCTTACGAGAAGGCGCTGCAGATGCGGGCGCTGGTGGAGGGTGGACTCATCGAAGAGGAGGTTGCAGAACGCTACCGGATGGAGGCGCGTGACGTACGGCAGCAGTTGGCTGCCATTGAGTTTATGGACCGACAGTATTTTCCGATCACGAAAGATCCCACCGATCCGGAACATCGGTCCAAGTTTTCGTATTTTCTGGAATTCTTCAAGAACGGTCGCATTCAGGCCCACAGCAACGAGATCCCTGACCTCCGGGACCGTTTTGCACGCTGGGTACGAGATGGCCGGATCAACACCGGTGCGCGTGTTCGCAGGCTCCCCAGGATTCTGGATTCCTCTGAGGCTACCCGCTTGCTCGACGTTATCGGTTTCGATGCCGCCGACGAGTATCTCGCAAATCAGCATCCTGAAGAGCAGGAACTCTATGCTCTCATAGAGCGCACTCGGGGCCGCTTGGAGGCAATGACGGTCACTGAACTGATGGAGCTGAGCAGGAGTCCGGAGCGCAAAGGGATCTTTGGCGCTCTCAAGGATGAACTTTCGCGAATTCTGGATGCTGTGGAGCGAGTTGGGGAGAACTGAGGATGCCGGCATCGAGCGCACATCAGGAACTTGTTCTGTGGGTGGCCCGCAAGATGACTGCGGACGGATTTCTTGTTCTTGGTTGCGACGGTTCCTCCCCGCGAGATGGTTTGTGGGGATCCCTTCCCTGGCCATTCGAGGTCAGGAACAGACGCCCCGACCTGTGCGGCGTAGTACCGGAAAGCGGTGAAATCGCCATCGGCGAGGCGAAGACTTCCGACGATATCGACACTCCACATACGAGGAGTCAGCTCCGGGTTTTTGGCAGGATGCAGAACCGGAGCAAAGAAATTCCCTGCCGTTTGTATATTGCAGTCCCGCGGTCCGCGGCTTGCTCCTTGGATCGTGTTCTCGCGGACGTAGGACTCCTCGGAGCCCGGCATGTGTCTCGAATTCACATTCCGGATTGCTTCATTAGGGAAGAGCGGTATGAATGTGCCTGACGCCACTTTTCCACCTCTTCCGCATCAACAGGAAGGAACAAACTTCCTGCGAGGCCGCGATGCTGCTGCGCTTTTCGATGAGCAGGGCCTGGGAAAGAGCAAGCAGCTGATCGACGCCATTCGCCAAGACGTGGAAGCCAGAGCCCTCGATGGAGCTCTGATCGTTTGTCCCAATAGCATCAAAGCAACGTGGGGAGAGGAAGTCGAGCGTCACTCGGACTTGCGCTATGCGGTTTTCGGTTCTGGCCGACGTGCGAGAAGGCTTGCTTTCCAGAGCCTGAAGGCGATCTTCTACATCATCAACTATGAAGCCATCGCGGCCGAGCTCCCGTCCCTGCGAGCGCTTCTTCGGTTCAAGAGAATGGCCCTAGTGCTCGATGAAAGCCACCGTATCAAAACACCGGAAGCGCGAGTTACGCGCGCTATTCACTCGCTCCGCGCTGATGCCGTTCGCCGCTACATTATGACGGGAACGCCAGTCGCCAACAAGCCGGAAGACCTGTGGGCCCAGTACTTCTTCCTGGATGACGGCGCTACTCTTGGCCGCACATTTGAGGCATTTCGAAACCAGTTTTGCACGAGCGAAGGTGGTTACGTCCGCATGGAAGAGCTGCGACATCGCATCGCAGCGCTTTCTCTTCGTAGAGAGAAACGGGGTACCATCGACCTTCCCTCTAAGACAATCGCTCGCGTCCCCGTATTTCTTCGCGGCCGCCAGCTGCGCATGTACGAGGAGATGAGGAATCAGCTGGCGCTCTGGATTCGCGACCTCTCGGGAGAAGAAATCCTGGCACGAGCCGAGAATATTCTGACCCGATTGATCAGGCTTGCCCAACTCGCTTCGAACCCGGCACTCATTGACGCCGGTTACGATGAACTCCCCGCGAAATTTGAAGCGCTCAGCGAATTGATACCGGCTTATCTCGAGGACGGTTCGGATAAGGTGATCGTTTGGACATCATTCATCGGCAACGTACCTGCATTGCTGGAACGCTTCGCGACATTGAACCCGGTTGCCTTGTACGGAGAGATGGACGGCGAATCTCGCGCGACAGCAGTTAAGGGGTTCAAGAACGACCCCGCTGTCCGCCTAATGGTGGCCAATCCTGCGGCTGCGCGGGAGGGTCTGACACTCACTCAAGCCCGCACAGCCATTTACCTAGACCGAACTTTCAATCTGGTGGATTTCTTACAGTCGCAGGACAGGATTCATCGCCTGTCCCAGACCAAGGCCTGCGAAATCGTCCTTCTGACTGCTGAGGGAACGATCGATGAATTCATAGATTTCAGCATCAGCCAAAAGCATCGGCTCGCCCGTTACGCGCAACGCGATACAGAAAACATAAGCAACGCAGATCTGGCTCTTCAGAAGCCAGATTTGCTTCGCGCACTGATCGAACCTGC
>JASHOY010000076.1 GCA_030038435.1 Acidobacteriaceae bacterium | reverse complement strand
TCTCATTGCATAAGAAACTGGCGGAAGGACACCACTTCGTTCGCCGAAGAATTCGTGAGAATGCTGGCGTCGAGCAGTTCGGCCACGAATGTCGTGGTCAGAGCGAACCCGATTCGCTTGCCGACATCGCGCATTTCGAGCGCCAGGATGTACAAGATTTCCGCATTAGGCGTTAGGTATAAGACCCGGTCAGCGGTCCGATCTGCGCTGAAAATTCCGCGCAGTTCCTCGTACCGGCCGGAGCCTTTGAGCGTTCGCTCGAACTCAATCGCGAAACTCTTTGTCTTCCCGTCGACCGAAATCTCGGCCAGCGCATCGTAGTCCTTTGTCTTTCCGGAATCGTAAACAAGGTTCCTCGACACGATCTCCAACTCCCACTTCCAGGACTTGAGCAGCCCCTTTTGAGCGAGGGCGACGCGAATTCCCGCCAATTCGACCGAATGAAGGATCTGCGACTTGCGCACAATCTCCCTGGCAGTTGAAGGAAGCGAGAGCAGAGTGTGGCCGCGGGATTCGAGGAATTGGAGCCCGAGCGACGTAATTGAGAAGATCGGCTGCGAGGAAAACTGGTCGTAAGTCATGCGCTGTATGAGCGCACAACCCTCCAGCCGCGAGAGCCGCCAATGCACCGAACGGCGGCTGGATTCAAGTCCGTCAGCTAAGAGAAGCGCGCAAACCTGATCGTAAGTGATGGCGCGGGCATTGCGGATCTGGAGCAAGAGGGGTACATCCCGCTCGTCCGAAAGCGTAATGTATCCCTTCCGGTATCTCATTCCGTCCCCGCTTCCGCGATAACAAGACGCCGTTCGTCCCCGGATATTGACCACCGGCCAAGGTCGGTTTCGACCCAATCCTGCCGGCCCATGAGAAGCATGGCCTCGTACCGGAGACCTCGGAGGCTGACCGAAATCAGCTGAACACCGGCAGATCTCCATGCCGGGGACGTAAACGAAATGCGCCCGTTCGAGTCGGCGTTCATCGTCACCAGATACCGATCAGGCGCGGATTCACTCGACCAACGGGCAAACAGAAGGTGCGTCCGTCCGCCCAAATGGTTTGGACCGCTGCACAGGAATGTCCTCCCCGCGGAGCGGAGCGGGTACTCGGGTTGAAAACCGCTGTTCAGGTTGAACCGGATCTGACCGGGATACACCCAGCACAATCGCAGCCTGCGGCCGAACTTGAGCCCCGCCGAATTGAACCACGCGGTGCGCCGGCAAAAGCAATAAGGATCGTCGAGGTCGCGGGAGTGCATGGCCCACCAGTTCGTTCCGAAGCTGATTATGCGGACGCGCATGACCCCGTTGCCTCAGTTAATTCCTGCACCAGCGCGCGTGTATGCGCGTTACGCTCCGCCCCCGGCAGATAGTAAATGAACCAGGTCCGCCCGAGAAAACGGGCAGGCAAAGCGAGGTTACGGACGCGAAAATACGTAAGCAACTTGCCTAACTGACCGACCAAAAGCGCAAACTCAATCTCCTCCTCCGTCGTGCTGCCAAGCTCCTGTCTAACGAACTCCTCCCACGTGAGTTCGTCTTTGCACTGCTCCACCAGTGACGTGTACCGAACCCAGAGCGTGTAGAACGGGTTCTCCTTCGTCAGGTATGCGGCCAGTTCGTCAACGAGTTCGCGGGGCGTAACGGGTGGGGCGGTTTCAACTCTCTCGGAGGGTTCTGGCCGAGCAGCAGTCAACAGAAATTGCGCCATGTCGGTGAAGATTCGGTCGTTCAATGCTTCTAACGCTTCCGTCCTTTCGGGATTGTGGAGGCGGCCGATTGCCGCCAGCTCGCTCAAAAACCGGTCCGGGAACGGCTGCTTTCGGATCTCATAAAAGCGCGCGAACTGAATGGTCCGGCCGAATGCAAGCGTGTAATCCACCTCCTCCGGGGAAACGGTTTGCCGGACGTACTCCCGCCATTCCCCTGGTTGGGCGAAGTCGGTCGGCGATTTGATCTGCGCATTGCGGCCCATCCGTGCGTCTCCTACGCGCCTTTGAGCGCCTGATTTCGATTCCGTTCCTGGTCGAGTTGGGCGACGGTGTCGTTGAGCCGGCGCCGCAGGTTGGCTTCCGTATTTCTCATTGCTTCAACCTGGCGTTCCAGTATGACGTTTCTCTTCTCGAAACCGGCGGCCGCTCTCTCGGTATTTTGACCATCGCCCACGACGTTCGAGGAGCGAGTCTCGCCATTCAAGCGGACGGCTGGACTCGCATTTGTTGTCCGCTTATCGAGGCCTGCGACGGTTCGTTTAAGCTCGGAGTCCCGCTGCCCCTCGCCGGAAACGGGCAGCGGCTTTGCTGAGAGCGCACGCTCGACCTCGGCGTTATGGGTTTCGACCAGCTGATTGAACTGCTCCGTCCGGCGCTCGATCTCGATCCGGTCGCTGACGCGGCCGTTCCATAATTGCGCGATCAAAGATGCCGCGATAACCTCGCGCTTGTCCGCAGCGCGCCATTGAAAGAGCACGATCGCGGCCAGAGCGCAGAGCATCATCAGCGTCACCGCGTTCGACCAGAAGTAAAGATCGTCGACGGAGTCCTCGACGACTGCGGCCCGGTGAGACGCCATCGCCGCACCGTCGTCCTTGTTCTGAGGATTGATTTTTCCCAGCGCATAGTCAAAAAACCCCTGCCGTTTTGCAACTGGCTGCGCCGCTTCGGCCGCCGGGCGGTTCACGGTCTGCGCGAAAGATGACCCGCAGGGGCATAGGAATGCGATAGCAAAGACGACCGTGCGGATGATGACTGGTGTTTGCATCGTCACTCTCCATTGACCCCGCCGAGGAACAAGCCGGCCGTTCTCCGGCGACGCTGTTTCCGGTTCTCCGTTTCTTTGAAACGCAGGTTCACCCCAATCTCCGGGTCGAGATAGCTGTGCATCTTGGGATAAAGGGAAGACTCAAGACCCTCGATCTGGAATCGCGGCGCGCGGCGGATGTGCAGATGGGAGTAGCGGGTACCCTCCCTGCTGTCCACCATCAGGACCTCCATTTGTCCCACAGGGAGGTTCTTGATGTGATCTTCTCTCGCGCGGGTCTCCTTGATGTCGCTCTCGCTGCCTGTGCCCGTCTCGGTGTATTTCGTCGAGAAGACTCCGGTGCGGCGGACCGACAGGCTGCGCCGCTTGGTCGCAATCCTGGCCGATGCCTTCAGAAACCATTGCGCCGTGTTCTCTTCCGAGACGTTCATGATCATCTTTGTTCCCGGCGCCGACGACACCTCGTCGGCAAACGCCTGGCTCACGCGTTGCAACTGGGGCATGCTCTGGAAAGAGAACAGAAAGGACACTCGCGCGCCGCGCGCGGTCTGGAGCACCTGCGTAAACGCGGGATATGCAAAGGGAGCGAACTCGTCCAGGATGACCGAAAGCATGGGTTCGTCTGCGGCTCGGCCGCTGGCCGGCTGCGCATAGCGTTTGCCAACCATCAGCTGAATGTTCTGGAGGAGTATTTTTCCCAGGGCTTCGACCGCGCGTTGATTGCGGTTGGCGTTGAGCGATACGAACAGGATCAGGTCGTTTTCAAGCACATCGTCGAGCGTGAGAAGGTCCTGGTACGAGCCGGTCACCACTGACAACTCATCCTCCAGAAAGCTCAGAAGCTCGTTCAGGAGCCCCTGTATCTTCTCCACGCGCTCGCGGTCCGTAAGCGATCGTTCGAGCATCTTCACCGACATCTCGAAATTCAAACGCTTCTGCATGGAAATGCCCGGCGCCGAAGCCAGGCGGGCCTTCGCAATGCCAATCTGCTCCGCCAGCACCTCCTCATCGAGGGCCATCACCAGCACATCGTAGACATTGAACAGCTTCCCCGTGTACTGCAGGATGCGCACCAGGTCCGAGAGATACGCCTCCTGATGGCCCTTGAAGAAGTCTTCGCGCAGCCCGAAGGAACGGAAGATGAAGTTCACATGCTCCTGGTAGGCCTCATCGAGGGCGTAGAAGGGGTTGTACCGGGCCGACTCGGTAGGGTGGGTCGGATCGATTACCCGTAAATCTTCGAGACGGCCGGCGGCTTCAATGTGCGGCAGCAGGCGGTCGAGAAACTCGCGTTCGCCCTTGCCGTCAAAGATGATCATGGGCATCCTGCGCGCTCCGAAGCGCCGCGTCACGTCCTGCGCGATGACGTTTTCGAGAAATGTGGACTTGCCCGCGCCGGTCCCGCCGACGATGACGCCGTGTTTCATGCGCACCAGGTCCGGCCAGAGCCAGGGCTCGTTATGGACGTTATAACCGAGCACCGTAGCCCCGTCCTGATTGGCGCGGCGAACAATCTCCGAATCCTTCGATGCCGGGACCAGGATGGCCGAGTGAGGCCAATTTTCTTCTCTTTTTTTCTTGCGCCCAATGAGTTGCGCGGCGACAAGGCCGCCGCCGAAGAAGAGAATCGAGCAGTCAGCGAAGATCTCAAGACACTGGCTGTTGCGCAGGTGGAGGCGCGACATGGCGATGTACCACCCGAACCCGAGAACGGCGCAGCTGAGCAGCACGAGCACGCCGGCGAGATCCTCCGGTCCTCTTTGCCGCCATCCGGGCTGATCGTAGTAGGGGCTCACGAGCGCGCTCCAACGGAGAAGTAGAAGAAGACGCCAATGAGGGCGCACAGCAGGATACCGACGAGGGCGAGCAAGGGGTTCGGCTTCCAGCGACCCTTCTCATCGACAGGCTTGAGCCCGTCCGCCAGAGAACGAGCAAGGGCAGTTTTGAGGTTCGTTTCGGAGTCGTGGCGATAAGCCTGGCGGAGCGCCTGGCGCACTTCTTCGGGCGAGACATAACCCAGTTCATTCATGGCTAGAGGACCGCCTCGACATTCAGTGATCCGTTTTGGTCGGCGCCGAAATTCAACTGATAAATTTGCGGTGCGCTTCCCGTCGAACTGCCAATGCTGATAACGCCCGTCGTCGTTTCTCCCGGCGCAAGATCACGCGCCATGGAGTCCGCATGCACAGCGGCAAGGCTCGAACCTGGCCTCGCTTTGAAGGCGGCGAAGGTTTGGGAAGTAATCTGGTGATTCTTAAGACTCAGGAGTGAGATTGGCTGAGCTGTCGGACGCGGTAGATACACATCCGGTGTCGTAACCCGGAATGGAGCGCTGGTCTCGTTGGCGACCGAATAGCGAATGTATATCCGGTCCTTTGCGCGATAAATCTGTTCGAGGTTGACCTGCACCCGGTTCGCGGCGCGTTTCTCCGGATCGTGCGCGATGTCCTCGACTCCCATCATCGTCTGGGTGAGTACCAACGAGGCAATTTTGCGTATTTCTGCGTCGGAGGGCTCGGCCGTGGCTTGAGCGGCGGTACGCGGATTGGGAGCAGGATCGGCGCGCACTAGCACATCCATAGACGCAAGCTGGCCGGCCGGATCGAGTTCGTAACTCAACTCGCGAGTTGCGGTCCAGACAAAGAGGTTGGTCGATACCCCCTGCTGGAGAGGCTTTACGAAAACCTTGTCCTCATGGCGCTCCACCTGGAAGCTGTCCGGGTCGCCTACTGCAAGTGTGGTCACCGTCTCGCCAAATTCGAGGACGGTGAGATGGTTGAGCGACGTCTCAACGTGGCGGATCTGGCTCTGGCCGGTCGTCTGCGCTCCTGCCGTGGCAACGCTCAGCGTCAGGAAAATCGTCATCAGTATCTTCATAGCGGCCTCCGCTGGCGCGCTGCATTGTCAAAAGCGGCAAGGAGGAGCCAAGCCGCAAGGCTCCGGCCCCTCCTTCCACGGTTAGGAGTGTCCCGCTTCCACAGGAACACTCGTGTTTTCGAGGACGACAGAACGCTCTCCCTTGTACTGGAAGAGAAAGATTCTCTTCTCGCACTCCGGGCCTTCCGGATTGGCCTTCCGCTCGACCAGAAATGCCCGCTTCAGGTCGTCGAACCAGACGTAGCCGTTGACGGTCTTCGGCATCCGTACACGGACTCGCTGGCCTTTCGTCCTCTCTGCGAAGACATCGACAACCTCTTGCGGAAATGCCTGGAAGAGGACTGCGCCCGAACCAGAGCCGCCGGTGACAACAGAATTCATCGCCTGCGCCCAAGCCCGCCGGTTCTCCTTGCCCTGCGCCCAGTAATGAATGAACAGGTGCAGGGATTTGAACTGCTCCTTGGTCTCCTGTTCATGTTCCCGAAGAGCTGCATGCGCCTTGTTCCGTTCGAGCACCGCCGCTCTCTTCTTGTCCTTGTCGTCGCTCTGGCGCACGGCTTCCCATTGCGCCTGAGCATCCTTGAGTTTCTGCTTGACTTCCTCCTCGCGCTCAACGATTCGGCTGGCAACATCGCCGTAAATCGAGTTCACTAACGTACATTCGTCGAACATCTCGCGGGTCACGTGCTCGCCCGTGAAGAGGCCGCGAAAGTCCTCGATCCCTCTCCTCTCTTCGAAGCCGTTGCCGGTCTCGTCGGGAAGGAAGCCGATCTCCTTGCGCAGGACGTTATAGAGCCTTCCAACCTTGTCCGTACCGGCGACCTCAAGATAGGCAGGCAGATCCGACACTCTGCGCTCGCGCTTGTAACGGAGCCATGGAGCCGGTGCTACCTCCTTCCTGATTTCGCCGATCACGGACTCATCGACCTCGACCCTATGTTTCAAGGCATCGAGTGCGTTCTGCAGTTGTTCCACGAGCTTGTAGGCCAGGTCCGGCCGTCCCGCGGCCAGGCACGAGGTCTTCAGATCGGTAATTGCGCCGATTTTGTTCCCTCGCGCCTTCATGGCAACCGGTTCGACGTTCCACCAGGGAGACTTCGCCTTTTTGAGCTTGGTCTTTTCCTGGTGAAAATTCTCCCCGTAAGCGATCCGACCAGCGATGAACCGTGGGAACTGATCGGATGCCATGACGCAGATGGTGTCGAAATCGAAATCGCCGCCATTCCTGCTCGCCGTTGCCGAATGGAGGATGTATGTTCCCTCCATGCGAAGCTGCTGCCTGAAAATGTAAGCGACCTCGGATTCATCAAGGCTGGCTGTTCCGAGCGCCTTCTGAAGCGCCGGAAGAAGCTCTGGGTTGCTAAGGTGGCGCAACGGAAGAAGATCTTCCTGCATCCGGATGGGATACCGAATGCATAGACCCATCTCCGCGGCCAAGGATGTGATGGAGCCATCCTGGGGAATCCAGTCGGACGCCGAGAGAATCTTTTCCCGGTGTTCGATCAGGACGCCATCATCCGCAAGAGCGAACGACGGCAGCCTCAGGTCCGCGCCCGTGCAGGCACGAAAGGCCCAACGGGCAAGTTTCCGGTTCAGTTGGTTGAAAACGTAAGGGATATTGATTGCGTATCCCTCGCGGTCCGCCAACAGCACCGCATCCACGGGGTCACAACCCTCTGTGGGGTCGGGCTCCCGGTCCAGAGCGTCGGGATCGAAGCTGGCGCCATCGTCGAAGGCTGTAGCCTCGGACCTGCCGACTACATCGAACAAGGCCTGGTAGTCACCCTCATCCCATGCCCTGCGCATTTTCTTGATACGTCCGAGCGCATGCAGTTTCAGTTCAAACTGTAGCGCCTCTTCCGAAGCGTGCTCGATCAAGGTGTAGCTTGACCCAAACTCCGATTGCCGGGAGATCTGCTTGATCCCGAGAATCGCCGGACCCTTAAACGTGCGGCCCGAAGTGCCCATGGAGGAAAGAAAATGAACGCTTCCCTTGAGGGCCGGTTTGCAGGCGCTTTCCGGCAAAATGACATCGACCCCCAGCCTGTCGGCTACGCGGTCGCTCATCGCCTTCAAAGCGCCCTTTGCCTGCTTCGGTTCGCTCGTGTCGAATGCCAGCCGGAACTGGCAAAAGCGATTCGTGCCGATCTTTAGCCTCTGGTAGAGGGATTCGCGCGCCCAGCCGCGGCAGTCGTTGGTGCCAAAGACATGATCCTTGACCACAGCGATGCGGAGGTTGGACTCCTCGACCATCAGCTTGCAGTCGGAGACGAGGATCGCAAAGTACACGATCGCCGCCTCGGGCCAATGCTGAAAGCGCTCAGCAATCGGGCCGGCATGCGCCTGATCGACAAAGTAGAACTTGCCATCCTTCGCCGATCCGCTGGCGCCCACCAGCTTGTAGTCGACCCCGCCGAAGTGAAGCCTCGACATGCTGTTCTCCACCACGGATTGCTCGTATTTGGTCAACTCGTACGGCACGCTGACACGAGCCACTCGAATGCCGGGATAGAGCTGTCCAAGAAGCTTCCCCTGGAGCGTATCCTTCCGTCCGAGCTGTTGGTCCTTCAGTTTCACTTGACCGGACGCATCGATCTTCAGCTCAAGGATGAACCGGTGATCGAATGCCGCGTTCTGTGTGATCGTCGCTGACATGTTCTCCTCACTTGTCTGGCGCTTCGAGACGAAGTGACAAGAGGTGGCTGATTGCCGGTCCTCAATCTCCTCGCCTGGCCGCCCGGGTTAGGGGTGGGTGTTGTCTGATCCAGGCTCCGAGAGTGCAAACCGGGTCAGCGGAATTCCTCATCGCGTGTGCGATAAGGCGTCAAAGGAGGCGACATGAGCCGTGTTTCAGGTTTGTCCCCTCTTTGAATCCGTGCTGACCGCTATTACTTATTTGGGCGTGGCCTACTTGCGCCCCGCTTGCGCGCTTTCACTTCGTAAGGCCCGCTTAACCAATGTCGGAGATCCTCCATTTATCTCCGCTTCCGCTTTGTAGGCGAGAACGGTATAAATGACGCCGTTCTTCGACTGAAACGCTTTGATCAGGGCCTCGCCTTCGCTGGCCACTTCCGCTCCCAGTTCGGGCTTCTCGATCGACGATCCCTCCTTGGCAAGAAAGTAGCGGGCGACCTCCTCGCTCTGCTGCCGCGGTCTGCGGCGACGCTGCGGTTCCGCCTGTCCTGCCGGCGCTTGAATCTCCGCTACTTTTGCGAGTGCGGTCTCCATCATCGGCCTCCCTGTTTTGTTATGTCGTCCCCGCCCGGAATCAGATCGGGCGTGTTAAGAATCTCGTTCATCCGCTCGCCGTCGATCGGCCGCTCGCTGTATTCGGCAATCCACAGTCCGTCCGGATTTATGTCGGATCGGCGGTCCGGAATCAACCGTATGCGGTACTCGTTGACGAAGTGGTCGGTCGTCTCGGTTCCATTCGACAGGTGGTGGACATCCTTCACGCCGTAGACAAGATAGGTGAGCGGCTCTCCGGGGACGGTGTCGATCTCGCGGAGATGGAAAACGGACTGAATCTGGCCGTCATCGATCTTCCCGCGTGTGTCGTTGTCGCTCATCGCCTTCAGCGTGTAGGCGCGCAAATTGCGCGTCATCATATTGAGGCTGGCGGCCCAGTGATCGTCCACGTCGGCTGGCGAGTAGTTGAGGTAGCTGGTCAGAAATCGCTTTACGAAGGCCTCATCCATGAATTGATCGGTTCCCCCGGTAGCGAGATCGGAAACGGTGCCCTTCGCAGGCTTCCCAAGAATGGATGCGTCGCCATTAGGACCAATGCGAATGACGGTCGGCGGCTGCATGCGCACGAAGATCGCGAAGCCAATCGCCAGAAGCGCAATGGGAATCGTCAGAAAAGCGAGCAGCCAGGCGCGGTTCGCATTCGCCCGTAGCGCGCCATCCATCTCGTAATATTTCGGCCTCGCCAAAACCGCTTCGTCCGCCGTCGCTGTGCTGGTTTTCATACGTCCTCCTATTCCTGATGGCTCGTCGCGTTTGCAATCTTGTACGCTGCGATCCGGGCGGTGTGGTACGCAGTCCATGTACCGAGGTTGTAGCGATGGACGCTTGGTCCCCTTCTCGTTGCTCCCGATGATTGGGGGGCGCCCCCGGACTTCGGATTTCCTCCACCGGACTGCGCCGCGACAGTGGCCGCTCCGCTGGTTTCGTCGCCAGGTTCATCCGCGCCCATCACGTCTCTGATCGAACTGCGAATCTGTTCTGCGTGCCCTTCCAATGTTGGGGAGCCGTCACCGAGCGAGAACCCGGTTGCACCGGAAGACGCAGCGACCGGCGCCGTCTGCGGTGCCGCAGGCTGGTTCCCGCTCGCCGCAGAGGTAAGGGCTCGCGCGGACCCCGCTGTCGCAGTGCCGGAAGAGGCGCCAGCCGCGCCCGCGCCTGCGGAACTCCCTCGCGCCGCCGCCACACCGGCCGCAGCACCCTCGAAGCCTGCCGCGCCTGCCGTCAGAGCGGTCACCGCAGTGCCGACCATGGCAACTGCCGTGCTTCCCACATCGCCGCTGACGATGCGCTTGGCGATGAATGGAATGACCGCAATCGCGAGCGAGTAGACAATACTCACGATGCCAATCAGGATCGAGCCTTCGAGATTGCCCAGGCCGCCAAGAAAATTATTCTGAGTGAGCATCTGGCCGATTTGGCCCATCTGCACAGCGCTCAGCAGCGCACCGAATCCTCCGTAGAGGATCGGCCACGCATTCCAGATG
>JASHOY010000009.1 GCA_030038435.1 Acidobacteriaceae bacterium | reverse complement strand
ACGCGGGAGAAGGCCGAGGCTCGGAAGAGCGTGGGCATAAGGACTTGTTCAGGGTAGCAGGGATGGAGAATCGGCGGCGAAAGGAGCGCTTGTTGCGTTGGAAATGGGTGAGGATGCAGAAGCTTAAAGAACGGCGGTTTCATCGCCATAAACTGCTGCAAATGAAGCGCATCAAGCCGCAAGATGAAGAGGCCCCTCAAAAAATCCACGCAAAATCAACGAAAAAATGGGGCTTTGCCCGCCTGCTTCCGAGCTTCAGCGCAAGCCGCTCGCCTACAATGTCCTTGCGGGACGAAAAGATGGATTGCGGCGGCCACACGGGATCGGCGGCGCCGTTACCGCAGCGGACTGCGACTCAAGAAAAATCCACGGTGGCGGGTCAGTTTGAACATGTTTTGAAAGGGCACGACTTCAATCGTGCCGCAAACGCCGCAAAATAAACAACGGGCTTTAGCCCCTGAGCGACGGTTTTCTGCAAACTACCCCACTACCAAATTCACGCAACGAGGCTTCCCCGAGTGAAGATTTCAGGAGCTGTCTTTTCGAGATGGAGCAGTTTGGCTGCTGGCGTGGCGCTGGCCTGCCTGCTGGCGGCGCATGGAGCCGGCGCGCAGCGGCTGCTGATTCGCGGCAACGTGGTGACGCCGGAGGGAGTGCTGCCGAACGCATGGCTCGACGTGCGCGACGGGCGGATCGTCCATATTCAGGAAGACCGGCCCGACGTGCCGGGCGCGCCGGCGCTTGTGACCGGTGACCTGATCTTCCCCGGGTTCATCGACCTGCACAATCATCCGCAGTTCAATATTTTTCCGCGCTGGACGCCGCCGCACACCTTTCCTGACCGTTACGCGTGGCGCGACTGGGACCCGTACCGGGAGAAGATCGAGATCCCTTACGCGAAGCTGACCGCCGGCGGAGCGAACTTCTGCGACATCGACGAGTACGCGGAGGTGAAGGCGCTGATCGGAGGCACGACCTCGATTCTGGGGTTTGCGTGGAACGTGCCGGACAAGCCGATTCCAAGCTGCATCAAGGGGCTGGTGCGCAACCTGGGGCTTTACAGCGGGTTTTACGGGCCGGAGCCGGGGCACGAGCGGATCGTGAACTCGATCGGCATTCTGCCGCGGGATATGAACGCGAACACGGCGGCGGATATTGCGCGCGGAATCCGCGAGGGGCGGATCGATCTGCTCGCGATCCACATTGCCGAGGGGCTGCCGGCAGATCCCGAGTCGGCCGAGGAACTGGACATGCTGGAGGCGCATGGCCTGCTGACCGCGCACACGGCGCTGATTCACGCGGTGGGGCTTTCGCCGAGCCAGTTGGCGCGGGTGCACCGCGCGGGAGCGTCGATCGTCTGGTCGCCGCACTCGAACTTTGTGCTCTACGGGCAGACGGCCAACGTGGACGCGGCGTTTCGCGAGGGGGTAACAATCTCCCTGGCGCCGGACTGGTCGCCGACGGGGTCAGACAACATGCTGGACGAGATCAAGTACGCCGCCACCGTGAGCCGGGACAAGCTGGACGGGCTGTTCTCGGACCGCCAGCTTGTGGAGATGGCCTCGGGCGTGCCCGCGCAGGTGGCGCGGATCGCCGACAAGGTGGGAACGCTGGAGCCGGGAATGCTGGCGGACTTTTTCCTGGTGCATCCGAAGGCCGGCGCCAGCGCGAATCCTTATATGGCGCTGGTGAACGGAAACATTACGAATATCGAGATGGTGGTGATCGGCGGCGTGCCGGTATACGGAGCGCCGGAGATGCTGCGCACCCTGGATGTAAAGACAGAGCCGCTGGAGGTGTGCGGGGCGCAGCGTGCGTTGAACCTCGATGCGCTGCCGGACGGGCCGTTCGACCAGGCGCAGGCGCGGCTGCGGACCAGGATGAAGGCGGTGGGATCGGAACTGGCGCCGCTGGCCGAGTGCGTCGAGTGACGGCTAGAGCTTTGCCCGGAGCTCGCCATTCTCCGTGACCGATTCGAAAACCGTGGCCGTGAGATCCGGGTCCTGGGCGGACTGGCCGGTGCGAGGGTCGTAGGCGTAGCCATGCCAGGGGCAAACCACGCGGCCGTCTTCAATGGTTCCCTCGCCCAGCGGGCCTTCCTCGTGCGGGCATACGTTGTCGAGGACGGCGATGGCGCCATCGACGTTGGCGACGCAGAGCGTGCGGCCGGCGACGGTGAATTCGCCGACTGTGCCGGGTGCGGGCAGCTCGGACTGGGAACAGATGCGGACGAAATCGGGCATGGGAACCTCCGGGCTCCGGCTCTTCCGGCAATCGGGGAGCGCAGCGCTCCGATTGTAGCCTGACGGGAGCCGTTAGCATAAGAGGGGCGCTCGGCGCGGGGTTCAAGGCGCAAAGCGCGCGCTTTATGACACGGAAAAAGTCTCAATTGCGGGTGGCGGCGCGGCGCACGCCCGCGGGCGCAAAGGAAGCGGCTTCAGGGCGGACCGCGCCGCCGACGGTTTCGGGGCGGTGGATCGCCGGTGCCTTCGGGATTGTGGTTCTGGCAGCCGCGGTCTGCGCCTATGGGTCGCTGTGTCTGCTGTTCTGGCAGGGGTGGTGGCAACTGCTCTATCGCCCCGCGGCGAAGGTGACGCGGACGCCGGCAAGCGTGGGGCTGGCCTTCGATCCAGTGGGGTTCGCGGCGACCGATACGGGTCAGCCGCGGCTCAAGGGGTGGTGGGTCCCGGCGGCGGCGGACGCGCCCTTCAGGCGGTATACGGTGCTTTACCTGCACGGTCAGAAGGGCAACCTGAGCGGCTGCGTGGATGCGCTGGCGGCGCTGCACGCGGCGGGCGTGAACGCGCTGGCGTTCGACTATCGCGGGTACGGCGAGAGCGAGTTTGTGCACCCGAGCGAGAAACGCTGGCGCGAAGACACGGATTGGGTGCTTGCGTACCTCGAACAGACGCGCCAGATTGCGCCGGGAAACATCGTTTTGGACGGAACGGAGCTGGGCGCGAACCTGGCGATCGAGACAGCGGCGGCGCACCCGGAGTTGGCAGGAGTGGTGCTGAACGATCCCGAAGCACGGCCGATGGAGGTGGTGTTCGGCGATCCGCGGGCGCAACTGGTGCCGGCGCGGCTGCTGGCGCGGGACCGGTACGATCTCAACGCGCCGGCGAAACGGCTGCGGATTCCTTCACTCTGGTTTGTGGATGCGGAGCAGAATTCAGCGCGGGGCGCGCAGATGGCTGCGGCGCCGGAGGCTTACGGCGAGGTCGGAGCGCGGAAGATGCTGGTCTGGCTGACGGATTCGTCCAGCCGGCAGAGGGAATTTGAAGACGCGCTGTCGCGGTGGCTGGGCGAGCTGCCGAGGTGATGGACCTGGGCCGCAACGGCGCGGCCTGAAGCGCCTGCCTTCGTTTTGGGGATTCAGCCTCCGATAGTGGGCCAGTCTGGATTTCCACAGAACTGCTTCGACCCCCCTCGTTTAGCGATTGACTTTCGGGACGCGCAAGCCCGCGTTTTTAGCGGGTCTGAGAATTGTCCCGAAACTCATCCTTTATGAAACACGGGAAGGAAAGTGTCACGCTATTGCCCGGCAACAAGTCTGAGGCCCAATACCTCACTAAGAGAATGGCGAATTGCCGCAGTCGTAGAATGAACCAGAGTGACTGAAGCTGGCACGTTCGCTCTTCCGAGCAAACCCCATTGGTGCTCCATAACTACGAGGATCAGCTTTGCGCCGCCCTTCCGCTCGGCGGCGTTGCACAAAGCGATTGCCGCATCCTCTATAGTTTCATCTGGACGCTGAATTCGGATGCACACAGGTTTTCCATGCCATTCTTCCATCAAGATCGCATCGATTCCCTTGTTCCGATGCACAGGATGGTAACCGATGCCCTTCAAGCATTCGAGAAGGTCTAGATCCTCGCGCACATAGCTTTGTCGGCCCCGTTCAAGCAGGCGTGACTCCGTCCTTACGGGAGCAGCGAGCCGTTGTGCCGCTAGCTTCAATGCGTCTTCCGAAGTGTCGATGCCGATTGCTCGCCTGCCGAGAAGATGAGCAGCAACAAGGGTCGTGCCGCTTCCGCAAAATGGATCGGCAACCAGGTCCTGGGGGTCGGTGCAGAGCTGGATAATCCGCTCCAACAACAACACTGGCTTTTGTGTTGGATACCCAACGCGCTCCTTTGCCTTCGGGTTCAAATATGGAATCTCCCACACGTCACCGAGTGGAACGCCCCGCTTTGCGCCGTTCGTTACCGGCTCACCGGAATCATCCCGTGCGTAGATCGCCTTGCCTCGTTCATCTCGAACCCGCTTCTGCAAAATTTGATCTAAGTTTGTTGATTCCGAGTACGCCGTGGTCAGCGTATGGAATTTGAAAGCCCCTGAGCGCGAGTAAAACAAGATGGTCTGATGCGAAGGCATGAGGCCCTTTTTGGAATTGGACCACCTGCGAAAGCTCCAAATAATTTCCGCCTGAAAGTTCTCTGGCCCAAACACTCGATCTAGAATCAGCCGCGCAAGATGCCCAGCAGTATCGTCGCAGTGAAAGAACAAAGAACCCGTTTCTTTCAGGCATCGATGGCACTCGCTCAATCGATCGATCAAAAAGTCCCCATAGGCTTCTGTTGAAGCCCATAGGTCCCTGAAGGAATATCGAGTGCCGCCGTCCCTCGTAGTGAGCGCATGGACTTTCTGAGTAAAAAAGGGCGGGTCTATATAAAACAGGTCCACCGAGCCGCGCTCAAACTTGTTGAGAACGGGGAGGCAATCACCTAAGCGAAGAATGTTGTCGGCATCTTTCATACCTTGGCCTGGTTCTCCTGTGCGATACGCTTCAAGATGGCTTTTAGGTCGGTGTCTGTTTGCGTGCAGACGTACTCCCATGCTGCGTCTCCGTAGAAATAGCTGCCGCTGACACCGTGATACAAGGTCTCCAACGTCTGCTGGATGCGGATTGCCTGGGTACGGTTTGGGTAGTAGAACATGACGCGTACAGGCTCATAGCCCGCCGCCGCGATAGCCCGCAGGCGAGTATGCTCCTTGGTAATGTGGTCGCCGTCGGTTGTAGCATCACGCCACTTAATTTCGATGGCGCGGCGATTTTCCACAAGGCAATCGATCTCAAAAGTCTTGGGCCGGGCGCCTATCGTGTTGTCGATGCGGGTAGAGCCGGAATCAGGGTACTTTTCAAGAAAGCAGAGCTTGGCCGCATCCTCTAAAAATGATCCTGCGTACTTGTAAAGAAACCGGCCCTTGTTTTGGTATATGTCTATCAGTTTTCCTTCGTCGTCTGAGACGCCCAACACTCGATAAATGAGGTAATGGGAGTCGTCGTCGGCCTCCATCTCGACTGCGCGGCTATCCATTTTTGCCTTCAGCTCAGCCGAATATTTAAGCGCAAGCGCGCGAACGGCAACCTCAACCTTTGCAGGCAAATTGAGGTCCGGGGTCGGTGGCGTTCCCATGTCAATTTCCTTTGCTCTGCCTCAGCTTATCGAAATAGCACATACCTGCGGTATTGTCTTTCGGTGTTCTCGCGGTGAATAACAGGGCCGAATTCTCGGCGGCAAGAAACACGTGCAGAGCTACGGCTCAAGTCCCGAAAAATTTCGGTGGCGCTCCGCGCCGCATGAAACACGGGCGGTCTGCTGCGTCAATCCGAACGCCTGACGCAAGCGGCGGCGAACAGTTCGGCGCTTGATTGTTTGGGCGGGCTCCACCCTAAGTGTGTAAGGTTCCAACGCCAGGCGCAAGCCCGTGGAAATCCAAAATCACCCAGGATTCAGCCTCCTGCCGGATTTCGCATGGGCGTAGAATCTGGCCAGATAGTCAGGGTTGTATTGGAGTGCAACGATGCGGTCTTCCCTCGCTCGGCGCGCGAAACATTCAGTGACGCATTCTCCCGCCGTTACCGCTCCTCCGGCCGCGAGCATGGAACGATGGAAGCTCGAAGACGCCAAAGCGCGTCTGAGCGAGGTCGTCCGCCGGGCGGGAACCGCGGGGCCGCAACTGGTGACGGTTCGCGGCCGGGAGGCGGCCGTGATTCTTGCGCCCGAAGAGTATAAGCGCCTGCTTCCGAAACAAAAGGGCGAACTGCCTCTGGCCCGTTTTCTGCGCGGCCTTAATCTGAGGGCTTTGCAGGTGGAGTGGGAGATAGACACCGGCAGGGAAATCGAGTTGTGAACGGCAGCG
>JASHOY010000075.1 GCA_030038435.1 Acidobacteriaceae bacterium | reverse complement strand
ATCTCGTAGAGCACGATCCCCAAGCTGAAAATATCGCTTCTGGGATCGACGGGTATGCCTCGCGCCTGTTCTGGAGACATGTACCTCGCCGAGCCCACCACCATGCCCACGTGGCTGGAGGAAAGAGAGCGGGTAAGCGCCGGAGGATAGCTGTTCTGCCGGGGATGGGATTCGCTCAGTTTGGCGATGCCGAAATCAACCACCTTCACCAGATTGTCGGTGCGAACCACAATGTTCTCCGGCTTGATGTCGCGATGCACAATGGCGCAGGCATGCGCGGCTCCGAGAGCTCGGGCGATTTGGATCGCGATATCGATCACGGTAGGCAGCGGCAGCCGTCCGGCGTCGAATTTGTGCCGGAGCGTGGGGCCGTCGACGTACTCGGAAGCTATGTAATGAAGGCCGTTTGAGCTTCCGAACTCATAAATGGTCAGGATATTGGGATGGTTCAGCGCAGAGGCAGCGCGCGCTTCCTTTTCGAAACGCCGCAATGCGTGCTCATCCAGGGCCGCCGCGGAAGAAAGAATCTTGATGGCCACATTGCGGTTGAGCTGCGTATCTCGCGCCAGATACACCTGCCCCATGCCGCCCGAACCGATAAACGAAGTGATTTCGTAGCGGCCCAGTATCATGCCGGGAGACAGACCGTTTGCTGCCGGTTCGCAGGCCAGACTGTGGGCAGCCTCGATGACGGGCAGTTCAAGAAAGTCCATCGGGTGGCCGGCGGAGGCCAGCAGCGTCTCGACTTCCTTGCATAACTCGAGATCCCCCCCGGAATGTTCCACGAGAAAGCGCCGACGTGAATCCTCCGGCAAATCGAGGCATTGGTGAAAAAGCGATTCAATCTGCTGCCAGCGCTGCGCGGAGTGAAGCATAGAATCCCGCTAGGTATGTACTTCCGACAGTTCGCGGTGAAGCCACGCCCTGGCCAGCTGCAGTTCTCGGTGCACTGTAGCCGGCGAGATGTGGAGAGCCGCCGCGGTTTCGTCGTAGGTGAGGCCGCCAAAACAAAGCAGCTCAACAATCTCGCTCTTGCGCTTGTCCTGTTCCGCAAGGCGTTCCAGCGCCATATCCAGATCCAGCAATCCCGAAGGCGATTGCGGGCCAACCAGCACGGCTTCATCAAGGGGAATTTTTTCTGCCCCACCGCCTCGCTTGTAACGCCGGTTCGCTTTGGCGTGATCAACGAGAATGCGGCGCAGCAGGCGTGCCGATACAGCGAAGAAATGAACGCGATCCTGCCAAGCAACATCGGATTCAACTAAGCGCAGATACGCTTCATGCACCAGAGCCGTAGCGCGCAGCGTATGTTCGGGACGCTCGGCGCGCATGCATCGCGACGCCAGCTTGTGGAGCTGGTTATAAACAACCGGCATCAACTCGTTCAGCGCGGCCTTGTCGCCACTTCCCCACTGCCGCAGGAGTTGCGTAACAGCTGGACGATCAAGAGGCATCTCCATGCGCTTAACTCCGTGTGGCGGCGGTCAGATTTCCAATCGAAATGGAAGGGCACGACCCGGGGACTTGCCTGGTTTCGAGCGCCCGGCAAGATGTGCGTTACCCTCAGGCCCCAGTGCGCGAAGCATTTCCGTTTGTTCGCTGCCCCAGAATTATAGCGCACATCCAGTGAAAATCCCGTTCCTTCGTTCTTCCCCAAAAAAGCTGCGCCCGGATGAGGGAATCTGACTTCCGCTGTCGCTTCAGAGAATAGGCAGGCAAAATGCGGCCACATTCTCTGAAGGATGAGGAAAAGAAAATGAAGATCGAAACAGACAACATGCAACAGGACGGCCGCAGAGTGCGGAAACAGTGGACCAGGGCCATCTCCGTGGGGCTCATCGCTGCGCTTGGGACGGTCATGGCGGCATTCACCGCGGGGTGCACAGGCGGAAACATGTTCGCGGCCAAGAGTGCCAATCCCACAACCCCGGTCATTCCGGTCATCAACAAGGCTCTTTGGGTGGCGAATGGAACCAATGTCCTGGAGTACTTACCGTCGCAGCTGGCGGCCGGATCAACCCAGATGGCGCCACACCTGATGAACAACAGCAAAGCCTTCGGCGCGCCCCAAGGCGTGGTCTTCGATACTTACGGCGACCTGTGGGTGATCGACGGCGGAACTGTGGCCGCCGGCGGCAGCGTAAATCCAGCGCTCTATGAATTCACTCCAATGCAGCTTGCCGCGCTGGGCACCAACAACAGCCCTTCGCCCAATATCACCATCAGCTCCCCCGATTTCGTCTTTCCGCAACAGGCAGTGTTTGACAATAAGGGAAACCTCGTGGTCACCGACAACGGGGCTAACGCGGTCTACGTGTTTACGCCCGCGCAGCTTGCAGCCACCAATCTGAAAGCGTCGCCGGAGATCACCATCACGTCCGACCCGGCCTTCAACGGTCCGCTGGGCGTCGCATTCGATGCAACGGGAGATCTGTGGGTGGCGAACAATGGCACAACCACAATCTTCGAGTTCAAGGCGCAGAACCTTCCCCAGAGCGCGGGCACGGTTTCGCTCACGCCCGACGTGACCCTCTCCGACGACGGCAAGGGATCGATCCAGGCTCCCTGGGCCTTGATTTTCGACACCAATGGCGATCTCTGGTCCAGCAATGCCAATGCCCCCAACACAGTGGTCGAGTTTGCTCCTTCCAGCCTGATGACCACTGGCGACCCGGCGCCCGCGGTTACGCTCTCTCCGGCTACGGAAGACATGAATGCCACGCTCAGCGCGCCGAACGGCATTGCCTTCGACAATCTCGGCGACCTGGCCGCGATCAGCTCAGCCTCGCCGTTTGGTATCGCATTCTTCGACAAATCGCAACTCACGGCCGGCGGCGCCATTGACCCGACGCTGCTGATCGTGGGCGATCAGACCACGCTCAATGCCCCCGCTGGTTGCAACTTCGGTCCGGTCGTCAACTGACGCCCGTTACAAGTCCCATCGCATTCGCAGCCAAACCCATACCGCCGGAGGGCCGCAGCACCACAGGCCCTCCCTAACTTAAGGGGAGACTCCAATGAGAAACACTTTTATTTCCACCGCAGTCAAATCGCTCGCGGTTATCACCCTGTTGTTGCCATTCGCTTTGCGGTCGAACGCAGCAGCGGCACAAAGCTGGGATCATACGGATTACCTGAGTGCCGACTTAATCTCTTTGAACCAGGTTCCCGCTGTTTTGGCGAATAGTCACGGCGACTTCCAGGCCAAGATCAATGAAGACGGAACCATCTCTTACGAACTGTCCTACGCAGATATGAGCAGCCCGGTAACGCAGGCGCACATTCACTTTGGCGCCAGCAATACAAACGGAGGAGTCATGGTCTTCCTCTGCGGCGGGCCCAAGCCAGCATGTCCCGCTTCCGGTACGGTGACCGGTACGATTTCCGCCGCCGATGTAAGCGTCCTTCCCGCCAGCAATGGCGATTCGGTCATTCCGCAGGGAATAGCTCCTGGAGACCTGGCGGGATTGCTCACTGCGATCCGCACCGGGAACGCATACGTGAACGTCCACACCGCGGTATTTCCCAGCGGCGAAATTCGCGGGCAGATCCACATTCGGTAAGCGCACCCTGTTTTCTCGATTGGTTGCGTCCGCCAAAGCGCTCGCAACCAAATACCCCGCCGCGTTTCGCGAATTGCAAATGACTTCCGGAGTCACCGGAAACAATTGCCCAAACAAGAAAGAGGAGGTTAACACAATGACTTCAATAATCGATCGCTCCAGGCCCCTCATCCTGGCAGTCACATTCGTGGGAACGGCATTCGCCATTCCGCAACCCTCATTGGCGGCGGCCCGTGACCAGCAAAGCACCATTCGCGCCGCCCAAGCCAAGCTGGAAAAATCCCCATTGAAAAACGTGCGGGTAACCGTGTCTCCCGACGGCCTCGCCACCCTCACCGGCACGGTCAGCCTCTATGAGTACAAGGCTGACGCCGAAAAGCGCGTGCTGCACGCCAAAGGCGTGAAGGCCGTTCGCGACGAAATCCAGGTTGCGGGTCCGACTGTCCCCGACCAGGAAATTGTCAAGAAGCTGGGTACCGAGCTCGAATATAGCGGCGAGGGTTACGGCAATCTCTTTGACGCCATCACTCTCCAGGTCCGCGACGGCGTGGTCACGCTGGGCGGTCACGCCCACGACTACCCCAACCGCGATTCCGCCGTCGCCCTGGCCTCCACCACATCCGGAGTCAAGGACGTCATCGACGATGTTGAGGTCGATCCCGTCTCGCAGATGGATTGGGGCACACGCTTGGCTGTCGCCCGCGCCATCTACGCATATCCCACCCTGCAGAAATACGCCATTGATCCCGTCCGTCCTATTCGTATCTCCGTCCAGAACGGGCATGTGGAGTTATACGGCACGGTGGATAACGCGGCCGACAGACAGGTGGCCTACTTGCGGGCGAACAGCGTTCCCGGCGTCTTCAGCGTGAAAAATTACATCCTGGTCGCCGCCGGCACCGGCGAAAAGCAACAGTAAGCCGCTTTTGTCCCCAACCAGCGGCTGCGCATCGGCTCGTTCTTGCTTCGCCTCTTATAGCTCGATCGAACCAACCATTCGGGATTCCAAAGGATCGAGCTAAACTTTGGATCCAAATGCGCAGCCGCAGACGTGCAAGAGGGCGAGAGAAAAACATGAGAATTGCTGTTCTATCCCGCCGTCACGCAGAACGAAAGCCAGAGCGAACCGGTTCCACAACGGCAGACATGTCCTGCTCCCCAAACCCCTTCTCCCGGGCAATGCGAAACATTTCTTCAGCCGGGGAGGACATGGTGAGTTCGATGCCCAATTCGGCCGCAGCCGCGTGAGCGTAACGAAGATCTTTCTCTATGAGACGCAGCAGAAAATTCACCTCGTAGTTCCTGCGCGTCATGCGGTCGGAGATGATAGAGAGCATAGCGCTGCCTGGCGCACCTCGTTTCAAAAACTCCAGAGCGGCATCGCGGCGAAGCTCGGTTCGCTCCATCCAGGTAAGCGCCTCGGCAAACGAGGTGATCTGAACGCCGCAAAGAAAGTTATTGATGAGCTTGAGTTGCGCCCCGCTGCCGACAGGCCCCAGATGCACGATCTCTTTGCTCATGCAACGCAACACCGGGGCAATTGCGGCGAGGGTCTCTTCCTCGGCGCCGACGAGAAAAGTCAGTTTTCCCGCCGCGGCTTCCGGGCGACTGCCGGTAACAGGCGCTTCCACCATGTGCAGCCCGCGATTCATAATCTCGAGGTTAAGCTCTGCAATCCATCGCGGGCTCAGCGTGCTGCATTCCACGGCAAAAGCGGCCGGGGACATCGCGGCAAGGGCGCCATCCTGGCCAAGCCACGTGGCCCGCGATGCCACGTCGTCGGAAAGCATGGCGATGACGACATCGGCGCCCTTTGCCGCAAGCGCGGGAGTTTTGGCAAGCGCGGCTCCCATATGAAGCCAAGGATCGGCTTGGGCAGGGGTACGATTCCAGACGGTTAGCGGCAAGCCGGCCTTTAACAGATTGACGGCCATTCCGCGGCCCATCGTGCCCAGACCCAGCAGGGCAACACTCGGTTTCGGTTCCATGTTCTCTCCGGCTATTCCATCATCTGAATCCGCAGCGGTTCGGTCACGGGATCATCTTTCGCGATCGGGTTACGCAACGGCCGGCCAAAGCCGCGAAACTGAACTTCTGTCACGTCCCCGGGCTGCAGACGGATGCCCTCGCCGAAGGACAGGCAATCGGCGCCCATGAAGTGGACATGCACCATTCCGGGCTGGCGGTGCGCGGCGAATTTGAAATGATGGTGCTCCAGATTTGCCAGGCTGTGGCACATGTTCCGCTCTCCGGTTCGAATCTCCTTTTCCCAAAGCACATTCTCTTCGCGGAGAATCGTTACCTTGCCGGGAACCTCATCGAACTTTGCATTGATCGCCAATTCAGGACCCAGGCTGCACATGCGCAGCTTGGATCCGGCGAGATTGAGATAGTTGCGGCGCTCGAAGACGTGATCGGAAAACTCGTTGCCCGCCGTCAATCCGATCCTCCACGGCGATCCATCATCGGCGATGAGATAGATAGCAGCGACTTCGGCCTCTTCACCGCCATCCTCGGCAAACCCGGGAATCACCAGCGGCTGGAAGGGCGCTTTGACAATCGAACCATCGCCCTTGTAGAACCACTCCGGGGCGATGCCGATCGCACCCTGCGCCGGACGCCCCTGCTCGCGGCCCCACTCGAACATGCGCATGCTGTCTGTCATCTGCGCTTGCTCGCGAGCGCTTTGCGCGGAGTGCATTGCCTGGCGGTCCCGCGCGCTTCCCAAATGTGTCAGGCCGGTTCCCGACACCTGCATACGCTGCGGCTCGCCTGGACAATCCATCGGGGCAAGCAATTTCCACTCCGACTGGCCGCTATAGATTGCATCGTAGCTTAAGATTTCGTGTGAGGTTAATTGCCGGACAAGATCGGAAAGCCGGCAGCCTTCGGAAAGCGCCCTGCGTGCCAACGCAAAGACAGAATCGACCTCGTTCAGCAAGACCAGGCTTGGTTCGCGCACCAGAGCCACGCGCCTTTGTGCTGGAGCAGCAATCTGAACCAAATGCACAGCGAGCCCCCTATTCAATCACCTTAAACTGTTCGAGCGACTCTTCATTCACGGTAAGACCAAGACCGGGTAAAGAGTCGTGGAGATTGATGTAGCCGAATTCCGGCACCGGCTCGCCGTCGAAGATGTACCAGAACAGTTCGTTGCCGACCTCTACACTCACCTTAGGGAAAAACTCTGCAATCGGCGAATTCAGGTTTGCCATCACCACGTGGTAGTTGTGCATCTGCCCCGCGTGTGGAACTACGGGAATCTGGAAAGACTCGGCCAGCGCAGAAATCTTGCGCGCCTGGCTGATGCCGCCCACGCGATTGGTGTCGAACTGGATGTAATCGAGGGCGCTGGTTTCCAAAAGTTCGCGGAATCCGAAGATTGTGAACTCATGCTCTCCGCCGGCGATAGGGATTCTCCCGTAGCTCTTCAGTTCTCTGTATCCGCGCGTGTCGTCCGGGATCACCGGTTCCTCAAGCCAGCGCAACCTGAACGGTTCGAGCAGGGGCAACATGCGCTTGGCGTAGTCCAGGGTCCACCCCATATAGGCATCGGTCATCAAGTCGATCTCGTAACCGATCACCTCCCGCACGGTTCGCACCAGATCCAGATTCTTTTGCATCCCGGCGGCGCCGTCGAGGGGTCCCCAACCGAAACGCAGCTTCATCATGGTATAGCCCTGGTCTTTATATCTCTGCGCTTCCTCGCGGAGTTCCGGAAGCGGCATGGCATAAAGTCTGCTGGCGTAAACCGGGATTTTCTCCTTGGTGCGGCCACCCAGCAAACGGAAGACCGGTTGCCGGGCATCTTTGCCGAGCAGATCCCAGAGGCCTATATCGACAGCGGAGATGGCGGTCATGGCCACGCCTTTTCGTCCGAAGGCCAGGGTGCGCCTGTACATCTGCTGCCATAAAAACTCGACATCCCAGGGATCGGCTCCGACCAGGATCGGTTTGAGATAGGTGTCGATCATTTGCTTGGTCACCAGGGGCGAAAGCGCGGCATTGCCCAACCCCACCAGGCCGGTATTGCTGAAGATTTCGACTAAGAGCCAGTTATGAAACGCGAAATTACCCATGGACGCCTGGCGAAACGCGACCAGGTCCATGGGGTTGGTGCAAAAGTGCGGAGGGAGGGGAACGGTGTTACCGTCCCACTGAACCACACGTGTACGGACTTCGGTGATTTTCATGCCATCTTCTCCGGGTGCTTAGGTTCAATGCGTCGTATCGTGGAGGCATCGTGCCGCGCCCGGCGCTTGTTATATAGCTTTCCGTTCTGAATGAAACACGTTGCCAGGTGCGTTGGTCGGGCGTCATGATCCCTTCTGGCGAGGCAGCGAATGTGAGACCGAGCTGCGGAGGCCGAAGAGTGCCTCAGTTCGAAGATAAAGGGTCTGTCCGGTGCCTTCCACGGATTTCGCAACCAAGATCTATGACATCAAGCCATCAACGGACTGGCGGAATCCCAGGGCGGGCAATCAAATCATCATAGGGATTGGCGATCAAGTCTGCGAGAAGGTATTTGCACCCTCACACGGAGCCCACGCGATGCAGACCGGACGGCTTTCAATCAATTTTGCTAAGCCGTGGTTTCGAGCGAGGCGGCGGACGGTTACGACACAAACAACGGCATAGATTTGAGGGAGGGGAGATGGCTGGTATGCAGCGAGTTGCTGCAAGTAATTGATTCTATGGTGGAGCTGAGCGGGATCGAACCGCTGACCTCCTCGTTGCGAACGAGGCGCTCTCCCAGCTGAGCTACAGCCCCACGGTCTCCTTATCTTAACAGAATCCGAGTGCAGGCCGTAGACTCAGACGGCGCGAAGTACGCGTACGGGAAGAAAGATAATGGCCCTCACCAGCTCCAGCGCACCACCCACGGCGATCCCCAATAACCGGAAGGGCAGCAGCAGCAACCACACCAGTGGATAAAGCACCAGCGCCAGCAACGCCAGCGGCCAGCACAGCACCAGCAAAATGCACCACAGAAGGAATTTGATCATGACTTTCAGCGCCTCGTGCGCCTACGCCCCAGGGCGTTCTGTCCCATGTTACGCATTTCCCGTCCCAACGGTTCCCGTCGTCAACTTTTCTTTCTGGCCGGGGCCACTTACCGGTCTCGGTGGATAGCTTGCCCAGCTGCCGCCTTGCCGACTCGCTGACTTGCCGGCTTGCTGGCTCTCTGACGCGACGCCAGCAACTTCTTGCGCTCCCAGATCACCTTCGCGCGCTCCTTGTCGGGCATGGCAAGCACGGTCTTTGTCCTCTTGGGCAGCTTCTCGTAAATCAGCGCATGCGCCCGCCGCAATTCGTCCTCGAATTCAGGCGGGCGCAAAGCGCTCCACCATTCCAGCGTCACCCAATGCGCTTTGGCAAGGTATGGCGAAGCCACGATGCCGTCCATCTCCAGAAGCTCGTGGAACCGCTCCGCACCGCAATGAAACCAGAGCACTCCGGTTCCTGTACCGTCCAAGTCGGTCATGGCGAACATCTTCCCGCCAATGTCCCGGTCCCCGACCCAGTAGACAAGGTGATGACCCCAGTTCACGGTCTCGGTGACATGCGGCAGCTTGAGGCAAATTTCGCGCACCCGCTCATTATCCATACGCAAGAGTGTAGACCCGTTCTGCCCCTTCAAGGGCCGTCCCCCCCCAGAAGCGGTTCGCAGTTCTCCGTTTGCTGTTCTCTGCCTGCCGCCCACGGATCACTGCCATTCTTCAAACCCGCGGAGCCGCCGTTCCAAATCCCATTGCGCCGCGGCCTTTTCGCTCTTGCCCAGAAACGCCTTACATGATTCTGCTGGTCGGTCCCCGCCAAGAACCTGACCCTGGCAGGCGGCCACCGGTTCATTGAAATCGTCGGGCCGCGCCCACAAACTCGTACCCGGCAGAAAGTCGTGCTCCATGCCTGTACGCGCCAGCTCTTTCATATCCGCATAACTCAAGTGATATTCCCGCGCCGCCATTACGTACTCGTGCGTCAGATCAATGCGGCTTACGCCTTCGTCATCCGTTGACAGCGCGACCGGCACATGCATTTCGCGATAGATCGGAAACGGATGCTCATCGCCTTTGATTCCGAGAATCACCGCATTCGAGGTCAAGTTAATTTCCACCATCACGTGCCGCTCCGCCATTTCCTTCAGCAACTGCCACGGGTCGTCTTCATACATCACGTCGACCCCGTGCCCGATGCGCTCCGCGTGGCCCAGTTCCACTGCCTGCCGGATGTGGAACCGCAATCCCGTCGGTGGCACCATTCCCGGCGCCAGTTCACCGGCGTGCAGCGTAATATGCACCTTCGGGTACACGGAGTGCAGATAGTCCAGCATCTTCATCTGAAGCGTGTAATCGCGCATGGCGATGTAGCCATCTTCCGGCATCACAAAGTTGATGCCCACAAAGCCGCCACCGCCTGCGTTCATGTCTGCCTCTACTGTCTCAAAGCCCAGCAGCGTCTGGGCAAACACCTCCTCCGGCGGATTTCCCCGCAAAACCTGGTAGATATACCGGATCTCAACTCTGCATGCCGGCGCGGCCTGTGCCGTTCTGCAATGCTCCAGATGCTCGCGCTGCGCTTCGGCCTTGCGCACCTCTTCCCGATCCGCATCGATCTCATCGCGCAGTCCGCGGGCAAGCAACTCCCGCCGCAACCGGGCAAAATCCGTGGCGCTCACGTCCGGCCCGCTCATCTCCGCACTCCAGCCGATCTCATACGCAATTTTTTTGGCGTGATCGAACGGGGGCGTATCCATCAACTCCAGGTACTGCTCATTCTGCCATGCCGCGCGCCGCGCAATCTCATCGATCCACTCGCCCAGGTGGTTGCCGCTGAGGCCGCCAAATCGTCCGAAAGTCGCAAAAAACTGATCGTGCCCGCTCCATCCCTCTGACGGCACATAGCTGCGCATGGAAAACGAATCGATTAACTTGTCATAGAGCGTTTGTCCCGCCGCCGTCATGTCTCCGGAAAGCGACGATGCGGGAACCAAGTTGCCGGCGCACGGCGGACTGGCTAACTTCAGCGCCACCGTGTCCACACACAGGCCGTCCTCGCCGGCGTCGCGGATAAACGTCTCCGCGTACACCGCTCCGGAAATGTGCACATGCAGATCCGTACCCTTGGGAAACTTCACCAGGAATGCGTAGAGCGTCAGCGGCCCACCGCGCACAGCGGCTTCGTAAGCCCGTGCGGCGCGTGCCTCACCCGACATTTGCGGCACCGGCCGCGGCTGCGCGATTAGTGTAGATGCAGCGAGAGTCAGGAGGGCGACAAGGGAGACATTACGGCGCATAGTTGCTCTCCAGTGTAAGCCAGCTTTCGAATACTGCAAACGCAACTATGCTTTCGCGCTGGATTTTGGGGACCGGCTGCCCCAGGGGAATACCGGCTCGGCCCGGAATCGAGATTCAGTGCGCCGAGTGGCCTTCTTCCTCGTGCCCGTCTTCCTTGCTGCTGGTGGCAAACAGGATGCACGCGGCAAAGACTCCGATGATCACAGGCACGACGAAAAATGGAGAAGTAATATGCATCATGATCTCCTTGACTGCAACAGACTAACAGACGGGCAGTCAGCGGCGGCATTTAACCCCGTCACTGCCGCGGCGGGCCCTGGTCCACTGTTCACTGCCCGCTGGCCATCTCCTTCGGCCCACCATCCGGATAATTCACTCGTATAGTGAGAATCTCGTAGGGATGGATCGGCACCTTTACCTCCCCGTCCGTTACTGTCAACGGGTCGCCCTCCGGCTTCTCCATCAGGTTGGTAACCGTGGCGCCCGTCGCACCCGGCGGCACATGGAAGTCGACCGTGGCGTTTTTCCCTGCCCACTCGTACACGCGGAAGATCAGCCCCTTGGCGTCTTCCGCTTTTTTCACCGCGGTCAGCACCACGTCGTCCGGATCCGCCGATGCAAACGAGTGCTCGGCCGGCAGCGGTCCGCCGTGTTCGCTTGCCACCAGCGCTTTCAGCGGATAGTTGTACTCCCAGCCCAGCCGCACCGTCATCGCGTCTTTCCAGGATCCGGCATGGGGATACAGCGCATAGTGGCAATGATGCCGCCCCTGGTCTGCCTCGGGATCGGGAGAGGTCGGCGAGCGCAGCAGCGTCAGCCGCAGTTCGTTGCCCACCGCGTCGTAGCCGAACTTGGTCTGGTTGAGCAGACTGAAGCCCTGCTTGCCATCGCCCAGATCGGCCCAGCGTTGCGCCGGCACTTCGAATTGCGCCTGTTCCCAACTGTTGTTGCGCGTGGTCGGTCGCTTGATGGTTCCATAGGGAATCTCGAAGGTCGCAAACGGGCTCGTCGCCGCCAGCGTGAAAGCGGCTTTCAGCAGCACATGGCGCTCGTGCCAGTCGATCCGGCTGTCCACGTCCACATAGTCGGCGTCCGGTCCCAGGCTGATGGTCTGCACGAACTTGGAGTGCTGCCAGGTTCGGGTCACGCGCACGCCATAAGGCCCTGCATCGGTGATGGAATCCACGGTGTTCAGCAAAGTGGGAGTTTCCTCGTAGGTGCCAGGGTCGATGTTCCACGCGTCGTATTGCTTGGGCATGTCCCTGTACGCTTCCAGTTCGTTGCCGCACGATCCCGGGGCCAGCGTTTCAAATCCCCCTCGTTTGTCATAGAGGCTGGTGATGCACCCTGTCGTCTTGTTGATGACCACCTTGAGCGCCGCATTCTCCAGCGTGAAGGTGTCGCCTGAATCCGACTCTGTTCCCTTGGGAAGCGGCGCCGCCGCGTGTGCTGAAGAGTCTACCCAGATCACCTTGTAGCCTAGCGCGGGCACATCCAAAGCCCGGATGTCGAGCGTGACTTCGCCGGTTTGCGGATCGCGATTCACCACCGTGGCCACGGAATGCGCCGCATCCCCCGACTGGCCGACCAGCCGGTAAGCCTGGGCAGTGCTGGATGCGGGTAATTGCAGGTGCACCCTCACCTCGCCGGAGCGTCTCCAGCCCAGCGGGTTATAGATGATTACCGGAACCAGATCACTGCCCCTGGTCTGCGTGTCGACACGCTCGGATACGGTCTGTAAAGCCCTGGCTGCGATCTGGTCGGTGGACATTCGCACCCAGTCAAAGTCCTGCTGCGCGTCCTTGTAGATGACGCCAATCCCCGAACCCGCCGCCAGATCGTGGAACTGGTTGAAGAGCAGCTTTTCCCAGTCCTCGGTCAACTGCGAGTCAGGATAGCGGTCGCCGTCTAGCCAGGCCAGCGATGCCCACTTTTCCGTATTGAGCATGGCCACTTCGGTGTTGCGAATATTGCGCTTTTGATTGGCCTGTGTGGTGTAAACACCGCGGTGGAATTCCAGATAAAGCTCCGAATCCCAGGTAGGAATCGAAATTTTTCCCGGCACTGCCGGAGGTGGCGTATACCCCTTGGCGATCGATTGGTAATTCCATACGGGACTCTCTGGAGCAATCTCTTTCTCCACCGTCGTGAAATAGGAAAGCGCCGTGCCGAAGTGATATTTCGGCGTCACTCCGTCGCCGCTCGCCGTCTGGTCAGCCCAATGGAAGCCCTGGTCAAGCATGGCGCGCGTGGGGCCGCCGCCATGATCGCCGACGCCGTAAAGGTCCATCATCTGGGTGAGTCCCGGCGAATATTTCCGCGCCATGGCCAGATCATCGGAGAGCCGCACCGGACCCAGGTCGCGATTCCCGTAGCCGTGCGGGAAATAGGTCAGCACCTTCGATCCATCCGGCGATTCCCACCAGAACAGCTTCAACGGCAATTGGTTGGTGTCGTTCCAACTCATCTTCTGGGTGACGAAAAAGTCCACGCCGCTCTTCTTGTAGATTTGCGGAAGCTGCCAGTTATAGCCGAATGAATCCGGATTCCAACCCACCCGGACATCGACGCCATAATTTTTCTCATACCACCGCTTGCCCACCAGCAGTTGCCGGACCAGCGATTCGCCGTCGGGCAAATTCAGATCCGGTTCCACCCACATCCCGCCCACCACCTCCCAGCGGCCTTCCTTGATGCGCTTCTTGATCTCGTCGTTCATCTCCGGGTACTTCTCGGCCATCCACTCGTTGTACTGGGCAGCCGACTGCGTGTAGGTGTACCCGGGATACTCGTCCATCAATTGCAGCGCCGTGCCGAAGGTGCGCCGCACCACATCCACGGTTTCCGTCCATGGCCACAGCCACGCTGCATCGATGTGCGAGTTGCCGGTCTCCCAGAAGGTCGCCTGCTGCAAAACCGGGCGCAAAGCATCGAGTTTGGCCTGCGCGGCTTTCAAACTCGCGTCGAACTTCGCCTGGTCGTGCGCATCGAGCGCGGCAATATCCACGCTGTGAATGGCGTCTTCGAGCGTGGCCTCCTTCGCCGAGTCGCCAGGCGCCAGCGTAGGCAAGAGGGCTGCCGCCGAAAGAAATTCCTGGCGCAGGTCATCGGGGTTCGGCCGGTTCTCGGCGAAGTCGATGCGCATCGTGGTGCCGCGAAACGTTTTTGTCCCGTCCGATTCCAGCAGCTTGACAGCGACCACTGTCTTTTCGCCGGGCTGTGCGTTGTCGAAAAGCACGATGGGCTCAAGATCCTCGCCCATGGCCACGCGGCGTCCGTTGAAGTAGAGAATCTGCGTGATCTGGCCATGCCCGCTGGCCTGGAACTGGAACCAGATGCGCGCACCGGTGAGATCGTAGCCGTTGAGCGTCTCCGGCACTTCAATGGTGCGCCGAAACCAAACCGCCTCGGCGGGGCTCTGCGCGCCGCGCGTGGCCGTTTGCCAGTCGCTGTCGTCCAGATTGACGGCCTCGCCATGAGGAACGTCGCCCAGATGCATCTTCCAGGCCCCATCCGGCAGCGTGCTCAGGCTGGCAAGGCGCGTAACCACAGCCTGCGAATCCGGCGGCAGCTTGGAAGCGGCTGATTGATATGCGCCGCGCTGGGCAAGAGCGCCAGCCGAAAATAGAAACGTTACCATGAGCGTGAAAAACACAAAACTACCGGGCCGGAATTTCAGGTTAGAAATCATGCTGGAAGAATCCTCGGAAGAATCTTAAGTCATCGGGCACGTCCGTGGAATAAAAATCCGCCGTCGATTTATCGGGGCTCGGCCTCTGCCGGCTCTATGCCCTTCGTCTTCCACGCATCAGCCCGATGCGCCATTTTGTGCCCGCGCCAGTAAGCGCAGAGATAAAACAGGCTCGCCGCCAGCAAGGTGAGCGCGGCCATCCGCAGGAGCAGATCCATCCCCAACTGGCCGATGGCGCCGGGAACTCGCGCCAACGTGAGCTTGATCCAGGGGTTGAAAAATGCGAGCGGAATCTCCCCGCTGAAAATCAGCGCAGTTGCGCTCACCGCAAGGGCAGTTTTTCCCGTAGAGCCGCCCTTCGCCCAGAGCATGGCGCAGGAAGGCACGACAAGAAGCAAAAGCCGCGCATCGTAGGCGCGATGATAACTTACGAGCAACGTTAACGGCGCAATTGCGGCCATCGCCAGCCAGGCAACTGCCGGCGAGTAACCTGACCTTAACGTTGCAGCGGACCAGATCACCAGGAGCGCTCCGCAGACCAGAAAACTGACTAAGTTATAGAACCATGGCGAATCACGGAAAACGCTCACCACTGTCTGCAGGTCGGTAATCACTTCCATGGTTCCAGTTGTGGTCGTCAATCCCTTCGGGCCGGGGTCGCAGTTGCCCCCTTGCGCCGAGATCTCCACCAGATTCGAGTGCAGCTCCGGAACCCATTGCGGCGCGGAACGCGAAACCCAAATGGCAGCCGGCAATGCGATCAAGACTGCCGCGGCCAAAACCTGTAAAGCCCGTTTTCTGGAAGCCGCGCCTGCAAGCAGGAAAAAAAGCCACAGCAGGCCTGCGTCCTGTGGTTTGACCACAAGACTTACCGCAAAGAAGAAAACTCCGAGCCAGACAGCCCGTTCGGTGATGAAGCACCACGCAGCCATCACGCATAAGCCCACGATAATTCCCGCCGAGTTTCCGTTCCCGACTACCACTGCGCCATTTATCAGAGCAAAGCCCGCCAATACGCCAGACAGCACCGGGGCATGCGCAGCGCCGACGCGCCAGATCAGACATGCTGCGGCAATGAGACTGCCCGCAGTGAGAAGGCTCCAAATAGCGGAGGCGAGCCAGAATGGCAGTATCGCCAGCGGAACGACCATCAAGTAAGTTGTGGGCAAATTGATGGACAGGGCCATCGACTCGTGGCGCCCAATGAATGCGGACTGGCCAGGCTGCCTGGTCAAGAGAGAGAAAAACGTCCGCTGATTATATGGATCGGAGTGTTGCAACAGCGCCCGAGCGCCGTAGTACAGCATTTTGAAATCCACCATCGAGTCTGCGGCGCGGTATTTGAGAAAAGCTGCGAAAAGAACAAACGTGGCCACACCCAGCACCAGCAAGATTCGGCCATCAGACCGCGCTCTCGCCACCCGAATCTCCTCTGGGTTCTCGGCCGCCATTGCAAAGGATTTTAATATCCATCGCGCCGCGCTTCACTCACCCAGCAGCCGCGCCACTTCCTGCTGCAGCCGTTCAGTGATGGCGGCCTCGCTGTCAAGCGGTGAAAATCTCACCGGCTCGCCAATGCGCACTTCCACCTTGCCGGTCCGGAACCACCCACCGTGTTCGCGCTTAAGCTGGCCGACGCCAGCCAGCGCCACCGGCAGCACTGGCGCGCCGCAAAGCTTTACCAGCAGCCCGATCCCCGGCCGGAACCGCGCGAGATAGCCGCTCTGTGAAATCGCGCCCTCGGGAAATACCAGAACGTTGTAGCCGCGGTCCATCGCCCTGCCCGCATGTTCAAAACTGGGCTGGAAGCTCTTCAACCGCGGCAGCGGAAATACGTCGAACAGCAGCGTGGCCAGAAAATACCCGATTGGCCCCATGGGATAAAACCGTCCCGCGCCAGGCTTGCCTTCCGGGCCCCGCGCATGGCGCATGTCTTCGAGCATCTCGCCGGACATGGCGATGGCCAGCCGCCGCCGCATCTGCCCGGGCAGAGCATATTGCACCAGCGCACCATCGTAGGCACTGAGGTGGTCGCACACAATCAGCATCGGCTCGCTCATGTCCAGATGTGCGGGCGCGACAACTCGTGGCTTGATGAGAAACCAGGTCACCGGTTGCATGATCCATTCGGTGAACGCCACGCGCGTCCACCGCACCGGTGCAAACCATGGCCAAAGCGGATAGATATATTTGCGCTTCGCCTCCTTCATCCGCAATTCCGCCGCAGGAGCCGAATGCGGCTGGGGCGTCTCCGCCTCAATCCCGGCGCGGTTTGTCTGCGGGGATTGACCTCCGCCTCCCGCGCCATGTGCAGGTTGCGCCGCGTCAGCCGAAGGGGCAGCCTGAACCGTCTCCGCTGACTGCTCCCTACCACCGCCTACCAGCTTGCGCAGATCGCCAAGCGTTGCCACACCCTCTAGAATGCTGCCGCCTGGCAAGCCTCCCACGCGCTCCTCGAGCGCCGATGCCAGTTGCACGCGTCCCAGCGAATCGAGATGCAGATCCTCGCTCAGGCGCAGATTGTCATCCCCACCAGGCGGAGCTTCGCCCGATATCTCCGCAATCAGCACCAGCAGCCAGTCCAGCGGCTTGCCTGCCGCGCGAGCTGCGGCCGCACCTTCCATTGTGGCCGCCTGCTGAAAGTTCCCCAGCCACTCCTCTACCGCTTTGCGCCGCACTTTGCCCGTCGAAGTCCGCGGCAAATCCGGCTCTGGCCAAAGCACCCAGCGCCGCACGTTTTGGTATTCAGCCAGAAGTTTGTTGGCATTCCCAATCGCCAACGCCGCCTGTTCGCGCGAACCCCGAAAAGCCAGTACCGCACACGGCTCGGGGCCACCTGGGGTCTCCATGGGCACCACCGCGCAGCCCGTCACTCCAGGTTGCTCTTCGAGGGTGGCCTCAACGTCCTCAGGATGCACATTTAATCCCGACGAAGTCACAATCACAGAGCTTTTGCGGCCCAGAAATTTCAAATCGCCCGAGGGCTCGCGCTCCGCAAGGTCCCCGGTGGCCAGCCACTCGTCTTCGCGTGGTTTCAGCTTGCCGCCTTGCCACGTGGCTCCGGAAATCACCTCCCCACGCACCAACACCTCGCCATCCGGCCCCAGCTTCACCTCGCGCCCGGCCAGCGGCTTGCCCACCGTTCCCTGGGCTACGTGAAAGGGATGGTTCAGCGTGATCAGCGCCGTGCTCTCGGTCATGCCGTAGCCCTGGATCACCACAAATCCCATCGCATTCCAAAACTTCTCAAGCGGGCCGGCCAGCGCCCCGCCGCCTGAAACCAGCGCCCAGAACTTCAGTCCGAATTCGCGGTGGATTTTCAAAAACCGCCACCATCGCCCCGCCGGTCCGATTTTGCCAGTTGACGCTAGGCGCGCCGCCAATTCGGGATGGTTCGTCTCCAGATGATTCTTCAGAATTGCCGCAATGCGCGGCACGGCAGCGAGCACGCTGATGCGCTCGCGCCGGATGGTCTCGACCAGCCGCGGCGCGGCCAGCCGGCTCTCGAAATGCACTTCGGATTTGTAGATCGGCGGAATCCATAGCCCCATGGTTTGCCCAAAGACGTGGCTCAGGGGCAGGGTATGCAGAATGCGCAGCGGCGCCACCAGTTTCAGGTAGCGCAGATATGGCTGCGAACCTTCCTCGACCGGCCCCATGCTGGCCAGCACATTGCCGTGCGTCAACACCACGCCCTTGGGCTCGCCAGTAGTGCCGGATGTAAACAGAATTTCCAGGGGCGTCTCGCGCGCGAGTCCTGCAAGGGCCCCCAGTTCCTGGGCGGGCAATTCGCTTTCCCACTCCTCGAAGGCCAGCCGCGGAAAATCCATCGCCGCAGCGGAGGCGTCGAGCCTGGCCATCAGCACCATATCGCCCACCGCCAGCCTGGGCTTCACATCCGCGGCTACGCGTCCGGCAAACTCCGCCGTGCCGCCGGGGTCCAGAGGTACGACCAGCACGCCGCGCAACATGCAGCCGTAGAAAGCCCCCATCCATTCGGCGCCGTTGTCGGCCCACAAAAGCACGCGCTCGCCCAGCCCGATGCCGCGCCGCTCCAGCAGCGCGGCAAAACGCCGCGCAAGTCGCGCCAGTTCGACATAAGTAGTCGCGTGGCGGCGAGTGCCCTTATGGCGCACCACCGCGATCGCGCTCCCGTAGCGGCGAAAGTCGTCAAGCAATGTGGCCAGGTGTTCGTGCATTTCAGGTCCGGCAGAAACATGCTATCAGCGCCTGCGTGTCGGCTCGTTCGTTAGATGCGCGCGCGATCGCACTCATCCGCTCATGTTGGAGCGTCAAATTCCGATAAACAACGTGTGTGCCTAGCGCGTCGGCCTGCTGCGCCGGCGGGATGAGATGGTGTGATGGACGATCTGACGCGGGAATTCGTGATCGAGAGCCAGGAAGGCCTGGACCGCATGGAACGCTGCCTGACCGATCTGGAAACCCGGCCACAGGACGCGGCGCTGCTGGGGGAAATCTTCCGGAGCGTACATACCATCAAGGGCACCACCGGCTTTCTGGGTTACAGGCGATTGGAAAAACTCGCCCACGCTGGCGAGAATCTGCTCTGTCTGCTGCGGGAGGGGAAACTGGCCGCAACGCCGCCCGTCATCACGGGGCTTCTGCAACTGCTCGATGGCCTGCGCTCCATTCTCAAAACCATCGAAGCCGAAGAAAACGAAGGCGACGGCGAAGACGCGGATCTGGTCGCATGTCTCGAGGCCTTGCAATCGCCGCCTGCGCCGCAACGCAAACCAAGGCGCGGCGCGCGATTCGCGGCACCATCGATCCTGAGCAGCAAAGATGCGCCGGTAACCGCAGCGCTTGCCTCCGCCGCCATCTGCACCACGGAATCCCCCGCACCGGCGGTCCCGACAACGCCTGCGCCGCACTCCGTTCAGGAATCTGCCCCTGCCGCATGCTCAAAGCCACAGCCCCTCGCGGCCCGTTCCGCGGAAACCGACCTTTCTGCCGCCGAAAGCACTCTGCGTGTCGACGTAACCCTGCTCAACCGCATGATGAACCTGGTGGGCGAGCTGGTGCTCACCCGCAACCAGGTGCTGCAGGCCACCTCCGGCCACGCCAATCTAACCCAGCTCTCGCGCCGTCTTGATATGGTCACAGCCGACCTGCGCGAGGCGGTGATGAAAGCCCGCCTTCAACCCGTATCCAACCTGTTCTCCAAAGTTCCCCGGCTGGTACGCGACCTTTCTCAGCAGCTTGGCCGCCGGGTGCGCCTCGAAGTCGAGGGACAGGAGACGGAACTCGACAAGAGCCTGCTGGAAGCCATAAAGGACCCGCTCACCCACGCCGTGCGCAATGCCCTCGATCACGGCATCGAGACGCCGGAAGTGCGCCAGGGGGCGGGCAAGGATCCCGAAGGCAAGCTGCGGCTGCGCGCCAGCCACGAGGGCAGCCACGTCATCATCGAAATCGGCGATGACGGTGCCGGTATTGCGGTTTCCAAAATCCGCGCCCGGGCCATCGAACGCGGCCTGGTCAGCGCCGAGCGCGCCATGCTGATGGCGGAGCGCGACCTGCTGCAGCTGATCTTCCTCCCCGGTTTTTCCACTGCCGCGGCGGTGACCAGCGTCAGCGGCCGCGGCGTAGGTATGGATGTGGTGCGCACCAACGTCGAGAAAATCGGCGGCAAGGTCGAAATCGATTCGCGTGCCGGCGCGGGCACCACGCTGCGGCTGCGCATCCCCCTCACCCTGGCCATCGTTCCCGCGCTGATCGTGCGCAGCCTCGATCAGAGCTTCGCGCTGCCCCAGGGTGCGCTCTCTGAACTCGTGCATGTTCCGCCGGAACAGGTGGGGCTGGCCATCGAGTGGCTCGAAGGGGCGCCTCTGTACCGGCTGCGGGGCCGTTTGTTGCCGCTGGTCTTTCTTGACGCCCTGCTGATGCCGGGCGTCGATCCCAGGCTTTCCAGCGCAGGTGACAGCTTCATCGCCGTACTCGATGCAGACGGCCGCCGTTACGGCCTGGTGGTCGACGGGCTCGCCGATCCGGAGGAAATCGTCGTCAAGCCGCTCAGCGTCGTGCTCAAAGACATCGGCCTCTACTCGGGAGCCACGGTGCTGGGCAACGGCGATCTCGCTTTGATCCTCGATCCCGCGGCCATCGCCACACGCGCCGGGGTGACTATCGCCGACGAAGCCCAGGCTGCCGGCGACCAGCCGTCCCACGCCTGCGCCGCCTCTGCGCATCACTACCTCCTGGCCGAGGCGGGCGGTCAGCGAGCCGCCATTCCCCTGGATGATGTCCTTCGCATCGAGCAGATCCCGCCGGCACGCATCGAGCGCAGCGGCGGACGCGCGGTGATCAATTTTGACGGCCAACTGCTCCCTGTCGAAGATTCAGGCCAGGTGCTTTCCACGGTAACGAGCGCCGATAGCGACGGGCAAATCATCGTGGTTGTTTGCCGCCGTGGCAATCGTCATGTGGGCATCGCGGTGGAGCACGTGCTTGACGTAACCGCGGGAAGCGATCTTTTCGAGGCCGGCACCGGCGAGCGTTTACCTGGTGTGACCCTGCTTGATGAACGCGTCACCGGCATTTTCGAATTTTCCGCCGCCGAGACCGCGGCCGGTGAATGGATGGATTTAAAGGAGACAATGCAATGAGTGAAGGGGAAACTCCGCCCATGCCATTGCCATCAAGGGCGGCGATCTTCGAGGTCTGTTCGGTGCGCGCCGGGCAAACGTTTTTCGGTATTCCCATAGCACATATTCTCGAAATCATGGGTGGGGCGCGTCCGCTGCGCGTACCCCTGGCGCCAAGCTTTATCGGCGGCCTGGTCCACTACCGCGGCGACGTGCTGACAGCCGTGAGCCTGCGCCGGGTACTCGGCCTGCCGCCCAGGGAAGGCGCGCAGGACATTCTGGTGATCGAGAACGGCGGCTGGTGTTTTGCGCTGCTGGTTGACGCGGTAGGCGAGGTGTTGAAAGTTTCCGCTGGCGACCACGAGCCCAACCCATCCACTCTGGACGAGCACTGCAAAGCCCTCTTCGCCGGCGCCTACAAGTTGCAAGACAAGCTGCTGGTGATGCTCGACCCCGAGCGGCTCGACCCCAGAAAGCTTCGCGCGATGCAGGCGGCCTGAACCATGCGCCATAAGCGAATTCTCATTGTCGACGACTCTGCGGTGATGCGCAGTTTGCTGCGCTCGGTGATCCTCTCTGACCCGGCCCTGGAGGTCGCCGGCACCGCGGCCGATGGACGCTCCGCTCTGCAACTGGTGGAGATCCTGCAGCCTGACCTGATCCTGCTCGATGTGGAAATGCCGGTGATGGACGGCGTGGCCACGCTGCGCGAACTGCGCAGCAGAAAATGTCCCGGCCCGGTCATCATGTGCAGCTCGCTCACCCAGCGCGGGGCTAAAGTCACCATCGAAGCGTTGGCCTGCGGGGCAGCCGATTACGTCGCCAAGCCGGTCGCGCAGAGCGATCGCGAAACCGCCTTCCGTGTCCTTTCCAACGATCTTCTGAGCAAAATCCACGCGCTCACCGGCCCTATGCCACCGCCGCCCGCCGCTGCCCCCGCGATACATCTGCCGCTGCTTTTGCCATCAGCGGTAACGGTCAAGCCGCATGCTGTCTCCACGGCCCCGGCGGTGGTCGTCATCGGCGTTTCCACCGGAGGCCCGGCGGCACTGGAAGTTCTGCTGCCTGCGCTCCCGGCGGATTTTCCGCTTCCCGTGCTCATCGTGCAGCACATGCCCGAGCTATTCACGGTCCAGCTTGCCGAACGTCTCGACAACTGCTGTCTGCTTTCGGTTCGTGAGGCAGCGGAGGGGTCTCCCGCCCGGACTGGATGCATTTACATCGCTCGCGGCAACTGGCACCTTGAACTCACTCCCGCGGCCAGTGCCTCGGCGCCGCCCACATTGCACCTTGGGCAAGGCCAGCTTGAGAACCACTGCCGCCCATCCGCGGATGTCCTGTTCCGCAGCGCCGCCAGGACCTGCGGTGCGGGCGTGGTAGCTGTAGTGCTCACCGGCATGGGCAGTGACGGCATGAACGGCTGCCGCGCCATTCGCGAGACCGGCGGCATGGTGCTGGCGCAAGATCAGGCCAGCAGCACGGTCTGGGGCATGCCCGGCGCCGTCGTAGCGGCGGGACTGGCGCAAAGAGTACTGCCTCTTGCGGCTATCGCACCGGAACTGATTCGAATCGCCGCGCGCTCCGGCGAAGCCTATCGAATGGCGGTACAGACATGAATACTGCGGCAACGGACGGCTACAACTATTTGCGCCAGCTCGTCCTCGACCTCACCCAGAATACCCTTGATTCCTCGCGGGATTACCTCTTCGACACGCGCCTGGCCGGCATTCTGCGCAGCCACGGCATGACGCATCTCGACGAACTCGTCCGTCACCTGCGGCACCACAAGGATCCAGTCCTCGAGCAGACCGTGGCCGAGGCCATGATCATCAACGAAACCAGCTTCTTCCGCGACAGCAGTCCCTTTGAGTTCCTGCGCAGCGAATTCCTGCCGCGGCTGGCCGAGGCCCGCTGCAGCACGCGCTCGCTGCAGTTTTGGAGCGCGGCGTGCTCCACCGGACAGGAAGCTTACAGCCTGGCCATGCTCATTCTCGAACACTTTCCGGGGCTGGCGCACTGGAACCTGCGCATCGAGGCCACGGATGTCAGTGCGGAAGCCATCGAACGGGCTCAGGCCGGCTGTTATCATCGCATCGAAATCGACCGCGGTCTTTCTTCGCGCCAGCTAGCGCGCTTCTTCGATCATCATGGCCAGGAGTGGATCGTGAAGCCACAGGTGCGCAGGCTATGCAACTTTCGCCGGGCGAACCTCTGCAGCACGCCATTCCCGTTCAGCCGCGCCAGCGACCGCTTTGATGTGATTTTCCTGCGCAACGTAATGCTTTACTTCTCGCGGGAAACGCGCCTGATGCTGCTGGAAAAGATCCACCGCGTACTGGCGCCCGACGGCGCGCTCATTCTCGGCTCCAGCGAGCAGCCTCAGGATACTTCCGCCTGGACGCCGACCCTTGGCAATGGATTCTGCCACTACAAACCAAAGCGGCAGGCAACGGGCAACGGTTCCTTGATCGTCCATTCGTGATTTAACCTCGAAGATCAGACCGCATCAAGCGGGAGAGATTCATGAGCGATACGGTAGTCCTTGCTCCGGAGTTGGAAAATCTGCTCGCCGCTGCCCGCCAGGCGGCGATGCATTCCTACTCGCCGTATTCCGGCTTCCAAGTGGGATCGGCGCTCAAGCTCGAGGGCGGCGAAACGGTGACGGGCACCAACGTCGAGAACATCAGCTTCGGACTCACCATCTGCGCGGAACGCGCGGCGCTGGTGCGCGCCGTCTCCGAGTTCGGCCCTGCGATCCGCGTTGCCGCCATCGCCGTCGCCAACCTCAACGACGCGGCCAGCCCGCCCTGCGGCGCCTGCCGCCAGATGCTGGCCGAATTCACCGCGCCCGCAGCGCCGGTGGTCTTTCCCGCCGGTGACGTCACGCGGGTCGTGCCTTTCTGCGAACTTCTTCCCCTGGCGTTTGATGTGAAGCTCAAATAACGCTGTTGCCGCCCAACGATGTTATGTTGATAGCTCCGGATTTCGACGGAAAGAGATTGGCTGCCATATGTCTGCCGCTGCCCCCGCGTCGCTTCGCGTTATCGACCTGATCCGCAAAAAACGCGATGGCATAGCCCTCAGTGCAGGCGAGATCGCCTTCCTTGTTGACGGCGCTGTGGACGGCTCCATCGCCCCGGAGCAGCTTTCCGCGTGGCTCATGGCGGCATGGATCCGCGGCCTGACGCGCGAGGAAACCTGCTCACTCACCCTGGCCATGCGCGACTCCGGAGAAAAATTCGACAGCAGCCGCCTGGGCAAGATCGCCGTCGACAAGCACTCCACCGGCGGCGTGGGCGACAAGACCAGCTTTCTGGTTGCGCCACTTGCCGCCGCCTGCGGCCTGGCCGTGCCCATGATCAGCGGCCGCGCGCTGGGTCACACGGGCGGAACGCTGGACAAGCTGGAATCCATACCCGGCTATCGCACTTCGCTCTCGCTCGCAGAATTCGAGACGGTCCTCGATCGCTGCGGCGCGTCCATCGTCAGTCAGACGCAGTCGCTGGTTCCCGCAGACCGAATCCTGTACGCGCTTCGCGACCGCACCGCAACCGTGGAAAGTCCGGGCCTGATTGGTGCGTCGATCCTGAGCAAAAAGCTGGCCGAGGACCTGGATGCGCTGGTTCTCGATGTGAAAACCGGCTCCGGCTCTTTTCTGCGCAAGGCGGAGGATGCCGAAGATCTGGCCGCGCTCATGGTGGCTGCGGCGGAGAGTGCCGGAACCCGCACCGTGGCGCTGATGACCGACATGAGCCAACCACTGGGGCGCGCCGCGGGCAACTGGATCGAGATCATCGAAGCAGTGGAGCTGCTGCGCGGCCTGCGCCCTCCGGAAAGCGAAGATCTGCGCGAGCTCTCGCTCATCCTCGCCGGATGGATGATCCACCTGGGCGGAATCGCCGTGACGCCGGAAGCGGGTTATGCGCTCGCCGAGGCCGCGCTGGCCGACGGCTCGGCGCTGGCCATCTTTTTCAAGATGGTCGACGCGCAGGGCGGCGACGCCAGCGTCTTTGACGACACCGCCGGCTTCCACGCCCCCGGCGCAACCCAGGTATTGGAATCCTGGCAGAGCGGTTATATCGCGGAAATGGACACGACGGCCATAGGCCTGGCGGTGCAGCGGCTTGGCGCCGGCCGCGCGGAGCCGGGCCAGGCAATCGACCCGCACGCCGGCATCCTTTTCGACGCCCGCCGCGGCGCGCACATCGAAAAGGGGCAGCCCATCGCTACTCTCTACGCCACCGGCTCCGCGCTTTTCGCCGAGCCCGTTGCCATGCTCAGGCAGGCGATTCATATCTCCGCCACCCGGCCAGATCCGGTTCCTCTCGTCAGCCGTGTCTTCACGCTGGAATCAGCGGAGAATCACCTGCGCGAAAAAAGCTTCTAGCTTTCAGCACCAAGCTGCTAGCCTTTGCTTAAAGACTCGAACTGTGTTCAGAACTGAAACTGCGCGCGAAGCAACGTTCGCGGCTCGATTGCAGAAGCTGAAATCTGATAGCTAAGAGCCGAAAGTTGCTGTCGGGAGGGTATATTGGGTCGATTTACCGGCATCTTGGGCATTCTATTCGTCCTGTTTCTGGCCTGGCTCGGCTCTACCGACCGCAAGCACATCCGCTGGCGCACGGTCTTCTGGGGACTGGGCCTGCAACTCGTCTTTGCTTTCCTTGTGCTGCGCTTCAGTTGGGGCGAGCGAGCGATGGCGTGGGCGGGCGAGGTGGTCAAGAACATGCTGGCCTCGACCTACGCCGGCACCAGCGTGCTCTTCGGACAGCTCGGCCTGCCGACCGGCTCCATGGGCTCCATCTTCGCCTTCCAGGTGCTGCCGACCATCATCTTCATCTCCGCATTTTTCGCGG
>JASHOY010000074.1 GCA_030038435.1 Acidobacteriaceae bacterium | reverse complement strand
CACTTGCGTGGACGGAGCCGGCAACGAGCTGCCCAGGTGCCCGGCATGACACGGCCCAACCGCAACCGGCAATAGCGGGTGCGCCGGCAGCGCTTCGTCTGTTACCCGGGCCAGGATTTTCTGAATCACAATTTTTCCTGAAACGATTGCTGATCACGTATCACTATTCCATTGAAGCGTGTTACAGCCTGGCGACGAAATCGTCACCCTGCCTGGTTCAGAAACATCCCGGCAAGACAAGCCGGAAGGAGCACAGAAATGGCGAGTGGATGGAATCACAACGATCTGACTTCTGCGAGCGGCGCCCCTCTGGAGGCTGGCGATCCGTGGAGCTACCTGTTTGCACAGCAGGGAACACAACACGTCAACTACTGTGGCAACGGCAGCCATGTTTGCGAACTGTGGTGGGATTCTTCCGGCTGGCACTTCAACGATCTGAGCAATGCCGCCGGCGCGCCGGCAACGTCAAGCAACCCGCGCAGCTATATGTTCGACGCGCAGGGCACGCAGCACGTCAATTATCTCGGTCCCGACTCGCATGTGCACGAACTGTGGTGGGACTCTTCCGGTTGGCATCATAATGACCTCACCCAAGCCGCCGGCGCGCCCAATGCCGAGGGGAATCCCGGCGGTTACATGTTCGACGCCCAGGGCACCCAGCATGTGAATTTCCGCGCTTCCGATGCGCATATTCACGAGCTCTGGTGGGACTCTTCCGGCTGGCACCATAACGACCTCTCTAAAGCGGCCGGCGCGCCCAACGCCGCTGGCGATCCATACGGTTATGTCTTCGCTGCGCAGGGCACCCAGCACGTCAACTACCTGGGAACCGACAGCCATATCCACGAACTCTGGTGGGACTCTTCCGGCTGGCACCACAACGACCTCACGGCCGCTGCCGGCGCACCCAATGCCGCTGGTGATCCATTTGGCTACGTGTTCAACTCGCAAGGCACCCAGCACGTCGATTACCGCGGAACAGACAATCACATCCATGAGTTGTGGTGGGACTCTTCGGGTTGGCATCACAACGACCTGACCAACGCAGCGGGAGCTCACAATGCAGCCGGCAATCCGCGTGCCTACATGTTCGACGGCCAGTACACACAGCACGTGAACTACCGCGGCGCGGACGGCCATATCCATGAGCTATGGTGGGATGCATCCGGCTGGCACCATAACGATCTGACCGCAGCGGCCGGCGCGCCTGACAGCGTCGGCAATCCGCACGGCTACATGTTCTATGGTCAGACCACGCAACATGTGAACTACTGGGGAGTCGACGGCCATATCCACGAGCTCTGGTGGTCTACGTCCTGCTCGCGCTATCTCGGATTAGACGAGCAGCATCAGCAGCAGACGGAATGGTGCTGGGCCGCCACCACGGTGAGCATTGCCCTGTACTACAACCCCACCAGCACCTGGACCCAATGTTCGCTGGTCAACAAGGCCCTGGGACAAACCACTTGCTGCTCGAATGGCAGCAGCAGTCAGTGCAATCAGCCGTGGTATCCCGACAAAGCACTGCCCATCACCGGCAACCTGAGCTCCTTCACGTCTTCATCGGCGTCGCTGGCTACGGTGATGAGTGAAATCAACTCTGGCAGACCGGTTTCCATCGCCATCTACTGGTATGGCGGCGGCGGTCACAATCCGGCCATCGATGGCTACGACAACTGCGACGCCTCTGCGCCCACCATCGATATTCAGGATCCGTGGTACGGACCCTCAACCCAGGATTTCAACAGCTTCCCCTCGACCTACAACGGCGGCGCCAGTTGGGGAAACACCTACTTCACCAAGTAGTCAAAGGAAGGCACACCATGTCGATACGATTCGCTCCGGAACCGCAGAATGGATTGACGATCGTCCGTGCTGGATTGGACAGACTGGCGGCTCGCCAGGGCCCGCTGGGTCCCGCCCAACCGACCATCGGCGCCTCGACCATCGAACCTCCTCACGCCGTTTACGACCTGCGCGCTGACGAGATCTCAAATGGGGGCGGGCTCGAGTCTGCTCACCTCACCGCATTTCGTTACCTCGTCAAATCGGCAGGTTCGGCGGTTGCCGCCGCGGAAGTTTCGACCGACGCGTCAGGGAAGGCCTCACTGCTCGCCAATGTCAACTATGGTCCCTACGTCGCCGCCAGCTCACAGGCTCTCGACGAGCTTTCTGCTCCCGCCGCTGCGCCCGCCGGTTCCTACGAAGCGCGCCTGCTGCGCTTCGCGGCGATTTACCTCGTGGCGCTCTGGCTCAAGGCCGACCCCGGCGGTTCCGACATCGTCATTCCGCTCGCTCCGGCGCCGGGGAGTATTCAGGCCGGACGCCGCTACACAGCGCAGGAATTCCTGGATCTGATTACCCCGCTTGCCAGGACTCGGACACAGAAAACCAGCGGTGATCCGCTGCCCTAAGGTCTCCCTCCGGTTGCGGTCTTTTCTGATAAATCTCAGGGCGCCACATTCCTCATTGGAGTTGGCGCCTGAGACGAATGGCTCACGCGCACAGTGGAACGAGAATTGCTTTGAGTTACGAGCACTGCTGGAGCCCCGGGGGAATCTCGTCGCCTGCTCGGAGATTATTTCTGCCTGAAAATCCAACCGCCTTCATCACCCACCCCCTGCCAATCACCGAAGCCTCCGTGCGCCATCGCACTTAGCTGCGTTGCTCGTAACCCTCCGCACCGCGCCTTTGTGACCCCTATCACTGCGGGTTTGCGCGCAAAACGGTCATCTCAAAGATAAGAATCCCGCGCAGAGAAACTCCAGACGAAGCACCGGCTTCGACGCGGGCTCTTGCCAGGCGCGCGCAGTCCATCGCCGGCGCTCCTGGAGAAAGAAGACGGCAGAATGATCCAAGCCGCACTCGGGGACCCTCGATTTGCCCTCCGCAAAGGACTCCTGGCCATCGCACTCACCGCCGTCGCATTCCTTCTCGCGCCCGGCACTCTTCACACACAGACCGACTGCCTGGCCTGCCACGGCGACCAGAGCATGACCGACGCCGCCGGCCACAGCATCTCCGTCGATGGCCAGACCTTCAGCGCCAGCATTCACGGCAGTCTGCAGTGCAACAACTGCCACGCCGACATCAAGGGCTACCCGCATCCCGATCACATCGCGACCGTCGAGTGCAAAACCTGCCACGCCGACGAAACCGCGCAGATCGGCGGCAGCATCCACTCGGGCCATGCCTGCACCAGTTGCCACGGTAACGCCCACGCCATTTTTCCCAAAACGGATGCGCGCTCCACTGTTTACCCGCTCAATATCCCAAAAACCTGTGGCAATTGCCACGGCAATCCCCAACTGGCGAAAAAATACCACCTGCCCAACGTCTATTCCATGTACGTCGATTCCATTCACGGCTTCGCGCTCAGCAAAGAGGGCCTGCTGGTCGCCGCCAACTGCCAGAACTGCCATGGATCCCACCACATCCTGAGCCACACCGACCCGCAAAGCCCGACCTACAAGACCAACATCCCCACCACTTGCGGAACCTGCCACGCCAGCATCGAAGCCGCGTACAGCGCCGGCATCCACGGCAGAGCCGTTGCCGCCGGCAATCTCAAGGCTCCGGTTTGCACGGACTGCCACACCGCCCACGCCATCCTGCAGCCCACCGAGGCGGAGTTCCGCATGCAGTCCACGCCCATTTGCGGCTCCTGCCATACTGACAAGTTCTCCACTTACCGCGACACCTTCCACTCGCAGCTCGGCCTGCTTGGCGGCTACGTACAAACGGCGCGCTGCTGGGACTGCCACCAGGCGCACGATGTCCGTCCCGCCTCCGATCCGCAGTCGCCCATCAACAAGGCCAACCTGGTCAAGACCTGCGGCCGCTGCCACGCCGGCGCCAACCTGAGCTTCGTCGCCTATCAGCCCCACGCCAACGCCCGCGACCGCAAGCTCAACCCCGGCCTCTATTTCGTGCGCCTGTTCATGAACCTCCTGCTGATCAGCGTGCTTACATTCTTTGTCATTCACACCATCCTCTGGCTGATCCGCTCCCGGTTGCAGCAGATCAAGACGAAATCCAATGGAGGGGAAAATGCCTGAACTTGAGCAAGCACCCGCCGTCGAGGCCCCGCCGCAGTCTGGCAAACAGCGTTACTTCATGCGCTTCACCCGCGGACAGCGCTATCTCCACGCGGTGCTTTTCACCACCTTCCTCGGCCTTGCCGCCACCGGCCTCAACCTGCGCTTCAGTGACAGCCTCTGGGCGCGCGGCGTGGCCCGCGCCGTCGGCGGCTTCGGCGCCATCCTCGCCTTTCACAAGCTCTGCGCCGTGGTCCTTACGATCGCCTTCCTCATTCATGTCAAAGACATCGTCACTCGCGGCATCGTCAACCGTGAGAAAGGGGTTTTCTGGGGACCCACCTCCATGGTTGCCAACTTCAAAGACCTGAAGGATCTCATCGGCCACCTGCGCTGGTTCCTCGGCCTCGGCCCCAAGCCCAAATTCGAGCGCTACGCCTACTGGGAGAAATTCGACTACTGGGCCGTCTTCTGGGGCATGGTCGTTATCGGCTTTTCCGGTTACGCCATGTGGTTCGCGCCGTTCTTTGCCAAGTTCCTGCCCGGATGGGCGCTCAACGCCGTGCTGGTTATTCATAGTGAAGAGGGTCTGCTCGCCATCCTCTTCATCTTTTCCATCCACTTCGTCAACACCCACCTGCGGCCCGACAGTTTCCCCATGGACCTGGTGATCTTTACCGGCGTGGAAAGCGAAGAAGAATTCAAACACAAGCGCCCGCTCGAATACGAGCGCGCCATCAGGGAAGACAAACTGGAAAAGCGCCTCGTTGCCGAAGCGCCGGGAATCTGGCAGATCAATTTTTCTAGGGTGGTCGGTTACATCGCCATCAGCATCGGGCTTATCCTGCTGATCCTTACGCTCACCGCCTACTTCAGATAAATCTCTCCCTGCTTGCTCATTCCAAAAGCATGCGGGGGCCCCGGGTCCCGATTTTGGGGCCCGGGGTCACTCCCAGTTTCAATCTCGAACGAAATGTGAGCCACGCCCACCCTCCCTGTGACTCCAGTCACGGCACGCGCCGCCGCAAAAGTTTCTCCTTGATCCCGTGGATCCAGCACGACGGTTCTTCTCGCTATCGTTGGTTTTCTTCCTTTTTTTCTGGGCCGCGAACTCGGGCGCCGCACAAAAAATCAAGGATGAAACCTGCCTCGCCTGTCACTCCGATCCCACTTCCACGGCCGTGGTCAACGGCAAAACCATCAGCCTCTACGTCGACCACACCAAGTTCAAGCATTCCGTTCACGGCACCATCTTCTCCTGCGTAGACTGTCACAAAGACGCAAAAACCCTCCCCCACGCCACGCTCCATAAAGTCGATTGCTCGGGCTGCCACGCCGACGCTCAGCAGGCTTATGCCCGCAGCATCCACGCGCAAGACGGCAAACCCGGCCATTATCCAGCCGCCAACTGCCGGGACTGCCACGGCGACGTGCATACCATCCTCGCCGCCTCTGATCCCGCTTCGCCCGTGCACCATGACAATATTCCTGCCACCTGCGGCCGCTGTCACGGCCAGCGCTTCCTCATGGCAGCCAACGGCGTCAGCGCCCAGCCCTTCATCTCTTACCAGGACAGCGTACACGGCCGCGCCGTCGCCAACGGCAGTGAGAAAGCCGCTGTCTGCACTGACTGCCACGGCTCGCACCAGATCCTTCCCCCCAGCGATCCCCAATCGCCCATCTCGCGCCTCAACGTTCCGGCTACCTGCGGCCAGTGCCACACCGCCGTCGAAAAAACCTTCATGCAGAGCATCCACGGCCAAGCCGTCGCGCAAGGCAATCAGCTCGCTCCCGTCTGCACCGACTGCCACGGTATCCACAGCATTAAGGCGCCCTCGAATCCCAACGCGGCTGTTGCCGAAGGCAACGTCTCCCGCGACATCTGCGCCCGCTGCCATGAAGGCGTCCGTCTCTCCCAGGAATTCGGCGTCCCCGGCAACCGCGTCGCCACTTACTTCGACAGCTATCACGGCCTCGCCCAGGAAGGCGGCTCCGTCGTTGCCGCCAACTGTTCCAGTTGCCACGGCGTTCACAACATTCTGCCCTCCACCGACCCGCGCTCCACCATTAACAAGGCCAATCTCGTCACCACCTGCGGCCAGTGCCACAAAGGCGTCACCCGCGAGTTCACCCTCACGCCCGTCCATCTGCAAACCGGCGCCGGTTCCCGCGACATCGCCTCGATAGCGGTCCGCTGGGTACGCATCATTTACATCTTCCTCATCCTCACCGTCATCGGCGCCATGTTTCTCCACAACGCCGTCATCTGGCGCAAAAAGGCCGTCGTCATCCGCCGCATGCAAAACCCCTACATGACGCGCATGACCATCAACCAGCGCTGGCAGCACCTCGTCCTGCTCACCACGTTTATCATCTTGGTCATCACCGGATTTGCGCTAAAATTTCCCAACACCTGGTTCGCGCACACCTTCGGCATGGGCGAAAACCTACGCAGCATCATCCACCGTGTCGCCGGCGTCATCCTCATCGCCGCCGGCCTCTACCACCTCTTCTATCTCGCCACCGCGCGTGAAGGCCGCCGTCTCCTCCGCGATATCGCGCCCCGCCCGCATGACGCCTTCGACGCCTGGAAGACCATGCGCTATTACCTCGGCCTTAGCACCGAAAAGCCCAAATTCGGCCGTTTCAACTACGCCGAAAAAGCCGAGTACTGGGCTCTGGTCTGGGGCACCGCACTTATGGGCCTCACCGGCGTCATGATGTGGGCCAAGGTCTGGGTCGGCGACACCCTCGCCCGCTGGTGGGTCGATGTGGCCACCGCCATCCACTTCTACGAGGCCATCCTCGCCACGCTCGCCATCCTCGTCTGGCACTTCTACCAGGTTTTCTTCGATCCCGACATCTATCCCATGAACTGGGCCTGGTGGGACGGCAAAATGCCGGTCGAGCACTACGCCCACGAGCATGAACTCGACAAGGAATCGCTCGCCGAATCACTCGCGCCGCCGCACTCAATTCCGTCGAGTTCCGCGCCGGCCCCACAGCAGCGCCCAGGCGACTGATTCGCGCGACCACGCGGCGCCGAATTTCGAATTCCCGTCCCCGCGTGGTATCAATCCCTAGTGAGCGAACCTCTGCGACCCACTTCCCTTCACGCAGGATCTTCTTTCGTGCGTACTTTCCCGCGGCTTGTCCTTCCCTGCCTGGCATTCGTCGTTCTCGCCTGCGTGCCGGCGTGGCGTTTGTCCGCGCAGTCTCCCATTACTCCCGGCGCCCTCGACCCGGCGCGAAATCCCTCGCAACTCCATCCCTTCCCCGCCCAGCAGCTTCCGGAACAATACATCTGGACCGCGGGCGCCTCGGCAGCCGGTTTGCCTGCACAAATTTCCCAATGGGTCTTCCGGAAGAAGTTCTCACTGGGCCGTGTCCCGGCCGATGCAACCCTCTATGTAGCCGCGTCCGGCGACGTAGAGGTCTGGCTCAACGGCGTGCATCTGCTTAGTTACCTCGACAACCGCACTCCGCCGCCCGGATACACCGTACACGCACTCGACGTCGCGTCTACGCTGCACGCGGGAGCGAATGCACTGGCCATCTGCGTGCGCCATCTTCACGGCGCGCACCATACCACCACTGATCCCTTCCTGCTCCAGTTCCTGGGCGGCCGCGTCCTCGCCGTGAAACTTCTCGCCGCGCCCCGTGCAGTTCCCGCATCTCCCCTGCTGATCAGCGACCCATCCTGGCGCGCCCGCGAATTTGCCGCTGCGCAGCCCGGCTCGCCCGATCTACAGCAGGATTCATCCGCGTCGTACAATACCTCCGCCTGGCCCCGCGTCACCTCTCTCGGCGAAATCGAAAGCCATCTCGCTTTCT
>JASHOY010000073.1 GCA_030038435.1 Acidobacteriaceae bacterium | reverse complement strand
CGACCGGAGACGGCCGACGGCGCGGGAGGATCGGCCGTGAAATAGCTACATGTTGCGCAGGGAAAAAACTCGAACCATGACTGCGCTTGTCTCGCTCACGCGGCCAGCGCCACCGTCTGCCTGCACCACCTTCGGCTTCTCCCTGGCTCCGGCCTAACCCGGCCAAAATGGCTCCGTTTTAAACCGGCGCTGACAATTCGGCGTATATGATCGACATTTCAAACCTCGTCCTGGCGCTCCAGCCCATGATTGGAGCGATCTGATCAAGCGTCTTGCCTGCTTCGAGCAATCGCGTGACAGTGGTATGACGGAGATCATGAAAACGCAGGTGAACTCCAGCCCGATCACGCGCAGTATCCCATGCCTTCTTCCAAGAGCCCATCGGCTTGGTGGGGTTATGGTGATAAACCTTGCCTACCTCCGATGTATATCTCTCTGCCGCGAAGACATAGTGATTGGGAAGTTGATTCGGAAATCGCGCGGCCCAACCATTCATTGCTTCGAGTCCAGGGGCGACCAGAGGGACTATTCGACCCTCGCCATGCGGGGTCTTGCTTTTTCCAACCCGCAGAAACCCTTTCTGAAGATCAACATTAAGCCATCGGAGTGAACGGATCTCGTCGCTCCTCATTCCCGCATACAACCCGAGGATCACTGCTGGATATAGAACGCGCGAAGGAGTCATGCGGCATTTGTGCAGGAGTTTCTCCTCTTCCTCGTGCGATAGCGCCTTGCCAACATTCTTTGGCTCTTTGAGACATTTGTAATCCGGGCGGAGACGCTCCCATTCATGATTCCGCCGCATGATGGATCGGAACCTCCCGATGGTCATGTTGATGTATCGGTTGGAGGCTCCTTTAGCACGCCGAGCATCAACGATTTGTTGGATATCATGCGGAGTGATATCGGGAAGAGCTTTCTTCCCAATAAATGGAAGAAGCTGTTGGACGCTTCGTTCGAAGATGTCCATTGTCTTTGCGGCGACGTTAGGACGGCGGACAGAGATGAACTCTTCAGCTGCCTCAGCAAAGGTTTTGGGCCTGAGTTTCTTGATACCGTTGTAACTTTCCTCAAGCTGACGGCGCCGCGCTTGCAGCGCATCTCTGGCGACCGTCTTCGAGGTGCTCTTCGAACTCTCACGAATTCGCCGGCCCTGAAACTGGAATTCGTACCAATAGACGTTAGAACCGGCCTGCCTGTAAAGAGACATAAATCTCCCTCTCGCCCCGAGCATGGCGGGCTAGAATCACCGGTTCGAACCTGCCTGAATTCTGCGCCCAAAGGCGATCTTTGTCAAATGTATGTCATTGAAATATAACGAGATAGTCTGACATAATGTCAGATCTCTAAGCGTCGCAATTGGCAGCACGTGATCGGACTTAATGTCAGATCCACCGGACATACCTGACATAAAGTCAGACCGGCGTTTTGGTGGCGGCATGAGGCCTGGACAGGAGTCGCCAAACATCAAGATTCAAAGATCAATTGAAAGAGGAAGCGTTATGAAAGTGAAGGCAGAGCAGGTTCGCCTGCTCACGGTAAATGAGGCCGCCGAGCGACTCGGCGTCAAACCATCAACCATCCGCTCGTGGATCTTGAAGCGAGAGAAATTGGAAGTTGTGAAAGTGGGCCGATTGGTGCGGATCACCGAGCGGTCCATCGAAAAGCTCATCGACGACAACACCATCCCACCGAAAGAGGACCGCTAATGACCCCGTTAGAACGACGACTGAAACTACTGAAGGCAGAGGTCGGCCTGGACTTCCCGCAGCTGCTATCGGAATTGGAAAATGGGGTACAAGTTGTGCTTGTGTCTGATAGCGTGTTGGGCAAGGATCTCGATCCCGACATCCTGCGCAGGATTGGCGGAATGGCAATGCTGTGCAATCATTACTACGGTGCCGCGGTCATATTCATGAACGAAAATAAGTTCGTTGAACTGAACAGAAAGATCCCTCCAAAGGCCTAGATTCGGGTCTCCGACTATGGGGAGAATCCTGAGTACCTCCGGCCACAAATGGTCCCAAACGGTGTTAGCTTCCGTTTTGCAGTGAAGTCCGAAATCATAATGGATAGTTACAGATAACACCGGATCGCAACTGGCGGACGTGACGGGTACACGCCTGTCTAGCAGGCGTTCTCGCTTGGGGTGCGAGGGGTCGGCAGTTCAAATCTGCCCGTCCCGACCATCTTGCAGTTTTCCCGTTTCACGGTTTCATGTAAGGCATGCATGTTTGCCGCTTGAAACGGGCGTGTTTCATTTCCCCCAAAAATCTCTTTTAAACTCCCTGGTTAAATGGGGCTTAGCGCGCTCTACGAGGTTTCGCAGTTTCGCTGCCCCCACTTTAAGCGCCGAGCGAAAGACCGGGTGGCGCGCTGCGTGGAAAAGTCGCACAACGGCAAGGAAGATCAGGTCAGCAAACAGGATCGGCGCGGAGGGAAAAGGCTTCGCAGTTCCCGGTTGGCTGGGAGCGTTGACGAGTCAGGTGACGCCGGCCGGCGGAACGATGCGGCCAGCAAAGCACCTGTGCCTGGCGGAATTATCCCCGCTGCCGGGAATCCCGTTTTATCTCGTTGATCAGCCTTGTCCAAAGCTCCAGCAAACCGGGATCGCACGCGTGTCGTTGTTCCGCCCGTTGTAATTCAATCTCTTTTGACGCGGCGGCGATGGTGACAAAGCAAGTGTTGCAGATGGAATCCGTGGTTCCATATCTGTTGGCGCGGCGGCTGAATGCCGGGCGAAGTGTCGATGCCATAGTGGACCTCCCAAAAGGACTGGGGCCCAGAGCTTTACTTATTGAAAAGTGAATTCAGCTTGGCACAGAATTCCTGGGGCAGGCAATCCTGAAACATGCCACTTTTCCACAGACGTGAGGTAGGAATCAAATGTGTGGTTTCTCCTGTACCTGTGGGGAAAAATCATCTCTCGTGACTGTCAAATCGGCGGATTCGCGCCCCGGCAATCGAAACCGGCATCACTGTCGGTCGCGGAACGGATAACGCTTGAATCGCGAAAGCCCTATCCGCAGCGGGAGCCCGGATTGGGAATTCGGAAAGCTGCTCGCAAACCGGCGAAAGGGGAGGCGGAGCGTTGCTGTCAGGAGGGAGTGATGGCGATGGTGGCAGGACGGACGGCGAGGGCGGGCCGAACCATTTCGGCGGGCCAGATGTAGACGGCGAGACGGCGCGAATAGTGAAGGACAGGCTTCTCGTCGGGCAGCTCGATGCCGATGGCAGCTGCGAGGTCGTTGCGTTCGATCTCCGCCTCCGCCTCTTCCAGCGGCGAGGGAACGTGGTGGATATTGGCGCGAATGGGCAGGCCGTTGTGGTTGGCGGTGAAGAGGCAGTAGCGCTCGGTGAGGAAATACTCAAGACTGCCGGGAAGGATTTCGGCGGTGCGGCGGGTGGGGCCGAGCCCGCGGTAACGCGCCTGGAAGAGGAGCGGACGAGGGGAAAAAAGACGACGGCTGTAAAAGGAGAACTCACGGTCGGAACGCTTCTCAAAGCGCATCTCAGACCAGTAATAAGGGAGATGGAATACGAGGCGAGCGGCAGCAACGGCGAGGGGATTTCCGGCATCGAGGGAGAAACAATAAATGCCCTGATTGCCGGTGGCGCGGTCGCGGACGTAAGTGCGGAGATTGAGGTCGGGGTAGCCGCGCATACCGGGCAGGGATGGCAGGCCACGTAGCTTGACACGGTCAAGCCAGAAAGGGACCATGCCGATCCAGGCTGAACCCTGAAAGGTGTCGGGTTCGAGACCGTCGGGAAGGCGGTTCGCAATGGCTACTGCAGACACCGGCCAGTGGGCAAAGAGGAGATCATTCCAACGCTCAGATACAGCCCAGCGACCGCCGGGTAGGGGCCTTGGACGATGCGAGGTGCGAATCTGGTATTCAAGCATGGCCAGCTCTCCGCGTCAGAGGGCATGCAAAGGATTCACGAACAAGTACAGCAGGTCTGGTACCCAGGGACTGGAGACCCCGGTTTGAATTTCTTTGGCGCCTGGAGTGCGGGCTGAAACCCGTACCCTCTTCTCTATGCCGTATTCTGGTCGCGAGACCACAAAAATGTCCAGCGAAACTTTTGCCGCACCCGCCGCTCGTAACCAAACTGATGTCTATGCCGTTCACGGCGCCGACCCTGAAGTGCTGGCATACGCCATGGCTAAGTACTCGCGCTCGGCGCTGTCGATGCGCGAATCGCTCAAGGAGATCGGGGCGCAGCGGGCCGAACAGTTTCTGAACACCTTTTATTTTCAATACGGGCACCGGTCGATTGCGGATCTGGCGCACGTGGCGTTTGCGGTGGAACGGCTGAGCCTGCTGGCGGCGATTGTGCTGGTGGACGAACAGCGATGGGATGGGCAGGAGCGTTCGACGCGGTACCAAAATTTTTTGAAGTCGGGATGGTATCTGCCGGATTTTGGGGCGGATTCGCGAGGGGCCCGGCTTTATACGGAGACGGTTGAAGGGTTGTTTGCGGCGTACCAGCGGACGTCAGCGGCGGTGCTGGAGCTGCTGCGGCGGAAGGTGGCGCGGCCGGAAGAGATGAAGCCAGAGGCATACGAGCGGACGCTGAAGGCGAGAGCATTCGACGTGGCGCGCTATCTGCTGCCGCTGGCTACGAATACTTCGCTGGGGCAGATTGTGAATGCGCGAACGCTGGAGACGCAGATTTCGCGGCTGTTATCACATCGGGCGGCGGAGATTCGGGACTTGGGCATGAAGCTGCGTAATGCGGCGACGTGCGCGGCATGGAATGTGGGCGCACAGGCGGGGCAGACGTTTGTAGACGGGCTGGCTGCGCTGGGCACCGAGGCGGCGGGAAGCTTGAGCGCGGAGGCGGCGCAACTTCTGACGCGGGAGGTGAGGACGGCGCCGACCTTGGTGAAGTATGCCGAGCCGAATGAGTATCTGATTCGGAGCCGGGCGGAACTGGAGCAGGCAGCGCGCGAGTTGCTTGGACGACTCTCGTCCCATACACCGGCCCGCGCCGTTGTCGATTTGGTGGAAAGGACAGAGACGCTGGAGGTGGAACTGGCGGCAACGCTGCTGTATTCGGCGAGTCACTTGTCCTACCGGCAGATTCGGGATGTGGTGGCGGAGTGGTCAGAGGCACGGATCGAGGAGATCATCGAGCTGGGGCTGCGGCATCGCGGGAAGCACGATGAGGCACTGCGGGCATTCAAGGCGGGTGCGGCGCTGCGCTTCGACATTCTGATGGATATCGGTGGTTTCCGGGATATGCACCGGCATCGGCGGTGCGTGCAGATTCTCCAGGAATTCACGGCGGAGCACGGTTACGAGACGCCGGGATCGGGAGACCTGGGCGGGGACGTGGACATTCTTGCCGAGGCGGGGATCGAGGCGGATTATCGCGGGGCGGTGGAGGGCGCGCACCGGGCGAGCGCTCAAATTGCGTTGGGCGAGGCGCCGGAGGCGGAAATGTCGGCGCTCTATCTACTGCCGCTGGCGACGCGCATACGGGGCCTGTTCAAGATGGATTTTGCGGAGGCGCAGTATATTGCGGAGCTGCGGTCGGCGCCGGCGGGCCACTTCAGCTATCGTCGCGTGGCGTGGGAGATGTTCAAGGCTGTGGAGCGCCAGCATCCGGCGCTGGCCAAGCATATTCGGGTGACGGATTTTCGGCAGGCGATCGATTTGCTGCAGCGATAAACGCAGGCCTCATTGATCAGCGGTCAGGGATGGACGCGGCTTCCGCTTTGCGCGTTGCAAACACCTTCCCGGAATTTTTCCCCGAAATTATTGCGACCGGAGAGGATCTCCGTCGATCTCTTGTAATGATTCGGATGCACCCTCCGTTTTTATTGGGTAACCGCGGCGGTTCGTCGATGCAGTCGGTTGGTGAATGAGGGAGGAATTTGATGGTGCAGGAAACAAACCTGGCGGGCAGATTCCGTTTCCCCGCCAGTTCACTCACGGTGAACCGCATGGGCTACGGGGCGATGCAGCTCGCGGGAAGAGACGGCAAGAAACTGGTGTGGGGACCACCTCGCGACGTGGAAGGGGCGATCAGGGTGCTGCAAGAGGCCGTCGCGAGCGGTGTAAATCACATTGACACCAGCGATTTCTACGGACCGCATCTCACCAACCAGATCATTCGCCGTGCGCTATTTCCTTATCCGGAAGGTCTCGTGATTGTGACCAAGGTAGGCGCGCGAAGGGGCGACGACGGATCGTGGTTGCATGCTCTTTCCCGGCAGGAACTGATCGATTCCGTCCACGACAACCTGCGCAACCTGGGAGTGGAAGTGATCGATGTGGTCAATCTACGCGTGGGAGGCGTCGCCGAACCGTCGGACGGATCGATCGCGGAGCCGCTGACGGTGTTGGCCGAACTCAAGGAACAGGGACTCGTCCGCCATCTCGGATTAAGCAACGTCACTCCTGCGCAATTGGCGGAGGCCCAAACGATTGGGGAGATAGTCTGTGTGCAGAATCTCTACAACCTGGCGCAGCGAAAGGACGACGCGTTTATCGATGATCTGGCGGCGAAAGGAATCGCGTACGTGCCGTTTTTCCCCTTGGGAGGATTCAGCCCGTTGCAGGTGACGGAGCTGAACCAGGCGGCTGCTCTGCTGGGAGCCACTCCTATGCAGGTTGCCCTGGCATGGCTGCTCCAGCGTTCTCAAAACATTCTGCTGATTCCCGGCACGTCATCGGTCGAGCATCTTCGCGAGAATCTTCGGTCGGCATCTATCGAGCTTCCTTCCGAGATTCTGGCTGCTCTCAATGCCATCGGGCAAACCGCTCAATCAGTGCCATGAATAACGGCAAAAGCCCCATGGAAGAGGCGAATGGCTTCTTCGACGTCGGCCTGGAGGTGTTGCGCGGCGAGCCGTGCAGAACTGACGCAATCGCCGTCCTGATGGCCATTTGAGCCGTTGGCTCGGGTCAGTGAGCTGTGCAGCATGGTGACACGGCTACGGCGGACAACTTCGGCGAGATTTTCCAGGCGCAAACCTCCACCTGCCATGACCAGCAGCCGGTTGCCCGCCCGCTCGCGGATGCGAGCGATGGCTGCGGCGCCGGCGAGGACGTCGGGACGGCCGCCGGAAGTCAACAGGCAGGTGGCGCCGGTGGCGATAACATCTTCAAGGGCCGCGGAGAGGTCGGGAGTCGCATCGAAGGCGCGGTGAAAGGTGACCTTCATGGGGCGGGCGAGTTCGACGAGCAAGCGGGTGCGACAGACATCAATACGATGATCCGGCAGAAGGACGCCGAGCGCGACCGCCGCAGCGCCCGCGCATCTGGCTTGCTCTATCTGGCGGCGCATAAGTTCGAAATCCTCCGGCGAGAAGACGAAGTCGCCGTAGCGCGGGCGGATGAGCACGGAGACAGGGATCGGGACGCCTCGAATGGCAGCGGCCATGAGGTCTGCGGGGGGAGTGATGCCGCCCCCTGACAAACCGGCGCAAAGCTCGATCTGATCGGCCCCGCCGGCATGGGCGACGCGAGCAGCTTCCGGAGTTTCCACACAGAGTTCAAACCGCAAAGTATTCATGCATGAGTCCGATTATTCGGGTTTGATGATAATTATTGTTGATCATTTTCATAGTAATTGATCATGACAATGATCTTATATCGGAGATTGTGCCGATAATAGAGTGCGAATGCAAGTGCAAATCTGATGTAACGCACGGAATCGGGAGAATTGGGAGGAGGGTCCGGTCCCATCAATCTTCACGCCATCCTTATATCGGAACGAAAATCAGGCAAAAACAGGCATCACCAATCGGCTTTACGGCTGATTTTCCACAAATCTGATCATTTTTGCTCTATTTGTTCATTTTCCTCTTGCAAAGCCATGACATCCGTCCTATTGTTACCTATCAACGGGTAAATGTGCATAATGGCGCGAATTGATCATAGCGCCGATCACCGGTTGCGCAGACGGTTCAACAGCGCTCTGTATGAACCTGGTGGATGAGAGATTCCGTTGTGATGACGGACGCTGCGCGAGAAACGAGCGAACAGCAATAACAAAGTACAAATGGGGAGGACATTTCAGTGAAGCCGACTACTCGAATGAACCTTATGGCATTGGGGGCCGCGCTCCTGCTGGCGCTGCTGCCCTGGGCGCAGCCGACTGCAAAGGCGCAACAGGCTGCCGGTTCAATAACGGGACTGGTGACGGACGCCTCGGGCGCGGCAGTTCCCAACGCGACAGTGACGGTGCGCGACGTGGCGCAGGGCACAACCTGGGTAACGAAAACGACGGGCGCGGGACTCTACAACTTTCCCACGATTCCAGCGGGAGCGGTAGAGGTCAAGGTGGAGGCGCAAGGGTACGCGACGCAGGTGCGGAGCGCATTCACGTTGACGCTCAACCAGGTGGCGCAGGTGAACTTTGAGCTCAAGGTGGGCGAAGTAAGCCAGACGGTGACGGTGACCACGGCGCCGCCGCTGCTGCAGACCTCGTCGACGGATGTGGGGACGCTGATCGATTCGCGGGCAACGTCGAGCCTGCCGCTGGCGACGCGGGACACCAATGAACTGACGCTGCTGGCGCCGGGAGTGATCAGCCCGAATATTTTTGCCTTCCAGTCCTCACAGAACACCTTCGGAACGGGGCGGCCATATGTGAACGGGGCGCGCGAGCAGGACAATAACTTCACGCTCGATGGCATGGACGTTAACCAGCCAGACAACAACGATGTGGCATACGTGCCGGCTCCCAACGCGGTGTCTGAGACCAAGATCATCACCCAGAATGCGCCCGCAGATTTCGGGAATTACATCGGCGGGGTGATCGTGGAGACTTTGAAGTCGGGCTCCAACCAGTTCCACGGGAGCGTCTACGAATATTTGCGCAACACGGACCTGGATGCAAACACGTGGCAGGACAAGGCAAATGCCTTCGTGACCGGATTTGGGACGGCCACCACTCTGCCGCGGCCAGCGCTGCAATGGAATGACTTCGGCGGGATGGTCGGCGGACCGATTCTTAAGAACAAGCTATTTTTCTTTGCCGATGAGCAGACGACGATCAACAATACTCCGCGGACAGCGCAGACCAACACCCTGATCCCGGATACGGCATTTCTCAGCGGCAATTTCGCGTCGTTATGCACCAGCCAGGGCGCAAGTTTCGTTAACGGCGTTTGCTCCAACGTGGTTTATCAGCTTTATCAGCCGGCAACAGGCGAAAACCCCGGCGCCCGTGTGCCATATGCAAATAACCAGGTGCCGATCAACAGCAAGGTGGCGGCAGCGATCGTGGGTTCTTCGCTGTTCAAGAATCAGGAAGAAACGCTGAACTACTACACGAGCGGCTATGTGCACAGCTACCAGGGAGATTTGAAGATCGACTGGCAGCCGACGGCGAACGATCACGTGATGGGACGGTATTCGCAGCAATACGTGATCAACGAATCGAGCAACGGGACAGATCTGCTGACGCCAAATTTAACTCGCGAATATCCGCTCAAAAACTTTGTCATCAACTACGACCACACGTTCACGCCAAACCTGCTGAACGAGGTGCGGCTAGGCGCACAGATCTTCCCGGCAAACGATCAGATTTTCACCAACGCGGCGGGTGGGGATTTGCCGGCGCAGTTCGGTCTGCCGGGGGTGCAAGGCGACATTCTTCCGGCCATGAACTTCGGGTATCAGACGATCGGCAGCGCAAACGGGGTTGAGATTTTCCACGACACAACCATCCAGGCAGAAGACTCGCTGACGTGGACCCACGGTAGGCATTCCATTCATACCGGGTTCGAGATGTACCACTACATCATGAATGACGTGTATGCGGGCAACCAGGGGGCGTCGGGATCGTTTACGTTTACCGGGCAGTATACGGGCAATCCG
>JASHOY010000072.1 GCA_030038435.1 Acidobacteriaceae bacterium | reverse complement strand
TGCAATGGCTCATCAAGATGAAGAACATCTTTCCTCGGTTGTTTTTCTACTGGAGCGTTACCCGATATTCGGTTGGATAATGGGAGCCGTGTGAATCGAGAGGTTCACGCACGGTTCTGCGAGAGGCTCGGGGTGAAATTCCCTGGGCCTACTCACCCGTAATCCGCCCCGGACGGGGACGCCAGGAGGGCAGGCGGCAGCCCGGCGGGGCAATCTGGATAGGACCAGTGGGATTGTTTTCGGTCAGGGAGCCGATTGGAGCTCCAGGTGATAGTCGCCGTAGTGGATGACGACCACGGTGCGGCCGAACCAGGCGCTATTCGACTCGGCACGGGCTTGCGTTGCCATAGGATAGCCGTCGATGTTCCCATAATCCCGCATCATGTGCGTCGTGCCCGCAAAAATCGATGGTTTTTGCGACGCGATGCCCTTCACCCGGACGATCGAGAAGTCCCGCGCATCCACCCAAAGCGTTCCCTCAAGCATGTTTGGAGCCTTGTGCTTCGGCGTGATCGCCAATGCATAGCAAGTGCGGCCATTGACTTGCTCCACGGGGCCTGATTTCAACTTCATTTCGTAATTGGCGGAAGTGAACCATGAATTCTCAACCTTTCCCGGCTGGTTGATCTCCTTCTCGTTTTCGAGCAGAGGCTTCAGGCCAAACCTGCGTATCAGCGACGAGCCTTTCTGAGAAAGGATGGTGTAACTTTTACCGACTCTCTTGCGGTAGGTTACTTTGACGGTGATCTCAGCCGCCGGATGAGTTTCATCTTGGCCTCGGTAGACGTCATAGCGCTCGACATCTGTAAACCCGGCCACCGCCGCGACCCTGGCCTGCACCTCGGCGTCGATACTCCTTATGACCGAATCACCGCTGACGGCTGCTCCACCCCAGGCTGCCACCCCACCGCCAAAAATAAAGATTGCCAAGGTATGGCAGGCCGCGGCGATGCGCGAAGGCCTTTTCATCGCCAGCATTGTCTCATGCTCTCTGGGAATCTGCGCTCGGATCCGAGACCATCCGGTTAGAAATCAGCGACAGCAACACCCATTAGGATCGCTCCGTCGCTATCTACTTGCCGGGAATCGAATCCGGAGGGTCCTAAAAGGAAAGTCGGTTGTCGCTGCAAAAGATGGTGGTCGCCGCAATTGAAGCTAACCGTGGTGTGTCCCATGATCGATTGCGCGTCTGCCGTATCTGCAAGGCCCGCGCGCTCAATCGATGCAAAAGATCGGTGCGCGAGCCGGTGTGAATCTTTGTTTCCGTCCCAGGTCTCATGACCTCGAAGGCGGGTTGAAGCACGGGCGCCGTATCGCATCTTCGGCGCCCCCACCAGGCACAGGTTAGCTGGCCACGTGCGCCTGCCGCATTGCTCTCTCGATAGCATGCAGGAACGGATCAGCTATCGACGGTCTCCTCACTTGTCCGGTCAGCACCGCCTGCGATGAAGTTCCCGGGCCGTAGACGATCTTCATATCGTCGTCATTACGGGTAATTACAGCTCCGTGCAAGGTAAGTCCGGCAAACACGCCATGAGTCCGCGAGTAAGTCAATATCTCGGTATTCATCTTCCAGTTGGTGTTTGCCGAAGCTTCACGTCCAACCGGCCCCGCGGCAACCGATCCGCCGGCACCCAGTTGAACCTTGCTCCTCAACAGCCGGTCCATCCCTTTGCGGTTCAGGAAGACCATCACCAGGTTCACATTTTCGGCGCCGATCTGCAGCCCCCAACTTCCGCCGCCAATGTTGAAGAACGCGGGAGCGCTCCATCCATGCGCAGTTTTGCAAGATGCCACGCCCATTCCGCCTTCGCCGCCGAAGATGAATCCAGCTTTGATCAGTGTTGGCACAACAGCAATGCATTTCGCGCTATCCAGCACGTCGTTGGGAATCCCTTTGTCCGGAGCGGACATGATTGCGTTCAGTACATCTCCGGCGCTTTGCAGCCGGTTAGCCACATCCTGGCGCGTTTCGGCTGCCCAACTCACGCTGGCCATGCTGAGCAGCGCTAACATCACTGCGATTTTTCTCATATATCTCCTTGTTTTTTTGGTGCTCGCCCCTTGCGTGTCTGATGCGCTTCTGGGGAAACGCAATTGGCGTCCAATTTTTTGCTAACTCGTTCTCGCCCCAGCGCATCTACGGCGGCCGCAATCTCTTCGGCCGCTGTCGATTGGAGTAAATGCCAAGGGCAATTGGTTGCCCATTTTTGGTTGCCTCTGCAGTCGCGGGAATTCTGCGCATACTCCTCAAACTGCTGAGCAGGACGCACTTCATGCGCTATTCTTGACTCCGTTACGAGATCCAGGCTTGAAGGAACCCATCCAACTCAAGGCAGTGCAGCGCGCCGTACTCCGCGTGCGCGGGGTCGTACAGGGGGTGGGCTTTCGGCCCTTTGTTTACCGCCTCGCGCAGGAAGAGGCCCTCGCCGGGTTCATCGGCAATGACACCGACGGTGTGATCATCGAGATCGAAGGAGAGCCCAAGCGCGTGGAATCGTTCCTGTTGCGCCTCCGCGCTGAGGCGCCGCCGCTCTCGCGCATCGATTCGGTCGCCGTCCACGCCGCCGCGCCGGCTGGCGAATCCGGCTTTCGCATCGTGGCCAGTGAGGTGCTGGGCTGCGTCAGCACCGGCATTCCCGCCGATGCCGCCACCTGCGCCGATTGTCTCCGCGAATTGTTCGATCCAGGTGATCGCCGCTATCTCTATCCCTTTTTGAACTGCACCAACTGCGGCCCGCGCTTCACCATCACGCGCCGCATTCCCTATGACCGCCCGCAAACCTCCATGGCGCAATTCACCATGTGTCCGGCTTGCCAGTCCGAGTACGACGACCCCGCCGATCGCCGCTTCCACGCGCAGCCCAACGCCTGTCCAGCCTGCGGCCCACGCGTCTGGCTCTGCGGCGCAGATGCTATGGAAATCGCGGCTCAGGACGCTGCCGTGCGAGCCTGCATCGATCGTCTTGCTTGCGGCGAAATTGTCGCCGTGAAGGGAATCGGCGGCTTTCACCTCAGTGTGGACGCGAGCAACGAAGCCGCCGTAATGCGCCTGCGCCAGCGCAAACACCGTTACGGCAAGCCCCTCGCCGTCATGGTCCGCGACCTCGACGCCGCGCGCACTGTCTGTACGCTCACTGATGCCGAAGTCGCCCTGCTCACCACCTCCGCGCGCCCCATTATTCTCGCGCCGCGCCGGCCCGATTCCGGCATCGCCGAATCTGTCGCGCCCGGTATCCCCTGGCTCGGCGTCTTTCTTCCATACGCACCGCTGCAGCATTTGATTTTCGCTGATCCGCGTATTCACGCACTGGTTATGACCAGCGCCAACCTCAGCGAGGAGCCCATCGCCATCGAGAACGAAGAGGCCCGCCTCCGCCTCACCGGCATTGCTGACGCTTTTCTCATGCACGACCGCGAAATCCTTCAGCGATGCGACGATTCGGTCATGGCTGTTGTCGATGGCGTGCCGCAGTTCATCCGCCGCGCGCGCGGATTTGTCCCGCTTTCGGTTACGCTGCCCTTCGATGCTCCGTCATTGCTGGCCGTCGGGGGCCACCTCAAATCCGTCTTCACCCTGGCGCGCGGGCGCCAGGCCTACCAGAGTCAGCATCTTGGCGATCTGGAAAACGTGACTGGTCTTGATTTCTTCCGCGAATCGCTGGATCACCTCATGCGTACGTTGGAGATCGATCCCCAATGCGTCGCTCACGATCTGCACCCCGGATATTTATCGACGCAATGGGCAAAGGAATGGGCACAGCAGCGCTGCCTGCCTTTGATCGCCGTTCAACACCATCACGCGCACGTGGCAGCCTGCATGGCCGAGCACAAAACCACCGGCGAGGTCATCGGTCTGGCGCTTGATGGAACAGGCTATGGGACCGATGGCCGTATCTGGGGCGGTGAAGTGCTCATCAGCCGCCTTGACGGATTCGATCGCTTCGCGCATCTCGAATATGTGCCCATGCCCGGTGGAGAAGCAGCAATCCGCGCGCCGTGGCGCATGGCCTTCGGTCATTTGGTGTCTGCAGGATTCTCCGTTGACGAAGCGAAATTGCTTGTCGGCGCATCGGACCAGGAAGAGCGTGTGCTGGTGCGGATGATCGATCGCCAGGTGAACGCGCCCTTGACCTCAAGCCTCGGGCGTTTGTTCGATGCCGTTGCGGCAGTAGTCCTAGACCGCCGCGAAGTGGATTACGAAGCGCAGGCGGCCATCGAACTGGAAGGCATTGCCATCGGCGAACCATGCGAGGTCGGCGCGATCGGCGGCTATTCAATGGAAGTCACCCCCGGGGATTGGCAGCGTCACGAGCCTGCGAAAATTTCGGCGCGACGGCTCTGGGGCGAATTGGTTTTAGACCTCCGCTCGGGCGCGAGCAAGTCGACCATCGCCGCTCGTTTCCACTCCGCCATTGCCGCAGCGTTCATCGCTGCGGCGGTGCTTGCTCGCCAGGTTACCGGACTCCGCCAGGTCGCGCTCTCCGGTGGCTGCATGCACAACCGCCGTCTCGCCCGCCTGTTGCGCATAGGTCTTGAAGCCGAAGACTTTCAAGTTTTCCAGCATACGAAGGTTTGCCCCGGCGACGCCGGCCTCAGCTACGGTCAGATAATCGTGGCCAGCGCGGCGCTTCGGGTGCGAGAATGAAGCGTTACCGTTAACGGTAAAACAAGGAGAATCCAGAATGCAGCGAAGAGAATTCTGCAAATTGGCTGCCGCGGCTGCGGCGGCCGGTGCTATTCGTGCCTCGGGACAAAGCGGCGCCACCGCGGATGCAAACCTGCCTCCGGGCTTCAACTCGCTTCAGCAAACCTATGCAGAGTTCTGTTCCACTCCTGCGAACAAGAGGACTTTTTACGCTCTGGTCAATGGAAACATTGTCGAAGAGAAACTGGATGAGGCATCGTGGAAGCCCACCGCGTGGGGCGATCCTCCCAAACTACCCATCGCCGGAGGTTCGTGGGACGGTGTGCCCATGGACCCGCCCATCTCCGGTCTGAACGGCACCGGCCCCTATCAGTCCACTTGGGATTCACTGCTGAACTACGACGCTCCGGAGTGGTATCAGGACGCAAAGTTCGGCATCTGGGCGCACTGGAGCCCGCAATGCGTTCCCGAAGACGGCGACTGGTACGCGCGCAATATGTATATCCAGAGCGAGCATGGGTGGGGGGCAAATCACCAGAGCCAGTACGACTACGAGCTACAGCACTACGGTCCCCAGTCCCGCTTCGGCTATAAGGAGCTTTGCGCGCAGTGGACACTGCTTAACTGGGATCCCGATGCTCTAATCGAGCGCTATAAGAACGCCGGCGCCCGCCTGTTTATTTCGCTGGCCAATCATCACGACGGCTTTGACGCCTGGGCCTCGAAGCATCAGCCCTGGAACGCCGGCGCCTATGGACCGCATCGCGACGTGGTGGGCACCTGGGCTGCAGCGGCGCGCAAACAGGGCCTGCGCTTCGGCGTCACCGTGCATCAGGCCCGCAATTGGTGGTGGTTTCAAACTTCGCACGGCGCGGACAAAACCGGCCCGCTCGCCGGCGTGCCTTACGACGGCCGCCTCACTGCCGCCGAAGGTAAGGAGCAGTGGTGGCAGGGCCTCGATCCGCAACGTCTTTACGGCGCCAAGCACCCGTTTAACGCCTTGCCCGATCCCTCCTACGTGAAGAATTTCTACGACCGCACCCGCGATCTGATCGATCAGCACGACCCTGACCTGCTCTATTTTGACAATCCGCTCTTCCCCCTCGGCTGGGGCGGCATGTGCATCGGCGCCTATTACTACAACCACAACCTGCAAACCCACAATGGCAAGCAGGAAGGGGTCATCAACATCAAGATCGTGCCTGACCGTCTGGCTAAGTCCGTGGTTGCCGACTACGAACGGGGCATCACCGCCGGCATCATGAAATATCCGTGGCAATCGGAGACCTGCATCGGCCAGTGGCACTATCAGCGCGCGCTCTATGAGAAGCCCGGCGAATACGGCGGCTATCTGCCTCCCGAACAGGTGATTCACTGGCTCGTCGATACCGTCAGCAAGAACGGCACCTTCATCCTCAACATCCCCGGCAAGCCTGACGGCACTATCGACAGCAAGGAGGTCGCAGTCCTAGACCAGATCACCGCATGGATGAAAATTAACGGCGAGGCCATCTACGCGACACGTCCCTGGAAGACATACGGGGAGGGTCCAAGCAAACCGCAGGAAGCGGGCGCGTTCAAGGGCCGGCAAAGCATCAGCGGCCTGGGCGCCAAAGACATCCGCTTCACGCGCAACAAGGCCAACACCGTCATCTATGCGATCTTCCTGGGCTGGCCCGAAGGCGAAACGCAGATTTCCGCGTTGGGCTCGTCCGCGCAGACCAACCCCGGTAAAATCGAGCACGTCGCGCTCCTCGGCTCGGATCTGAAAGTGAAATTCAAGCAGACAGGGGAGGCGCTGCGCGTCACGTTGCCCTCGCAAACCAATCCTGCCGGCCAGTACGGCGCCGCGCTTCGAATCTCACTGGCTTAAACGATCGGTGCTCGGAGGACACCCGGCGTGTTCTCCGAGCCAGCAACGAATCCAAAATTGCATGCGCGTCTTCCAGAGCGCCGCGGAGCAGCACCCGTGAAACGGCTTGGCGGAGTCTGGAGGTTGATCCTGGGGGAAGAGTGCCGCAGCGCGCTTTGCGTGAACCGCGCCGGCGGACGCGGGATCCGCTTACCTTAGGGTCGGAGATGAATTTACATCGTTCGCCGATAACCGAGTTCCGCGCCGCCACTTACATGCATAATGTGACCGGTCACGAAGCGCGCTTTATCAGACAGCAGGTAAACGCATGCGTCGGCGATGACATCGCCTTCCGGGCAGTAACCAAGGGCGTGGATCTCATCGAGGTAGCGCTCAACGGAAGTGGGATCAGGCTGTTCGGCGCACCATTGGCGGAGCATCGGCGTCCAAACGCCGGCGGGACAGACCGCATTCACGCGAATGCCGTACCTGGCGTAATCCAGCGCCATGGATTTAGTGAGCGCGTTCATTCCGCCCTTGGTCGCGGTATAGGCGGCATGAATCTCCTGCCCGATGACGCCGACCATGCTCGATGTGTTCAGGATGCAGCCTTTGACGTCTTTCAGCGCAGAGAAGCCGTGTCGCGCCGTGTGCAAGACGCTTCTTAAATTCGTATTCAAGAGCGCGTCCCACTCGGCATCAGTGGTTTCGTGGATGGCTTTTGCGGGCGAGCTGATGCCGGCGTTGTTGTGTATCGCATCGAGCCGGCCGTAGTGAGCCAGTGTCTCTTCCATTGCCGCCTTCACATGCGTGTCAATGGATACGTCGCAATGAATCCCGTGGTGAGGCTCACCGAGTTCCGCGGCAGCTTTCGCAACGGCCTCTTGTTCGCGCGCAACGATGACCACCCTCGCTCCTTCCGCAGCATAAGCCCGAGCACAACTCCAGCCGATGCCAGCAGAACCTCCGGTAAGAAAGATCACCTTGTCTTTGAGCAGCATGGCGTGAATGTTTCCTCGCGATGAAACGAGCTCAGAATCTGGATTGCCGCTTCTACCTCATGCCTTGTTAATGTCGCGAAGCGCCTTGGCGCTCGGAGTGGTTCCAGCACCCGGCGCCTCAGAGGCAACATAATAGCCAGCTTCGATTCTTGCCGGCGCATCCATCCAATCGCGCAGCCAAGGTATGTATTCGAGCAGGGAACAGGCAGAATGGGCGAAGCAGAGATGCTGATGGACCTGGCACATGTCACCCACATGAGGTACAACGGGCAGGCTGTAGCAATGAGCCATGTCCGCCACTTGCCAGAATTCGGTGATTCCCGCCAGGCGGGTCACATCCGGCTGCACATAATGGACAGCGCCGGCGTGTACAAAATCCCGGAACTGTGAGGCCGAATACAATTGTTCGCCCAGCGCAATCGGGGTCTGAATGGCCCCCGCCAGCCGGCGGTGGCCTTCCACGTCGTCAAAGAAGATTGGTTCCTCGATCCAGGTGATATCGAACTCCGCCAGCCTGCCGGCCGTTTGGATAGCTTGCGGCAGACTCCACCGGCCATTGGCGTCGGTCATGATGCGAATTTCCGGTCCCAATGTCTTTCTCACAGCTTCCACGCGGCGTAAATCCTCGAGGGGATTCCTACCCCCAACTTTCAGTTTCACGGCGCGATAACCCTCCTCTTCGACCAGCTTTTTGCAGTCGGAGACAAGGGTTTCCAGCGGCCAATTCAGCCATCCTCCGTCGGTGTTGTATGCCTCCACCTTCTTTGCTGCCGAGCCGCCGAGCAGCTTCCAAAGCGGGACCCCGGCTTCCTTGGCCTTCAAGTCCCAAAGCGCAATGTCCACCGCGCCCAGCGCCAGGTGGGTGATTCCCATCCGGCCAACCCAGTAGATTTCGGCCTGCTTATACAGTCTGTCCCAGAGTGCCCGCACTTCACGCGGATCTTGCCCCATGAGCAGCGGACCGAAACTGTGTAGAATACAATCCACGATGAGGCGGTCGGTGGGCAGGTGGGCATGCGTACCGGAGAATCCATAGCCAACCAGGCCGTTGTCAGCGTGGATAGCGACTCCGGGAGCACCCCAGTGAGTCAGATTGTGGGTGCTATCTGCAATCCCCAGCCGCGTCACGGGTGCATGCAGAATAAATGGTTCGAGCCTGACAATTTTCATGAACAGCGCACCTTAGGCGAAGTCAATCATAGCTTTGAACCCTAAGGTCTCGGAAGGGGAGCTTACCTGGCCATTAAAACAGGCGACGTCGGCCTATGGATCGACTGGGAAGAGGCTTGTCGGGTGGACTGCCCGCCACTTAGTTGACTCGCCCAGCGGGCTTTCGATGCTAGCGGGTGTGAAGCGGTTTATTCGAAAAGGGTTGGGTGGAGAGCTGGATCTCTCAAACGTTCAGGCGAGCAGTTTTGGAGGGTTGAAGTCGAACAGACTTGAGTGAGGTACCGCGTGCTAGACTCAGAGAATATGAAATCTCCGCAACGGGAGGGAGAGAACGGCTGGAAGTGCTTTCAAAGCCCGGCGTTTCCGCGTTAAGTATTTCGATGGTCAGGCGTTTTCTTTTTTTCTTCCCGCTGATTTCACTTGCCGTCGCGCTTTACGCGCAAACCCCGTCTGATAACGGGGCGTCGGAATACCAACAGAATTCCACCCCCATTGATTGCAGCGATCCCCTGCTTGCAAGTACAGCAGAGTGCATGACTCAACAGCCGGCGGAGAACGGCCAGCAAATCGCACCATCCATGTCTGGTCAGGGTACAAACCTGCCTCCGGTCCCGAATCGGAACTACTCCGATCTGGAGCAATGGTCGCGGTTGGCCGCGGCTCAGGGTCTGACGCAACTAGCATTGCTTCCGCCGGAGCCGCTTACCGAATTTCAAAAGTTCATCGCCTCAACCACAGGCCAAATTCTTCCAATCTACGGCGCCAACCTCTTTCGCAATGTGCCGTCCACATTCGCGCCACTCAATATTGCTCCGGTCCCTGCGGATTACGTCATAGGACCGGATGATGTAATCCGCATTCGTATTTGGGGACAGATCAATTTTCAGGCGAATGTTCGAGTTGACCGCTCGGGCAGCATTTACATACCCGAGGTAGGGCCCGTGCATGTCGCCGGTTTGCCTTACTCTTCGCTCGACTCACATCTTCATGACGCAATCAGCCATATTTACCGCAATTTCGGCCTCAGCGTCGAAATGGGTCAGATACGATCCATCCAAGTGTATGTAACTGGTGAAGCGCGGCGACCCGGTATGTATACCATCAGCTCACTGAGCACCTTGGTGGATGCGCTCTTTGTGAGCGGAGGTCCGGCTGTCGAAGGCTCACTGAGACACATAGAGTTACGCCGTGGCGGGACAGTGGTTACAGATTTCGATCTCTACAATCTGCTGATTCGCGGTGATAAGTCGAAGGATGTGAGTCTTCTGCCTGGCGATGTAATCTTTATCCCGCCGGTTGGCCCTCAGGCCGCCGTGACAGGGAGCGTGGCTAACCCAGGAATCTACGAACTGCGCGCGGGCGAGTCACTGCACGATCTTATTGCCGATGCGGGAGGTGTTACCGCATTGGCTTCCGGTGCACGCGTTTCAATTGAGCGCACTGACAACCGTCAAGCCCGGGAGGCCATGGATGTCGATTACAACCCGAGCGGCCTCAAGACTCCCGTTAAAAACGGCGATCTGATTCGCGTTTATCCGATCGTGCCAATGTATCAAAAGACCGTAACACTTCGGGGCAATGTGGCCAACCCGGGCCGATTTGCCTGGCACCCGGGAATGAGAATCAGCGATCTGATTCCCGACAA
>JASHOY010000008.1 GCA_030038435.1 Acidobacteriaceae bacterium | reverse complement strand
CGCGCGGTAGCTGTGGTCCATGGGACCGACAAACTCGCGAGGGCCTTTCTGCTTGCCCTTGCGCTTGCCCGCCTGGCCGGCATGAGCCATGCTATTGCCCGGCTGCGAGGGCTGCGCTTGAGGCTTCTGAAAGAATTTCTTTTTCTTCCGGCTCTGATGCTGATGCTGTGGAGCAGGCTTGGGCTGCGGCGCCTGGGGCGGCTGCTGCATCTGGGGTGGTTGCGGCTGGGCCGGCAGCTGTCCGGACTTGTTCTTGCGGCGGCGTCTACGGCGCCGATGTCCGTGCGATTGCGCCTGACCGTTGTCAGGCGCCGGCCCCGCCTCAGGCTGGGGCTGCGTCAGTTCTGTTGTCATGCGTATACTTCCTGGTGCCTTACTCTCAGTTTTGGGTTTATCCATTTGCCGCTTTTCCTGCCAAAGCCGGTGAGGGGGAAATTCCATGCTTTCTTGCTCGGGACTGCACGCCAATGCTGTTGACGTTTGCAGACGTCGGGCAAGCTGGCGGAAAGCGGTGCTGAATCGAGCCGTTCGTATCTTCTCCGGGTATGGTGAGCGCTGCTGAAGAAATCATCGTGCTGGTGAGGGCCGTCGCGAATGACAGATGGCAAAAGACTCCATTACGAATGTCTGTTGCAGCCGGTTACGGTTCACGAATCCGTAACTGTTACTGTCTCTGAACCTCGCTAAGCAAGAAATCCATTCCCTCCGCGGCCGAAGCCGTTGCAGGAAGCACTTCATACAGCGCACGCCGGAAGCGCCGTGGCCCTTCCGGCCGATGGGAAAATGCCTTTCATGCCACAGTCCAACACCCCACATGAGCTTTGCGCATGCTCCAGCTATGGCTGGGATCGACGTACCGTGGCCTGTGCTTTCCTCAGGTAATGCCCTTCCTATGTGAGCAGCAGCCGCCTGCAGATTGGTATTAAGGAATGATCTGTCGGGCGACTCTCTTCGCTCAGCGGCGAGCTTGCACTTCCCGCAAGCGGGTGGCTCGCGTCAGCCGCGTAATAGGCAAATCTGATACTACAGCGAAGCGTGCGTGCTGGCAAGTGGGCTTTTGAGGCAGTCGGGCGCCAGGAATATCGAAGGTAATTCCACAAGAGAGTCATTAGGTCGAAATCGCCCGGAGGCATCAGGGGCAAACGCACGAACGCCACTCCTTTGTGTGGAGTGGCGTCACGCAAATCCGGACTGTCACTGGCCTCCCGTGCATCAGCCGGCCGGTGGTCGTTGCCACCCTGCCTTTATTCAGGCTGTCCGGCCGGTTCCGCTCATTGGCGGTGACTCTTGCCGGGTGCCTGCTGGTCTCACGGCTGAACGGAAGCAATCCGGCAGCCTCATTCGATCACTGGCGCCCTATTACTTAGCAATTGGCGTGCCGTTCTCTGCCTTTTTATTATCAAAGAGATAGGAGACACGAAGTTGGCGATGGTCTAGATTCCCGTAAAGATGGCATAAAAATTCTCTTAAAAACCATAGAAGGCCTCCTAGCTCTGGCAGGAAGGGCAAAAATGGGTTCCACGGCCGGCGATTAAAATGCGGCGAACCGGAGTTCCGCAGCGGCGGCAGGGAAGACCGGTTCGCTGGTAAACACAGTGCTCAACCTGGAAGAAGCCGCGCTCGCCGTTGGCATCGACGTAGTCGGAGATAGAAGAGCCGCCCAGGCGGATGGCATGCTGAAGTACCTGGCGGAGGGCGAGGCGGAGGCGTTCAAGCTCGACGCGGGTGAGGCGCCCGGCCATGCGCCGGGGACGGATGCCGGCGTGGAAGAGGCTCTCGTCAGCGTAGATGTTGCCGACGCCGGCCAGCAGCGACTGATTCAGCAGGGCGGCTTTGATGGACAGGCGGCGACCCCGAAAAAGTGCAGCAAAGGCTTGGGCATCAATCGTCAGTGGCTCGTTGCCGGGACTCTCAAAGACCGCGCTTCGCTGCAGGTCTTTGAAGGCGAGGCGCCCGAAGCGGCGAGGATCGATGAAGCGGAGCTCGCGGCCGCTCAAAAGAGTGAGACGCGCGTGGGTATGCGGCGGGACCGGTGCGGCAGGATCGGCCACCAACAGGCGGCCGGTCATGCCCAGGTGGACGATCCATTGAGCCTGAGGAAGCTGATCATCGCCAGGTGGTTCTTTCCATCGCTTGCGGGCGCGCGCAGGGCCAAGTTCGCAGACAATGTGTTTGCCGGTGCGGTGAACGGAGAGAAAAACCCGGCCTATCAGGCCGCGGGCCAATTCCGCAGGCGGAGTTTTGAAAGGCTCATGGTGCGAGCCGAGCCAGATATCGATAATGCGGTCCCCGCGCACCCGCTCGTCGACGCTGCGGGCGACAGTCTCCACTTCGGGGAGCTCGGGCATCGCTCGATTATAGCGGGCCGCCGGACTGTGAATCCGCCCATGCGGCAAGTGTGAGGCCGTCGCGGCCGGCAAGCCCGCAATCACCGAGTCCTGAGACGCTACTGGCGCATCCTTGACGCTAGGAAGCGGAGGAATCGTTCATGAAGCTCCTGGTGCTGGGCGCAACCGGCGGCATTGGCATTGAAATTGTGCGGCAGGCGCTGGATCGCCGGCACGCGGTGACCGCGCTGGTGCGCTCGCCGGAGGCTTTGCGGCCGTTTGCCAAGCGTATGGCGGTGGTACAAGGGAATCTGCTCGACAGCCACGAACTGGCGCGGGTGATGACGGGGCAGGATGCAGTGCTTTCGGCCTTCGGCCCACGAATGCCGATCAGCAAAGACGATGCGCACCTGCTGCGCGATTTTGGCGCCGCGTTGGTCGGCGCTATGAAACAGGCGGGTCTGCGGCGGGGGCTGGTGGTTTCAACGGCATTTCTGTTTAAGGACGCGCTGATTCCTCCGGCATATCTGTTCGGAAGATTGTTCTTTTCCGGAGTAGTGGCCGATGCTACGGAGATGGAGGCGATTCTGCGCGCGAGCGGACTGGACCTGACGATTGTGCGGCCACCGCAACTGACGGACAAAGCGCACACCGGCCGATTCCGCCTGCGCCAGGGGCATCTGCCGTTTGGCGGATTTTCCATCGCCCGCGCGGATGTGGCGGATTTCATGGTTCGCGCCGCCGAAGATGGCACCTATTTGCGCGTAGTGGTGGGCGTCTGCGCGTAGCTGGCCGGATATTCCATGTTGCAATGCGGCTTCGGAACCTGGACAAGCAAAGGCCGCGGAGCCGGAGTCTTTCGCTTGCCGCCGCGAACCCGGTCGGCCGGCTACGCTCGACTATCGGGGGTGTAAGTCGCCGGCCGCAACCAGGATCGACTCGTCGGCGGTGAGGGAAGTGGTGTCGATGGAGAGGCATGCTCCAAGTTCATTGAAGTCGCGCTCCCAGGCTGGCCGGTCCTCGTCAGAAAGAGCGGTGAGCGAGTAATGTGAAGTGCGCAGAATTTCATACCAGATGTTTTGCGCCTGCCAGAGGTTGAGCTCGAAGGGTAGTTCCGTGACGATGCGCGCGAGGGCCAGAGAATGGTCGAGGACTTCCAGCGAACCGGCCGAGATCTGCAGCTCGACCATGGCTCGCTTCATACGTTGATCAACGATGTAAGAGAGCTCGGCGGAATCCAGCGAGACCTGGTCGGCTGAGGCCAGCGAGAGATATGAGCGCAACTGCGCCTGGTCGATGGGGTCGCTTTCCAGCACCCGGCGCAGGCCGGCGTTGACGGCGAAAGTGGCCGCTAGGGTGAGCGCGGCCGGCTTGGGCAGGCCGGTTTTGTAAAGAAAGTGCAGCAGGCTGGCGTGGTCCTGATAAATGGACGTGAGCGAGCTCTCGATGTCCCAGAGCGTGGAGTTGAGAATGAGGTTCATGATGCGCCGCTGCTCGTCGCTGAACAGCGAAGTTAGCGAGTAATCGACGCGCCCGAAATAGCGGTCGATCTGGCGGATGGCTTCGGGAAAATCGGCGCGCTCGATGCATCCGGCGGCGCGAGCGGCAAAGGCTTCAAAACTGGCGGCGTCGTCTTCGCTGTAAGCCTTTACCGCGGCGGAAATGTTCTGGTCGCCAAAGTGGAGCACGGCGAAGCAGAAGCTTTGCTGCACGCCGGTAATGGCGCTGGCCACGTGGGCGCGGCCCAGAGCCAGTCGCGCGCGGCCCGAGGTGTGAATGTCGAAGGAGATGCGGTGAATGCGGAAGCAGAACAGGTCGGTGTCGTCAGGGTAGGTGGAAAAGATGGAGCTGATGGCATAGTGGGCGGCCACCTGTTCGAGCCGCAAGGCCATGCTTTCAACAACGTGCTTGTAGATGCGCGCGCCGTCGCCCTGCGCGGGCAGGTTGGATTTGGCTTCCCCCATGCGGGCCAGAAATGCAGGTTCCAGGGCGTCAGCCTGGCGGCCGAAGACCAGGCGCGCAAGCTGAATCACCCGGGCGGCATAGGCGATGATTTGCGCGGTTTCGATGCCCGAAATGTCGTCGAAAAACCAACCGCAACTGGTGTACATAAGCAGAGCGTTGCGCTGCATCTCCATCAGTTCGAGGGCGCGGATGCGCTCGTTCTCGCTGAGTTCGTGTGCGGCGTGTTCTGCGAAAAAGCGATCGGCGGATTCGGTGCTGCGATCGAGAATCACGTTGATATAGCCGTCGCGTGCGGCCCACACGTCTTTGAAGAGCGTGGCGCCGGCTTTTTCGGTGAGCGGTACCAGCGCATCGCGGAGCCCGTCGAGGCCCTGGCGCAGCGGCGCCCGCCATTTCTGATTCCAGCCCGGCTTGCCCCCGTTGCATCCGCAATTGGAACGCCAGCGCTCCACGCCGTGGGCGCAGCTCCAGGAGGTGTCCTCGACGATCTGGCACTCGAACTGGGGAGGAAACTGGGCAAGAAAACTGGCGTAGTTGGCGGCCTCGACATTGGCATCCTGCTCGATCAGGCGCGTGGCGTAAGCCAGGGCCATCTCGCCGTATTTGTGATGGTGGCCGTAGGACTCGCCGTCGGTAGCGACGTGGACAAGCTGGGGCGCGGGCGAATCCTTGAAAGCGGACTTGAGGCGCCCGGACAGCGCTTCACCGGAGTTGAGCAGGCCTTCAAAAGCAATGGCGCGCGAGGTGGGGCCGTCGTAGAAGAAGACGGCGATGGAGGCGCCGGATGGAAATCGGACGAGATAGGGATGCGTGGTGTCGACCGAGGCGTCGGGGGTGTCTGTCCATAGACCGCCGTCATGGCCGTCGCTTTCCGTAGCCGCGCCGCTTTTAAGCGGCCGGATGCGCTGGCACTGGTGCGGCGCAAGGACGGTGAACTTGACGCCATGGGAGGCGAGGATCTCGAGCGTCTGATGATTGACGGCGGTTTCAGGGAGCCACATGCCTTCGGGCTTTTCGCCAAAATGGCTGACGTAGTCGGCGATGCCCCAGCGCACCTGGGTGAGCCGGTCGCGCTTGCTGGCGAGGGGGAGAATGATGTGGTTGTAGCCCTGGGCCATGGCCGACGAGTGGCCGCCGAGGAATTTGCGGCTGCGGCGCTCGCCGTCGAGAATCATGCGGTAGGTGCGCGGAGCGTTTTCCTTCAGCCAGCTCAGCAAAGTCGGGCCGAAATCAAAGTTAATGTGCGCGTAGTTATTGACGATGCGGATGATGCGGTTTTCCGCATTGACGAGGCGCGCGGCGCCGTTGGGCGCGTAGCACTCTGCGCAGACACGCTCGTTCCAGTCATGGTACGGCGCCGCGGAGTCCTGGGTCTCGACCGTCTCCAGCCAGGGGTTTTCGCGTGGGGGCTGGTAGAAGTGGCCGTGAATGCAGATAAAGCGTTTGTTCTCGGGCATCGCAATCCTGTTGCGGCGGGGCAGCGAAGGCGCGCCCGCGGCGGCTATTGGCCTATTTTACGGCGGTTCGAGTACTGGTCCCGGTTCCGCTATCGGCCCGGTTGCCCCGTGGGCAATGCAGCTTTGGCCAGATCGCAGGCGCGCCACAGATACCAACTGGCCACGGAACGATAAGGCGCCCAGCGCATTCCGCGCCGAAATACCACGTCGGGCTTGGGCAAGTCGTTAGATGCGAGCGGACGTGAGCGCGGCACGCGCATGAAGGTCAGCGCATAGCCCTTGCGCACCCCGTAGTCGGTCACGGGCAGCACATCAGGACGGCCGAGGCGGAAGATGAGCAGCATTTCCACGGTCCAGGAGCCGATGCCGCGCACCTCGGTGAGGCGCTCGACAATGTCGGCATCGGACATTTTGAGAATGGCCGCGTGCGAGGGTACGGTGCCGTCGAGGGTACGCGCGGCGAGATCGCGCAACGCTTTGATCTTGTTTCCGGAGACGCCGGCGGCGCGCAGGCGTTCCTCGGGGGTGTCGAGCAGGGCCTGCGGTCGGGGATCGCCGGAATAGATTTCGCGCAGGCGGCGATGGATGGTGGCCGCTGCTTTGCCGTGCAACTGCTGGTAAAGGATGGCTTCGAGCAGCGATTCGTAGGGCGATGGCGACGAATCGAGGCGGAGGGTGAAGGGACCGACGCGGTCGATGAGCGCGGCGAGTTTTGCATCGCTGGCGCGCAAATGAGTGAGAGCCGCCGCCGGATCGAAGGGAAGCTTCTTGATGCTCCGGCCGTCGTGGATCATGGATGGAGTGTATCGCACGGCACGGAGGGCCCAGTGTTTTAGGAGGTAGCTGGCGGCGTGGTTGGGAGCGGGTCAGCGGCTACTCAAAACCAGGCAGGCGGCGGGCGAACAGACGGCATAGGGAAGGGTTGGCGACCACACTCCCGCGGCCCGGACTGCAGCGCGCAGATGGGATGAGCGAAAGACCGCATCACTGCCCCGGAGGGGCTATGCGAGGTTAGCCCAGGACAAGTTCGCGCCAGCGAACGCAGTCCTGGGTTAGCTGCAAGATAGGCCTGCAGCCCCGTAGAGGCGGCACGAAGCAGCAAACCCTCACTACCGTTTGCCGACAGCTCGGGCACAACCACTTCAATGACTCGATCGCCTCGCTTCGGAAGCTAAACGCAAAATGGATAACACGTGAATATGAGGAATTGCGATGCGATTGCCAAAGCGATGCCAAGGCAAAAACAGAACACATTCAGCTTCCTCGCGCGGCGCTGCACGACATTCAGTAGCGCCCAAACAACACCGGTGAAAAGCACCCAATCAAATACGGTTTGAATGGGGTCTCTCCAGCGCACAAGCCACCATGTTCCTCCCACCTGAACAAGGTTCAGCCTTCGAGGCGGAGTATAGTTCGCCCACACAGAGTGACCGAGCACATGCTGGAAGAGGCTCGGCATAGCCAAAGGCAGGCTCACGAAACCCAAATAAAAGAACAGCAGAAAACACACGATGAAGAGAGGCGCCCGCGGCGCGATCGTACTCCGACCATTGCGGAAGATAAAGAAGGCAGCGATTATCGCGATGCCCATGCTGATGAAGGAGAATAGGCTCTGCCAGATGTCCATTATGGTCGATTCGCCCCGTAGAATCGGAATTATACCCGCTCAACGCCCGTCGCGATTCGGTCGCGAATGCGCTCGTATTTGTTCTAGTGCCTGATCCCGGGCGTGTGACCGCCAAGTGTTCCCTTTGAAGTCTTACCGCTGTTCCTGCCCGTGGGAGTCCAAACTGGACCACGATCCGCGTCAAAGACAGTGCGCGTCAGGTGATAAACTTCGTGCGGTTACGCGAGGGGAGAGTCTCAGATGGAACGCCGGGAATTTGTGAAGACCATGGCCGCCGCGGGCGCGGTGATGATGCTGGAAAACAGCCGGCCGCGGCCGCTGCGTGCGCAAACAATGAAGCCGGAGAATCCGGCGCCGGATGATTCCGTGCGGCGCGTGCTGGTGATGTTCAAGTGCCATTTTGATGCCGGATTCATCGATACCCAGTACAACGTGGTGTACGGGCG
>JASHOY010000071.1 GCA_030038435.1 Acidobacteriaceae bacterium | reverse complement strand
GATCTGGACCAGAGCTTTCTGGTGCTGCTGGGCTGGGGATTCCTGGCGCCGCTGGTGTGGGGATTTTCCGCCCGGTGGCTGCCGGTCTTCCTCGGCGTGGCGCCCGTGCGCGGACGTCTTTTGCAGCTTGCGGTAGTGCTGGATCTCGGAGGCGTCGTCCTTGGTATGGCGCACCTGACGAAACTGATGACGCCGCTGGTAACCGTGGCAGCAATTCTGGTGGCGATTGCGATGCGCGTGTTCGAGGCGTCCGAGCGTCCGGCGAAGACCATCGGACTCCATCGGAGCTTTCCTGTATTTCTGCGGATTGCCTACATGTGGTCGATTGCTGCGGCGCTCGTGGGGATTTGGGCTGCATGCGGGGATGCGCATGGCGGCCTCTGGGGCGGAAGCCGTCATGCGCTGACTGTGGGCTTTGCCGCGATGATGGTAATGACAGTGGGGCCACGCATTCTGCCGCATTTTGCCGGTGTACGCGGCATCTGGAGCCGCGGGCTGATGTTCGCGACGCTCTCGCTGCTGCTGGCTGGATGCACGCTGCGCGTGAGCATGGAGCCGCTGGCTTACGAAGGCTTTTGGACAATGGGATGGAAGCTGCTTCCGCTTTCAGGATGTCTGGAACTCAGCGCAGTCGTGCTCTTCGCGCTGCAGATCATCCTGACCTTTGCCCTTGAGCCCAGCATCTTTGCCACAACATCATAAGGCGAGTGCCCTCGATGGTAACGGGGTAAGAACACCGCGATTAGTCTCGGACCGTTTCCTGCGGATGCGCCCATAGCCACGTCGCACCCAGCCATGAGCGTCCGCGCGTCCCTTCCTGCAGGTGTGGAATGAGCGCCCACATGCCGATCCACGCCAGCTGCGAACACAGAGCGAACAAGGATGCGGGGACACTGTAACAGGACGAATACGTCCTGTTCTGTCGGTAATCAAAGGAGTCGATCAGTGATTTAAGTCTCTGCGGCGAGCATGACGTGCACATTGTGAGGGGCGACTGAGGGCTTTCGACAGTGTGATATCCGTCACCCTCGGCCTACCCCACATCTCTGCATCATGGAAAAAATGAATCGGCACCCCAGCCTGTGACTTAAGTCCCTGCATGGATTAGTTGCGGAAGTTATTTTGGCTTCCATGAAGGAGATCGCAGCACCGCCGCATTCATTCGCGAGGAGAAGATATGTCTTATAAGCGCTATTGGGTGGCTCTGGCCATCGTCATGATCGGATCGTTTGCCATCCTCGGAGGCGTGGGGCGGAAAATGATCAGCCAGGCTCCGCCTCTGCCCAACGTCTACACTACCGACGGCCAACTGCTGTTCACCGGCTCTTCCATCACCGACGGTCAGGGGGTCTGGCAGTCCCTCGGCGGCATGGAAATCGGCACCGTTTGGGGCCATGGCGCATACGTCGCGCCGGACTGGACCGCTGACTGGCTACACCGCGAATCGCTCATCCTCCTCGACCGCTGGGCGCAGCGCGACGGAGCGGCAAACTTCGCCGCTCTCAGCCTCGATCAGCAGGCCGCTCTTAAAGCGCGCCTGGTTCGTGAAATGCGGCACAACACGTTCGATCCTGCGACTAACCGCGTGATCGTCAGTGACGATGTCGCCGCCGCGTTTCATCAGCTCACCGCGTACTATGCCGATGTCTTCAGCGCGGGACGCAAGGCGTACGCCATCCCCGCCGGCGCGCTCACCGATCCGGTGAAGCAGCAGCAGATGGCCGCTTTCTTCTGGTGGACCTCGTGGGCCGCGCACACGGAGCGACCGGGCAACAGCATCACCTACACCAATAACTGGCCGCATGAGCCGCTGGTTGGCAATCAGGTGGCACCAACCGCGATCCTGTGGAGCATTCTTAGCTTCGTCTTTCTGCTGGGCGGGATCGGCGGGCTGGTATGGTGGTACGCCTCGCAGGAGAAAAGTGATTTTCATCCGGCTTTTCCTGCCAGGGATCCCTTCCTCAGCATCATCGCCACACCCAGCCAGCGCGCCACGATGAAGTACTTTCTGGTGGTCGTTTTGCTGTGGGGCGTACAAATCGCAATGGGCGGTCTCACCGCGCATTACGGCGTCGAGGGCGCAGGTTTCTACGGCATTCCGCTCGACAAGATTCTGCCGTACGCCGTCACGCGCACCTGGCACATTCAGTTGGCGATCTTCTGGATCGCCACATCGTGGCTCGCGACCGGCCTCTACGTCGGCCCTGCCGTCAGCGGCAATGAGCCCAAAGGTCAGCGCTTCGGCGTGAACGTCCTCTTCGCAGCGCTGGTGCTCGTGGTAGGCGGCTCGATGGCCGGCGAATGGATGGGCATCGAGCAGAAACTGGGCAACCTGTGGTTCTGGCTTGGCGATCAGGGTTACACGTATGTTGACCTTGGCCGGTTGTGGCAGATCCTGCTCTTTGTTGGCCTCGTTCTGTGGCTCTTCCTCATGGTCCGAGCACTCAAACCGGCGCTGGTACACCGTAGCGAGAGCCGGCCGCTGATGATCCTCTTCCTTATCTCCAGCGTCGCGATTCCGCTCTTCTATGCTGCCGGCCTGATGTACGGCCAGCGCAGCAACCTGGTCACGGCGGAATACTGGCGCTGGTGGGTCGTTCACCTGTGGGTCGAAGGCTTCTTTGAAGTATTTGCAACCGTGGTGATTGCCTTCCTCTTCACCCGGCTCAACCTGCTGGAGATCCGCTCCGCGACGCGTGCGGTTCTGTTCTCGACGACCATCTTCCTGTCGGGTGGGATCATCGGGACATTCCACCATCTGTACTTTGCTGGATCTTCACCGGTAGTTATCGCGCTGGGAGCGGTTTTCAGTGCGCTCGAAGTGGTGCCGCTGACGCTGGTGGGCTACGAAGCCTGGGAAAACATCCGCCTGGCGCGCGGCAACAGCAAAGCTCCATGGGTAGCCAATTACAAATGGCCCATCTACTTCTTTGTCGCCGTCGCCTTCTGGAACATGGTGGGTGCTGGCCTCTTCGGCTTCCTGATCAACCCGCCGGTCGCGCTCTACTACATGCAGGGGCTCAATCTCACCCCCGTGCATGGACACACCGCGCTCTTCGGCGTCTACGGCATGCTTGGCCTCGGGCTCACGCTCTTCTGCCTGCGGGCCCTCCGTCCTGGAGTGCAGTGGAAAGAGCGCCCGCTGCAGCTGGCCTTCTGGCTCGTCAATCTGGGACTGGTCTTCATGGTGGTGCTCAGCATGTTCCCCATTGGCATCCTGCAGGCCATGGCGTCCATCCAGCAGGGCACCTGGTATGCGCGCTCTGCGGAGTTCCTGCAGACGCCGGGCATGCAGACCCTACGCTGGATGCGGGTACCGGGTGACGTGCTCTTCGCCGCCGGCGCCGCCATCCTCGGCATCTTCGTGATCGGGCTTCTCACAGGCCATTCCTATGAGAAAAAGGAGCGGAAAGTGGCTGTCGAAGAACAGGAGGGCGTACTGGTCGCCGGCGACTGAAACGAAGACAGAAGTTAACAGCAGCGGCGGACCTCTCTTTGGGGATTCCGCCGCTCACTTTTCGATAAAAGTGCATCATCGCCGAATCACTCATCAACGCTGCGTCTAACTCCAAAGTCTTGCGGCGTCTGCGATTCCGACATGTGGAATCTCTCGATTCGCTTTCCTGGGAATCTTCTGAAACCAATTCAAGGCGCAGTTGGATAGTCGGGAAACGGCGGAACCGTCGGTTTGGGCAGGGGGTGTGCCTTCAACTCATCGAGAATCGTCTGCACTCCCTTTTCAAGCTGCGGATCGCGGCCCTGACGCCATGCCGCCGGATCCATACCCACCTCAATGTCCGGGGAGACACCCTCATTTTCGATTCCCCATTGCCCCTGGGTCGTGAAGAATGCAAGGCTGGGCGCAGTAACAAGTCCGCCATCGATTAACGGCGGATAGCCGGTGATTCCTACTTCCCCTCCCCAGGTCCTCTCTCCAACAAGCGCGCCGACGTTGAGATGATGAAAGAACCACGGAATCAGGTCGCCCCCCGAACCCGCATAGGGGTTGATGAGCATGACCTTCGGCCCGAAGATCGCTTCGCCGGGTTCGGTCTGTACGGCGCCGCTGGGCGTATACCAGTAGTTCCACAGTGTCCGCTGCAAATACTGGATGATGTAATCCGCGGCCTGGCCGCCGCTGTTGTAACGGTCGTCAATGATCGCGCCCTGCTTATCCACCTGCGCGAAGAAATAGCGGTTGAACGAAGTAAATCCACCCGTCGTGGTATCAGGCAAGTACACGTACGCGACTTTCCCGCCGCTTAGCGCGTCGACCTTTTGTATGTTGCCGTAGATCCAGTCGCGGCCGCGCAGGGCAATTTCACTGCCGATGGGGACCACGGTAACTTGCCGGGAGCCGGAGCCGTCCGGACTGGGCCCGACAGTGATCGTTACCTGTTGTCCTGCGGTGTTGAGGAAGAAGCTGTAGATATTGTCGCTGGCATGCAGCTCGCGGCCATTCACGGCCAATAGATAATCGCCAGCGTGGACATCGATCCCGGGTTCCGTCAGCGGGGCACGCAATCCAGGGTTCCAGTTTTCGCCGCTATAGATTTTCTTGAAGCAATAACGGTCGTTGGCAGTTGTGTAGTCCGTCCCCAGCAATCCGACGCTCACGGGAGTGGGGCTGGGAATATCTCCTCCTCCGACGAACATGTGCATGGTGGAGAGCTTCCCCAGCATTTCCCGAAAGAGATAGTTAAGGTCCTGGCGACTCATGATGCCGGGCAGGTATCGTGCATATTCCTTTTCGGCGGCGTCGAGGTTCAGGCCGGCGTAGTTGGAGGCGTAGAAGTAATCCCGTTCTATACGCCAGGCCTCGCGATACATTTGGTCCCACTCCTCGCGCGGGACCACCCAGACCTGCATCGCGTCCATATCCAGAAGGCCCTCGCCAGGCTTGGCGGGAGCCTCCGTCGAGACAATGCCCCATTTATCCCCCTGTTGATAGAGGTATTTCTCGCCATTGAAAGAGACGGTGGCACTCTGAATGCCTTCCAGCAATGGCGTTGGGGTTCGCGTGGAGAAACTGAACTTGAGAAGGGTGGATTGGTGCGTTTCGGGCGAAGTCTGGAGCAGGAAAATCTCTCCCGCTTTGCCCGCCTGCAAATCCGTGTAATCGGCAGCCGGGATGGGCAGTGCCAGGATGCGCTGGCCGATATCGTTGAAGTCGATCTGAACCGCCTCACCGGCGGCCTTCGTTTCCTGGTTGGCAGAGGGATTCGGTGCCGCCTGGGCCGGAGCCGCCGCGACATTTTCTTCATCGGTTTGCGGCGCAAGCGGCGAAGGGATGCCCTTGCGCAGCACAGCAACGTAAACGCTGCTGGTCACCTGGTGGGTATCGCTCGACATGTCCAGGAAGAAGTTGGCCGGACCGGAATTTGTGCTGGCGGTGAAGTAGATGTATTTCCCGCTCTTGTCGAAGACGGCATGTGCCGCGTTGCTCAGGCCATCGGTTATCTGCATGGCTTTGCCGGTTTCCAGCGAATAAACAAACACGGCGCGCAGGCGATTCTTGAGCAATTTGGTGTAAGCGATCCAGCGGCTGTCCGGCGACCACGAGGGATTCAGCCCAGGGAAGAAGTCGAAGTACGTGTCCGTATCAACCTTGACCGGCGCGGGATGGTCCAGATCGAGATACCAGACATTCAATCGCTTGTCGGTATAGACCAGCTTCTTGCTGTCCGGAGACCACGCAAGCTGAAAGAAATAAGAAGGCGGATTGCCCAGGTCGATCGATCGCACGGGCCCCATACCATCCTGATTTCTTATATGGAGCGCGTAGACTCCGGAGCGGTCCGAAAAATACGCGATCGATCTTCCATCTGGCGACCACGCAGGCTCGCGGTCGGCCACACCCGGCGAATTGGTGATGTTCCGAATGCTGCCTTTTTCGGCGGGCACGGTAAGGATTTCACCGTGGGCTTCGAATACGGCGCGTGCGCCGGTGGGAGAAATTCCGGAGTTCAAAACGTGATCCGCAACTTTTGCGAAGTGCGGGCGAACCTGCGGAAAATCCCCGGTGATGGTCACGTGGACCTCGTGCTCATGTCCACTGGCGAGATCGTACAGGTGCAGCGAACTAAATTGTTCATAGACAATCGCGCCAGGCCCGGCGGAGGCGGACATGATGTCCATGCCGGAATTGTCGACGACTTTCGAGACCTTTTTCGTGCCCATATCGTACACGTAGAGAGATATGGGCTCGGCGCGGGCCGAAAGGAAATAGATCTTATCGCCGACCCACATCGGGTTGAAATCGCTGGAATTTTCATGCGGCACTTTGACAACGCTGGAATCCGCGAGGTTCGCGATCCACACCTGGGGCGCAAGACCACCGTGGTAATGCGCCACGAAAGCACTCATGAAATCGTCGCCGCCGCCAAAGAAGATTTCGCGCGGCAGGGGCGTGTACGCAAGATGACTGCCATCCGCAGAGTACGATCCCTGATAGCCCATCGGCAGCGGCAGCGGCTTCGCGAAACCGCTGCGTATGGAGATCGTATAAAGCTGCTTGTAGCGTATGGAAAAGCTGTCGCGCAGGGACTGGAACAAAATATTTTGTCCATCCGGCGTCCAACCCTCCACCAGGTCCGATCCGGGGCTGTACGTGAGCTGGCGCGGCTGTCCGCCCGAGGCAGGCATGACGTAGACGTTGGCGTTCCCGTTATAGCTCCCTGTGAAGGCAATCCAATTGCCGTCGGGGGAGAATCTTGGATTGGATTCCGCTCCCGGTCCGCTGGTCAGCTGAACCGCTGCTCCGCCGTTTCGGCTCACGCTCCACAGACGCGCTCCATAGGCGAAGACGATGTGCGTCGCGTTCAGCGTCGGGTCCTGCATCAGGAGCGGCTGTTGATCCTGGGCGTGCAAACCGGCACAGGCAAAAAGAAAAGCGGCGAAACCCAGCACTATCTTTTTCATTCCTGCCCTCAATTGAACTCGCTGCGAATTCTTTTGCGCAAAGATCCCGGCAAGACAACAGATTCCTTCGACCTTGTCCACTGCACCGGAACGAGCGCGAGACCCTCGGTGCCTCTCACGGGTTTATTTACCGGCAAAAAAGATTTCAAGAATAAGTCGAATTCCCACCCGACGTTCACATCGCTCCGCTTGGGGCGACAAATCTAATTCGAGCATTCGTCAGAAGCTGAATTTCACCGCCAACTGCATAATCCTTGGGTTGACAGATGCGGTGTTGATGACGCCGAAAGTGGGCGAATCTACATCGAGGCCCGGATCCGCGAACTGCGGCGTGTTGAAGGTGTTGAATGTCTCTACGCGAAATTGAGCGTTGGCCTCTTTGCCACTCACGCTGAAGGGAAACGTCTTCACCAGGGCGAAGTCCACATTGTTCTGCGCAGGACCGCGCGTCATTCCTGGTTTTGAATCGCCGAATCCAGTGGCTACTCCATCCGCCCCGATCACCGGATAAGGATAGGGCGTTTGGGTTGGAGTGCCGAGGTTGCTGTAAAAGCAGCTCTTATTGAAGAAACCATTCAGTCTGCTGGTCACCGATCCGTGCGTGGATAGCTGAGAGGCAGTGCAGGCAGGGTTAAGCTCGGCAAAATCCGCATCGGGGCCGCTCATGCCGAAAGCATTGCTGCCATTCGTATCAAGGAAATAGAGAGAGTGCCCCGATTGGATCTCGACCACGCCGGTCGCAGACCATCCAGCCAGAG
>JASHOY010000070.1 GCA_030038435.1 Acidobacteriaceae bacterium | reverse complement strand
GCGGCGGTGTGCGCGGCGGCGGAAGCGGTGACGATGGGGGCGACGGCGTTGGGGTCGGTGGCGGCGGCGGGATTTTGCGCGACCTGGGCGACGGCGGCCTGAAGGCCTAGGAGTCCACCGATGTAGGACTGGTTGCCGGGGCCCATGTATTTGTCGAGAGCGGTGGGCGCGACTACGGCCTGGGTGGGCTGGAATTCTTTGGAGAGATTGGGATCGGCGATAGCGGTGTTGTGGGAGGCGACGTAGAGCAGGGCGAGGAGCGGGGAGTTGGGATTGGAGAGGAGCTGGAGCTTGGCGGCGGCGTCAGCGAGGGAGCGGTATTTGATAACGCTGGCGGCCTGGAGGAATTGGCGCCACTGGGTAGTGAAGTCGGTGGAGTAGCGGGTTTCAAGCTGGGCGGTGAGGGTGGTGCGGTCGAGCGACGGCGGCGCCTGATTGCCGAGGACCCATACTTCACCGCTGAAGTAGCGGTCGGGGTGGTTGATGGCGTCCTGCATGAAGGTGAAGCCGGTGGCGGTGAAGGCGCCGGGGACGATGTGGGAGTCAATGACGGTGGCGGAGGAGCCGGGATAGTTGAGATTGAAGTTGATGGAGGGGCTTTGCTTGCCGGCGGCGGTGAGCATCTGCTGGTAGATGCGCTCGAAGCCGCCGAAGCCGGCGAGGTAAGTGCGGGCGTGGGTGACGGCGCCGCTGTCAGGCTGAATGGAATAGGGATTCTGGCGGGTGAGCTCGGCGGCGTAGAAGGCGAACTGATTGTAAGCGAGGTTTTTCTGCTGGTCGGTTTCCAGGGCGCGGCCGTTTTGCCAGTACTGCATGAGTACGGGCGGTAGGAAATCGGTTGTGCTCTTGTCGGGGTTGGAGGTGGTGATGAGGTAGGCCTTGAGGGGGTCGTAGGCGGCGGAGTAGTCGGCGCCGGTCTGGGGCGCGGCGGGAAGCGAGTTGAGGTAGGTGACGAGGTCGGCCTGGGTGTTGGTGAGCATGAGCGAGCGGAAGCGCTCGAAGTAAATGCGGCGCGCGGCGGTGAGCAGGCTCGAGCCGTGGTAGAGTCCCCAGCGGGACATGAGCGGCGCGCCGTTCTGCTGGTAGGTTTCGAGCTGCACGATGGCGGCGCGGAGCTGGTCGAGGGAAGCGAGGTCAGAGGTGCCGGCGAGCATGGTGGTGGGGACGGTGGTGTTGGGCAGCGCAGCGGAGGCGGTGGCGATGCGGTGTTCGAGGACGGAGTTTTTGGCCCAGGAGATGGTGAAGCAGGTGAGCAGCGCGAGCAGGACAACGCAGATGGAAGCGAGGGCGACGCGGCGCACGGTGTGGGTGCGGGCACTATTGCTGGTGACGGCGAGGGCGCTGCGGTCGCCGAGGATGATGTCAGGGAAGAGGTGGGGAAGGAAGCACCACTGCGCCTCTTTGCGGGAGATGGTCTGGGGCACGGGAGCAGCGGCGGCGGCGCGCATGGATTCGACGGAGAACATGCGGGTGGCGCCGGAGCCGGCGGGCTCGGTGCGGGCCTGCTGCGCGGCGGCGGCGACCATCTGCTCGACCATGTGGGCGCGGACGCCGGTGAAGTAGAAGCCGCGGAGGTAGGGGTTGGCGTTGAGGTGGCTGGGGCGGGTGAGCTCGACGAGGTAGCCGGCGAGGTTGTTGCGCAGTTTGCGCATCTCGCGGGGGAATTCGTAGTCGGGATCGATGGCGTTGGGGTCGGATTCGCGGCTGAGGATTTCGAGGCGGAATTCGGAAAAGGAGAAGAAGATGCGGTCGAGCGCGGCGACGGACTCGGCCATGGCTTTTTCGGCGTAGAGGCCGCTGGAGACCGCGTTGCGCGGGAAGGCAGTGCCGAGGGGCTGCGCGACTTCGTCTTCATTGAGATTGCGGACGTATTCGGTGAAGTAGGGGATGCGGTCGAGCTTGGTGAGGATGACGTAGACGGGGACCTCAGTGCCGAGCTGCTGGGCGAGGTCACGGAGCATCTGGTTGGTGGCGCGGGCGGCGGCGAGCGAGGCATCAGTGGCGGCGGCGCCGAGAAAGAGCTCGGAGCTGACGCATACCACGGCGGCGCGGACGGGCGCATGCTTGCCGATGGCGGAGCGGGTGGCTTTGGGACGGGATTTGCGGATGAGCCGGCGCCAGAGGACAGGGGCGTTGCGGATGGCGCTGCCGGCCTCAGCGAAGACGCAATTGTGCGCGTACCAGAGATTGACGACGGGAGTGGCGACGACGTCCTGGTCGCGATAGACCTGGCCGGCGAGGAGTTCGGGGTCGAAACCGGATTTGAGGACGGCGGTGGTTTTGGCCGAGTTGGCTTCGCCGAGGATGTAGAGCAGGGGCAGGGAATCGAGCGATTTGGGGCCGGTGCGCTGGGCGGTGGAGAGGCGGTGCGAAGCGTCGCGCAGGAGGGTGTCGAGCTCGGTGCCCCCGGTGAGGCTTTTGGCGGCGGCGTCCTGGCGCTTTTCCTTGAAGAAGAGATAGAGAATGAAACCGGCGGTGGCGGCGCCGATGAGGATGAGGGCGATGCGCAGGATGAGGAGCGCTGCACCGGCGAGGCCGAGAAGCGGACCGACGACCCAGGCAAGGACGATGGAGAGGACCAGGACGAGAGCGGCAACAATGATCAGCAGCACGGCGGGCTCCTAAAAGACGATCATTCCGGCGCTCTGCACCTGGGAGACTCCGGAGGAAAGCATGAGTTCGTAACCGCCGAAGCCGAGGATGGTGAGGCCGGCGAGCACGCAAGCGGTGATGAGGAGGGTGCGCGTCCAGGGATCGCGGGCGCGGGCGGGCGGAACTTCAGGGGCGGCAATGGGCTCGCTGAGCCGGGCGGCGCCGCGGATGCGGTCGATTTTTCCGCGGGCCTGGCGGAGGACCTGGTGGAGCTCGCCGGTATCGCCGAGGGCGTAGCGGCCGCGATAGCCCATTTGCAGGCAGAGGCAGTGGAGCTCGAGGGCGTCGGCGACTTCAGTGGCATCTTGCGCGGTGAGGAGCTGCTGGAGGTTGCGAAAGAAGGCTTCGCCGGCGAGATGGCCGCCGAAGAGCTCTTCCTGGAGGGGGCGGCGGGCCCAGTCGCCGAAGACGGGGCTTTGCAGGTTGAGGACGCTTTCATCGAGGAAGGCGACGGTGGCGAAGACGCCCATCTGCACGGTCTCGCTGGAGTAGCCGGCGGAGCGGGCGTCCTGCATGGCCGATTGCAGGGAACGGCGCATCTGGGTGCGGAAACTTTCGGCATCCTGCACTTGCTGGCGCTGGAAGCGCACGCGCAGGATGGCGGTGAGCACTTCCTGGAAGCAGAGGGAGAGGCTGTTGACGCGAACGGTGCTCATTTACGAGGTCTCCACGATGACGGTGAGTTCGAATTCGGGATTGGAGATTTCGCCGGGGATGTAGACGCCGACGCTGCGGGTTTGCAGGATGTGCTCCCAGCAGGGCCCGGCGATTTCGACGGAAAAGTATTGCATGTCGGCCTCGGCGCGAATGGCGGTGGGAGGCACGGGGAGGTGGGTAAGCTTCATGCCGGGTAGGGCGCGCCTGACCAGCTCGGGAACGAATTTGGAGGAGCAGACTTTGACCAGCCTGGGCGTGAGGCTAAGTAATTGCGATTCGCCGATGGAGGAGCGGATGCCGAAGATCCAGCGGGCACGGCGGAGACAGCGCTCGTCGCGGACTTCTGCGGCCTGGATGTAGGGCTCGAGTTGCTGGAATTCGAGCGTGACGGTGTTGGAGGGGACAACGATTTCGAGATGGCGGCGGATGTGGGCGTCGAGGGCGCGAAAGGCGGGGCCGGGGTTGCGATGGTCGTATTTGGGGAGCTGGCGGGGGTCGGAATCGACAGCGAAGGTGCAAAGTGCGCCGGCGAGGCGGGACAACTCGACAAAGACGGCTTCGGGGTGGGCGTGGCGGGTGGCGGCAAGATGCTGCAGCGGGGGAATAGTGCTATGCAGGGCGTGCAGGAACCAGTAATTGGCGACGTCGAGGGCGCCGGTTCCGGCTTCGAAGCGTCCGTGGCGGCGGGCGCTGCGCGCCACCGTGGAGCTTTTTTCACCGATGGCGTCGAGGAGGCGGCGGACGAGGAGCATGAGGGGGTCGCTGGCGCTCAGGATGAGGCAGGGAGGAATGAATTCTTCGTCGCAGACGAGATGGCCGCGGCCGTCGCGGAGGATGCGGGCGACGGGAATAGAGAGCAGATCGGGGGTGAGCTCGGCCTCGGTGGTGAGGCGGATGTTTTTCTGGCCGAGATCGATTTCGCGTTCGTCGATGCCGTTGGTCTCGTCACGCAGGATGCGCTGCATGGGCGAGAAGCGGCTGCCGTTGGGTGAGCCGAGATCGCAGTCGAAGCCGTTGTCGCGGCGGCTGGGCACGGTGAGGTAAATGGGCAGCTCAGCGTCGGTGGAGGGGAAGACTTCGAGGAGATTGCGCAGGGGCGGGGACGGATCGGAGTTGGGAATCTCGAAGGGCATGCCGTCGGGAAAGATTCCGGAAGCGTGAAGAACGGCGGCGGTACCGTTGCGCATGGCTTTGGCATCAAGCTCGAGATGGAGCAGGCCCCAGGGCTCGCGCCACAGGCTGGCAGCGAGAAAAGCCATGGAGTCTTCGAAGTAGCGGCTTTGAGTCTGGAAATGGTGGGGGCTCAGATACATCCCCTCGGACCAGACGACCCGTGAAAGGAATTTCATAGCAATCGAACCATTGTATTGGACCAGGATTGTTAAGGGGTCAAAAGCCAGGCGCAAACACGCCGGGCGCGAGGGTTTCCCGCGTCCATTAGCAGCCCTGGCCGCAACTGCCGCCGATTGTGTTTGCATCGTAGGATGCCGGACCTTTACTGTCAAGCCAAGTGGATATAGTGTTGGAAAACGGAACCACTGAATTCTCATGAGCCAAGGTGGCCACGCATGGGAGCGCCCAAAAATCCATTTGATGAATCCGATTCCCCGCGCACGAATCCGCCATCGAGCGCGACGGGGGTCTTTGGACAAGTGCCGGCCGCGCCGCGCGCAGAAGAGGATTTGCTGGCTTCTCTTTTGAGGCAGGGGGAAAAGGCGGCGCCAGAGGCTGAGGCCCCTAAACCTGCAGCTGCAGCGCCCGCGGCGCAGGGAGAACCGGCGAAGCAGCAGGTCGCGGCTGCGCCGGCACCGGCATCGACGGCGGGATCGGGCAGCCCCGGAGAATTCACGCGCATGCTGCAGGCGCTGACGGCGCCGGGTCCGGGTCCGGGTTCGGCTGCGCCGCAGAGTACGGGCAGAACCGAAGAGGTAGCACACGTCTTCAGCCCGGTGGCGATGGAAAAACCACCGAATGATCCCACGCTGGGGATTTCGATGGGCGCCGCAGCGCCTAAAGCGGAGAGCGCGCCGGCGGGATCGCAGGGTCCCGGCGCGTTTACGCGGATGTTCAGCTCGATAAGCCCGAGTGTATCAGCGGAAGCTGCTGCTTCCCCGGTCTCAGAAGCGAGACCTGCGGTACCCGTGAGCGGTGCGGGTAAGTCGGCCTCGGGGGCCGGAGAATTTACGCAGATGTTTCAGGCCGTGCAGGGGACGGGGAGTCCGCAGCCTGCTGCACCGCCGGCGCCGCCTGCGGCTGCTCCTCCACTTCCGTCAGCGCCGGCAGGAAAGGGAGAGCCGGGGGAATTTACGCGGATGTTTTCGAGCACCAGCGTGCCGGGAAGTTCGGCACCGGTGCGTCCGTCGCCGACGCCGCCGCCGCAAGCTGCGGCGGCAGCGGAACCGGGAGCGTTTACGAAGATGTTTGCGAGCCAGGGCGCGAGTGCTCCGGGGCAAGAGGACCCGCTGAGATCGTTGAAGCCGGAGCCGGTGATGGAGACCGGACTGCGATTTTCGGGGACGCCGGCAGCCGGCGCGCACCCACCGCCGCCCGCCGCGGCGGGGGGATTCACGCAGTTACTGCAGGCGTTGAACCAGGAAGCGAAGCCTCAGGAGCCTCCGCCGCTGGCTACGAGTTCTTTTGCTGCAAAGAGTTCGGGTCCGGTTTCTCCTGCGCCAACACCACCCGGCCCGGCTGCGGCGGGAGGATTTACGCAGTTGCTGCAGACGCTGTCCGCCCAGCCGGCTGTGCCGCCCGCAGCTGCGCCGCCGCCGTTTAGTCCGCCGGCTGCGCCGCCACCCCCGATTGCCGCTGCTCCGCTGCCGGCTTCGCCGTGGGCTACGCCGCCGACACTGCCGCCGAGCGCCGTTCCGCCGTCGGCTTCGGGACCGGGAGAGTTTACACGGGTGATTTCAGGGTCGGCGCTGCGCGACATGCAGGCAGCGCAGTCGGCCGCGGCACCGCCGCCACCCGCAGCTCCAGCAGGCGGAGCGCCGGCGTGGGCTCCGCCACCGATGCCCAAGCCGCCAGCGATGCCGACGATGCCGAAGGCGCCGGCGATGCCGCCCATGCCCGGGATACACGGGGGCGCACCCGCAGCGGGAGGCGGAGCGCATTTTGCGCCGCCGGCGATGGGGTTTCCCGCGCTGCCGCCACCACCGCCTGCGCCGGCCGCGGCACCGCCACCGCCGGCACTGCAGAAATACATGCCGTTAATTCTGGTGCTGATGGGATTCGTGATTGTGTCGTTGCTGGTGCTGGTGCTGGTGTTGCTGCTGCACCACAAGTGAAAGATAGTTTCTAGCCGCCACCTTCTTGCTTCTTATGCTCTGCCATTGCCAGACCGCATCCGGGCGCAACATCGTTTCGCGCGGGCTGTGGACGCTCGTGTTCTTTTTTGGCGCCTGATTTTCTTCTCAGACTTACTTTTTTTTATTTTGGAGAAGCGAGCCGGTAGGTGTCCACACGGGGTGACGCCGCTGTTAAAAGCATGCGCCATTGCCCTTTCAGGGGGCTGACTTGTCTCGCCCCCACGAGACGGAATCATTGAAAGGGCCCTATTCCCCGGATTGCGATCGCTGTCGCGGACTCCACATCCGGGGGCTGTTCTCGCGCCGTTCCTAGGGGACGTGTTGACCCTCGGCGCGTGGCTTCCCTGAACGCTGATCCCCGACCCCTTCCGGTTTCAGTCGGGGTTGGCGAAGAGGAAGATCAATTCCATTTCGGGGTTTAAGATTTCGGCGGGGACATAGACGGCGAAGTTGCGGGCGCGGACGACGGCTTCCCAGACGGGGCCGGTGCGGTCGATGCTGAAGTACTGGTAACGCAGCTTGACGGGGATGGCGCGCGGCGGCACAGGGATGTGGGTGAGCGCCAGGCCGGGCAGCGCCTGGCGAATGAGCTGCTCGATGTGTGTAGCCGAGCAGGCTTTTGCCAGCTTGGGGGTGCGCGCGATGAGGTCGGCCTCGTTGATATCGGAAGAGATGGCGAGATAGACGCGCGAGTTCTGGAAGTAGCTGTCTTTGTCGATGGCCGCGGCGTAAATGGAATCGCGCAGGGGCTTGAGCGGCAGGGCGACGAAGTTACTGGGGACAACGGTGTCGAGCAGTTCGGCGATGGTGGTATCGAGGGCCAGGAAACAGGGGCCGAGGCGCTCATGTTCGTAGCGGGGCAGGTCGCGAGGCTCGACTTTGGAAGAGAAAGTGGTGAGCGAGCCGGCCAGCGAGAGCATGTGCAGGAAGAGCGCTTCGGGATGGACCTGTGCGGCTTCGAGGAGATGGCGCAGGACGGGGAGCTGCGAGTTGATGGTATAAAGCAGCCAGAAGTTGGCGATGTCGGAGGCGCTGAAATCGGCGAGCGACTGGTTGCGCTGGCGGCGTGAGCCGGCAAGCTGGCTGCTGCGCGAGACCAGGGTTTCGATTTCGCCGCGGAGGATGCCGGTAAGCAGCTCGTTGCCCTTGACGGTGAGCATGGGGGGAACGTACTTGGGATCGAGACGATAGCCGCCGGCCTCGGTGCGCTCGATCTGCGCCAGAGGCAGCAGCACGGAACCTTCAATGTTTTCGGTCTCGGCGAGGATCTGGAGATTTTTACGGGCCAGGGAGACGGGCTTCTCCGCGCCGGAGCTGTTTTCATCGCGGAGCATCTGCAACTCGGAGTAGAAGCGGGTGGCCACGCCGCCGCGTTGCAGGGCGACGTTGAGTCCGCCGGGACGGTCCTGGGGAACGGCGAGGAAAAATGCGCAGGTTTTGCTGGTGGGCGGGAAGCAGTCTTCGAGGGTGCGCAAAGCCGGCGGTGCGTCGCAGGCAGGCATATCGAGCAGGAGCCCGTCGGGGAAGATTCCCGAGGCCTGGGTGACGATCAGGTTGCCCTGGGCGAGGCCGGCGGCGTCGATCTGGAGAGAGGTAAATCCCCAGTTCTGAAAGGACAGAGCCCCGGAGAGGAAGCGGAGTGTGTCTTCAAAAAAACGGTCCTGCGCCTGCAGATGCTGCGGCGACAAGAGGACGCCTTTGGACCAGACAACGGGCTGTAGTTGTGGCATGGAAGTCTCTTCTGCTGGGAACAGAGTATACATCGCGCGGCGGGGCAGTGAGTCAGCAAGTCAGAGGGGCAGCGGACGCGCCGAGTTAGGGGAGGTGAGGATTGCCGTTATTGGCCGAAGCTACAAGGTTTGGCGAGGGTAGTTACCCGGTGCGGGAGCGACGTCTCAAGCGGGGGTAAATTCTCTTCAACAGGAATTGGCTTGACAGATGGAGCCGGTCGGCAAATAATCAAAACGCTCACGGAAACGGACGCAAAGGCTTCCCCACCAAGACGAGAGCCGATGTGTCCGGTTCTGCAAGGTCTAAAAAGCGAAACGGCGCGCAGGGTGAAATTCTCCGGGAGTTATAGAAGCTACTACCGGTCTTTTCGAGTTGTTTCGCATCTGGGGTTCCGAGGAAAAGCAAATGGCCAAAGAAAGCACGCAGCACAAGCTGGATCGCGTCCGTTCGCCCCGTGTACACATCACCTACGACGTGGAAATCGGCGACGCGATCGAGATGAAGGAACTTCCCTTTGTCATGGGAGTTCTTGGAGATCTGACAGGACAGCCGGAGCAGCCGCTCGCGGCGCTGAAGGACCGCAAGTTCGTGGAGATCAACCCCGACAACTTCGATACCGTGCTCAAGGGGATGCAGCCGCACCTGGCGTTCGCGGTGGAGAACAAGCTGAGCGACGATCCGAATGCGGGCCAGGTGAAGGTGAACCTGAAATTCGAGAGCATGGATGATTTTTCGCCGGAGAACGTGGCCAAGCAAGTGGGACCGCTCAAGGAACTGCTGGATCTGCGCACGCGGCTGAGCGATCTTCGCGGCAGCCTGCAGGGAAACGACAAGCTGGACGAAGCGCTCTTCGAAGCCGTGTCGAATACGGAGTCGCGGGAAAAGCTTCGTACGGAGCTGGGCAAGACCGGAGGTGAGCAATGAGCGCACAGGAAGCAGCGGCAGCAGCCGCAACACCGGCAGAGGAAACGGTAGCGGAACAGTCGCTGCTGGAGCAGATCGTCTCCCAGGGCCGATTCGCGCGCGACACGGCGTCGATGGAGCGCGGCCGGGACATGGTGAAGGAGTTCGTGAGCCAGGTTCTGGAAGGGCACATGACGCTGACGCGGGATGCGGAAGCGACCATCCAGGCACGGATTGCGCAGATCGACCGGCTGATCTCGCTGCAGTTGAACGAAGTGCTCCACTATCCGGCGTTTCAGAAGCTGGAGTCGACGTGGCGCGGCATCAAGTACGTGATCGATCAGTCGGAAACCAACGACATGCTGAAGATCAAGGTGCTCAACGTGTCGAAACGCGAACTGCTGAAAGATCTGCAGCGCGCGCCGGAATTTGACCAGAGCGCATTGTTCAAAAAGGTCTACGAAGAGGAATTCGGAGTCTTTGGCGGGGCGCCATTTGCGTCGCTGCTGGGCGATTACGAATTCGGGCGCGGGCCGGAAGACATCGAACTGCTGGAGAGGGTGTCGCAGGTAGCCTCGGCGGCGCATGCGCCGTTTCTCACCGCAGCCAACTCGGAACTGCTGAACCTGAGCAGCTATACGCAACTGGGGGCACCGCGCGATATCGGCAAGATTTTCGATTCGACCGAATATGCGAAGTGGAAGAGCTTCCGTCAGTCGGACGATTCGCGCTACGTGGCGCTGACGCTGCCGCACATCCTGATGCGGCTGCCCTACGGCAAGGACACCAAGCAGATCGAGGCGTTCGACTACGAAGAGGCGGTGGACGGCAGCGACCACTCCAAGTACCTGTGGGGCAACGCGGCTTACGGCCTGGCGGCGCGCCTGACCAATTCGTTCTCGAAGTACGGGTGGTGCGCGACGATACGCGGCGTGGAGGGCGGCGGCCTGGTCGAGGGACTCCCCGCGCATACATTCCGCACTGACGAGGGTGATGTGGCGTTGAAGTGCCCGACGGAAGTGGTGATCACGGACCGGCGCGAGAAGGAACTCGCCGATCAGGGGCTGGTGCCGTTGGTGCATTGCAAGGGGACCGACTATGCGGCGTTCTTCAGCGTGCAGACGGCCAACAAGCCGAAGCTGTACGACAAGGACGCGGCGAATGCCAATGCCCGGCTTTCCGCGCAACTGCCTTACATTCTGGCGATGTCGCGGTTTGCACATTACCTGAAAGTGATGATGCGCGACAAGATCGGCAGCTTTATGACGCGCGCAGACTGCGAGAAGTTCCTGAACCAGTGGATTCTGAACTACGTGGTGGACGACGACAACGCGTCGGCGTCGACCAAGGCGAGCCATCCATTGCGCGAAGCGGCGATCCAGGTCAGCGAAATTCCTGGCAAGCCCGGAGCGTATCGTGCAGTAGCGTTCTTGAAGCCTCATTTCCAACTGGACGAGCTGTCGGTTTCCCTTCGTCTGGTGGCCGATCTGCCCGCATCGGCGCGGAAGTAACCGAGGGAAAACTGGCAGGCGGGGAGTACCAACCTGGCACGACGCACGACTGCGTGTGCCGAGAAATTGAGAGGACTGGAAAATGGCAGCGGATTTGTTCTTGAAGTTGGAAGGAATCGATGGTGAGTCCGAGGATGAAACTTATAAGGACCAGATTGAGCTTCAGAGCTGGTCCTGGGGCGCAATGAACACGGGCTCCGTTAAGGTCGGCAGCGGTTCGGCTGCGAGCAATGCGCAAGCGGGAGATTTCAACTGTGCGATCTTTCTCGAGAAGGCCTCGCCCAAGCTTCTTCAAGCCCTTTGCACGGGCAAACACATAGCCACCGGAACCTTCAGTGCGACCAAAGCCACTGGCGATGAGAAGACGCCTCCGCCCTACCTGAAGTTGGACTTTACCGAGATTTTCCTTACCAACTTGTCGGCAAGCGGTGCAATTGGGGGAGGCGTACCCATGGCATCATTGTCATTTTCGTTCGCCTCAGTCAAATACTCCTACTATAAGCAGAACGCCGATGGCAGCCTGGTGCTGTCCGGCGCAATGACCTGGGACGCAGTAAAGAACAAGGTTACGGCCTAGGGCGGACAGTCTATGGACGCGCTCTCACTTTACCGGTCGGGAAATTTGCGAGCGGCCATTGAAGCGCTTGGCGGCGAGTTGAAGAAACAGCCACTCGACGCCAAGCGCCGTACTTTTCTCTTCGAGCTTCTGTGCTTCGCGGGAGAGTACGGTCGCGCGGAAAAGCAGCTCGACATATTATCGGACGCCAGCTCCGAGGCGGCGGCGGGGGCGATGCTGTATCGCAGCGCGCTGCACGCCGAGCGGGAGCGGCAGGAGATGTTTGCCAACGACCGTCTTCCGCTGGGGACGGAACACCCGTCGCCAGGCGGGCAACTGAACGATGCAGCTTTTTCGGCGCTTAGCGATGCCGATCCGCGCATCGGCGCGCATCTGGAAGTCTTCATCGCCGGCAGTTATACGTGGATACCTTTTGCTTATCTGGAGTCAGTCGAAACGGAGGCGCCGAAGCGGCTGCGCGACCTGATGTGGCTGCCCGCGGCGGTGCGAACCACACCGGAGTTCCGGTTGCAGGACCTGGGCGAAGTTCTGCTTCCGGTGATTGCACCGCTCTCCTGGAAGCACGCGGATGAGAGTGTGAGCCTGGGGCGCTCTACGGTATGGGAAGAAGATGAGAAGCACGGGGCGATTCCGTACGGCCAGAAGCTTTTGATCGGCGGCGAGGACGAAACGCCGTTGCTGGACATACGGAAGCTCAGTTTCCATCACGCGGAGGAGAGGGCCGAAAGTGCCGCTGCGCGATGATCTGCTCAATCCGATACCCGGCGAGAATCCATCAGGTGTAAATCTGCGCTATGATCGCGTTTCCGACCAGATCAAGGAAGCGCGAACCGAAGGGGACGCGGGAGTTCTGGGCAACTTCGCAACCCCCAAAAAAGCCGACTACAAGCTGGTAATCAAGCTGGCGGGCGAAGCGCTGGCCACGAAAAGCAAGGATCTTCAACTTGCTGCGTGGCTGACGGAGGCGCACCTCAAGCGCGATGGCATCGGCATGGTAGAGCCATGCCTGAAGCTGATGCTGGAGCTTCAGCAGCAGTTCTGGGACACAGTTTATCCGGAGGTAGAGGACGGGGACGTAGGCATGCGGGCGGTGCCTGTCGAATGGGCCTGTAACCGCGTTGCCGACGTGCTGCGCGAGGCTCCCATTACCAAAGACGGATTGAGTTTCTACCAGTACCGGGAATCGCGCGCGATCGGTTATGAAGAGGATGCGTCAAGCAGCGATGCCAAGCGCAAGGCGCGGCAAGTGGGCATTGCCGAGGGCAAGACGACCGGCGAGGATTGGGACAAGTCTTTCGCGGCGACGCCGAAGGCGTGGTATGTGGCAATGGAAGAGGCGATACGCGCCTCTTCCGAGACGCTGGAGGCGATGCAGATCTTTAGCGAGGAGAAGTATGGCGACGACGGGCCGGCGTTTGGGAAGCTGCGTGGCGCGCTGGAAGAAGTTGGGCAGGTGGTGACTCAGCTTCTGAATGAGAAGCGCAAGACCGAGCCCGATGAAGAGCCGCCGGCGGAAGAAGAGGCGGTTGAAGAGACGCCGGAGCCGGAAGCCGAGGCGGCAGCGTTCGCGGAAGAGCCGATGGAAGCAACATCGACGGAAGCAGCATCGGCGGAAGCCGCGCGGGCGACGCGGCCGAAGGCGACCAAATCGCTCAGCGCCGAGCCTGTGGACCGGGAGGACGCAATCGCGCGGATTCAGGCCTGCGCGAAGTTTCTGCAGAAGGAGAATTCTTCGAGTCCGATTGCGTACCTGGTGCAGTCGGCGCTGCGGCTGGGCGAGTTGCGCGAACAGGGAGGCTCGCCGGCATGGGATTTTCTTCAGCCTCCGGTAACCGAACAGCGGCAGAACCTGAAGCGGCTGGCGTCGGAGGGAGGCTGGGACGAGTTGCTGGGCCTGGCCACGGCAATTGCGGGCGAGCCGTGCGGGCGCGGCTGGCTGGACGTACACCGGTACGTGTGGAAGGGCAGCTATGAAATGGGCTATGAGGCGGTGTCGGCGAGTGTGATCGCCACGGTACGAGCCTTGCTTGCCGATATGCCGGAAGTGCCGACGTGGACGATGAGCGACGATACGCCGACGGCGAATCCGGAGACGCAGCGGTGGCTGGAGGAGTATGTGATTCCCAAGCCGCCGGAGCCGGTGGTGGAAGCTGCGCCGGAGCCGGAGCCGGAACCGGAGCCGGAGCCGGCGTATACGCCGCCTACCGTAAAGGTAGAAAGCGCGGCCGCGCAGGCGGCAGAGCCCGACGTTTTCGACACGGCTTCGGAATTGGCGAAGCGCGGCAAGCTGGGCCAGGCGGTTCAGTTGCTGATGCGCGACGCGGCGCAGCAACCGAGCGGGAGGGCGCGATTCCTGCGGCGTCTGCAGGTGGCGCAGATGTGTACGAGCGCCGGACAGGATAAGGTGGCATACCCGGTGCTGGAAGAACTGGTGAAGGAGATCGACGAGCGGCGACTGGAGGAGTGGGAAGCGACGGAGATGATTTCGCCGCCGCTGGCGCTGCTGGTGAAATGCCTGGATGCGGCGGGAAACAGCGGGGAGACGCGGGAAGCCGTCTTTGCACGCTTGTGCCGCATTGATCCGATTGCCGCGATGGACGTTTCGCGGTGAAGACTGTGGTCAGAGATCCGTGGTCAGAATGAACCGGGATTAGGAAGGAGCAGGGAAGGTTGGCGCGGGCGGCCACAGAGACGTTGGTGACGCAGTCGGTGCTGGACCGGCTGACGCAGGTGGAAGAGTGGCCGGCGACACGCAACCAGTCGCTGCGCTTCTTCAAGGATGCGCTGAAACGCGATCTGGAGTGGCTGTTGAACACGCGCAAACCACCGCTGCCGGAGCTTGCCGAGTGGCCAGCGGCGCGCAATTCGGTGATCAATTACGGATTGCCGGACATCAGTTCGCTGGCATTCAGCTCTAGCCTCGACCAGAGCGCGTTAAGGGGAGCCATCGAAGGCTGTGTGCGAAATTTTGAGCCCCGGCTCATGGACGTGCGGGTGACGCTGGAGAGCGCAGATACGGTGGACCGGCGGCTGCGGTTTCATATTGAAGGGAACATGAAACTGGACCCGGCGCCGGAGGAGATCACCTTTGACACGGTACTGGAACTGTCCAGCGGTCAATACAAAGTGAAGTGAGAGATGCGCGAAGAGCTGCTGGAATATTACGAGCGCGAACTCGGGTACCTGCGCCAACTGGGGAGCAAGTTCGCCGAGAAGTATCCGCGCGTGGCCGGGCGCCTGCTGTTGGAGCCGGACCGGTGCGACGATCCGCACGTGGAGCGGCTGCTGGAGGCGTTCGCATTTCTGGCGGCGCGCATTCATCTGCGCATCGACGACGATTTTCCGGAAGTGACCTCGGCGCTGCTGGGCATCGTGGCGCCGCATTATCTTCGCCCCATTCCATCGATGACGGTAGTGGAATGCCAGGTCGATCCTGAGCAGGGCAAGCAGACGGCGGGCCAGACCATGCCGGCGGGAACGCAACTGGCGACCAAGCGCCTGGTGGATGGGCAGCCGTGCCGCTTTCGTACGGCGTATGCCGTGGATCTGTGGCCGTTCACGGTCGGCGAGTGCGAGTGGCGGCAGCCGGAGCGGCTTACCGACCCGGTGCGAATGCCGGGTGCGGTGGGCGTGCTTCGCCTGCGGCTGCAGTGCGCACGCGACGTGGTATTTGAGCAGCTTAAACCGCATCGGCTGGTCTTTCACCTGGTGGGGGATTCGAATGTTGTGCACACGCTCTACGAGCTGTTGTGCCGGAACTGCATTGCCGTCCTGGTGAGGAATCCGCAACAGCGGGGCAGCAAGACGGTGGCGATTCCGCTGGAGCGGCTGCGGGCGATGGGGTTTGAAGATGACGAGTCGCTGCTGCCTTATCCCAAGCGGTCGTTCGACGGCTACCGGTTGCTGCAGGAGTATTTCACGTTTTCAGAGAAGTTCCTGTTCTTTGAGCTGAGCGGGCTGGATGCGATAGCGGCGGCGGGATGCGGCGCGCAGGCGGAGATCCTGTTTTGCTTTTCGCGATTCGACCGGCCGGAACGGAATCAGGATCTGGAGACGGGAGTTTCCGCGCGGACGCTGCGGCTGGGCTGCACGCCGGTAGTGAACTTGTATTCGCAACTGGCGGAGCCGATTCTGGTCACGCAGACCCGGCATGAATACCGGGTGATTCCCAACGTGCGGCGCCAGGAGATGATGGAGATTCATTCGATTGACGAAGTGACGGCCACGAATGCGTCGCAGGGCGAGAGTTTCCCCATCGATCCTCTATATGCGTATCGCTACCAGGCGCGGAGCATCGGGGGGCGGGTTTACTGGCACGCGATGCGGCGCAGGAACGAGATTGGAGAGCGCGAGCCGTCGACCATGCACCTGGCGCTGGTGGACCTGGATGGAGCGCTGGCGGAGCCCAATGCCGAGGTGCTGACGGTCCGCTGTTCGTGTTCGGATTTCGATCTGCCGTCGCGGCTGCCTTTTGGAGTGGAAGAAGGGGACCTGACGGTAGAGGATTTTCCCTCGGTACGGCTGATCACGGCGCTGCGGCGGCCGACGCCGAGCTACGATCCGCCGCGGGCCAAGGGGCAGTTATGGCGGCTGGTTTCGCAGCTTTCCCTGAATTACCTGTCGCTTGCCGAAGAGGGGACCAGTTCGCTGCAGGAGATTTTGCGGCTTTATAACTTTACCGACTCGTCGTATCTGGAGAACCAGATTGGCGGAATTGTGCGTATGGGATCGAAGCCGCACTTTGCCATCATGCAATCGGTCTATGGAAATCTGCCGGCGCGAGGCACGCGGGTGGAGATCGAATTCGATGAGCGGCAGTTCGTGGGCGGGGGTGTATACCTGTTCGCGAATGTGCTGGATCGATTCCTGGGCTGCTATACGTCCATCAACAGCTTCTGCCAGCTGGCCGCGCGGAGCAGCCAGAGAAAGGAGTCGCTGGGCGAATGGGCGCCGAAAGCGGGATACAAGCCGCTGATATGAAATTCGCCGGGTTGCGCGAGATGCTGGAGAAGGAGCCGTACGCGGTGCAGTTCTTCCAGGCAGTGCGGCTGATGGAGCGGCTGTATCCGGAGCGCAAGCCGGTAGGGTTGTTTGTGTCGCCTTCACAGGAAGTGGTGCAATTTTCCTCGCTGCCGACGCTGGCGTTTCCGGCCAGCGAGATTCACGAGATGGAGTTCGGCAAAGATGGGCAGCCGCGAATGCTGGTCAATTTCATGGGGCTGAGCGCGGCGGTGGGAGTGCTGCCGCACACCTACACGGAGTTTCTGCTGGAGCGGGCGCGGGTCAAGGACCGCTCGCCGGCGGATTTTTTCGATCTTTTTAACCACCGCATGATCTCGCTCTTTTATCGCGGGTGGCAGAAGTACCGGTTTTATATTGCCTTTGAGCGCACGGGCGCCAGTGATGACGTGATCAGCAGGCGGCTGCTCGACCTGATCGGGCTGGGCTCGGAAACCCTGACCCATCGCATGGATATTGCCGATGAGGCGTGCCTGTATTACGAAGGGTTGCTTTCGCAGCGGCGGCCGACGGCGCAGGGATTGAAGCAGCTTCTGGAGGATTATTTCGAAGTTCGGGTGCAGATCGAGCAGTTTACCGGGACGTGGCGGCGTCTGCCGCCGGAGAATCGCAGCGTGCTCGCCGATAGCGGCGGATTCTGCGAGCGGCTGGGGATGGGAACGATTGTGGGCGATGAGGTTTTCGATCAGCACGGCGCGGTGACCATTCGCCTGGGACCGATGAGCTTCGACCGCTACCGGGATTTTTTGCCGGGGGCACGCGCCAGCGTGGAGCTGCGGGCGTGGCTGCGGCTGTATGCAAACCGCGAGTTCGATTTTGTGATTCGTTTGATGCTGGATCGCGAAGAAGTGCCGCGCATGATGCTGGGCAGCGAAGGAGCCGAAGCGCCATGCCTGGGTCTGGTGAGCTGGATACGGAACCGGCCGCTTGATCGCGATCCGGATGAGGCAACCTACCGTTTGAACTGAGGGCAAGAGAAATCTGGAGGGAAACGATGAGTCTGAATCTGAAGTCCCTGATCGGCAAGGTGGATGAAGCAACGCGCAGCGCCCTGGAAGGCGCGGCGGGTTTGTGCCTTTCCCGCACCCACTACGACATCGAGGTCGAACATTTCCTGCTCAAGGCAATGGACAGCTCGGATAACGATATTGCCTTCATCCTGAAGCAGTATGGGGTGGACAAGTCGCGTCTGACCACGGAGTTGGAAAAGAGCCTGAACCGCCTGAAGACGGGCAATGCGCGGAGCCCTGCATTCAGCCCGCAACTGGTGAAGATGCTGACCGAAGCGTGGACGGTGGCGACGATCGAGTACGATGCGGCGCAGATTCGCACCGGGTTTGCACTGCTGGCGCTGATCACCGACGACGAGCTGGGGCGCCTGATTCGCGACGTCAGCAAGGAGCTGCAACTGGTTCCACCGGAGGCGCTGCGCAAGGATTTCTATGCGGTGACGGCGAAGTCGCGCGAAGCGCATGTGGCAGCGTTCGCGGGTGCGCCGGGCGAGGCAGGCGGAGCGGCTGCGGGCGGCGCGCCGCGGGCGGGCGGAAAGACGCCGCATCTCGATCAGTACACCGCGAATCTCACCGCGAATGCCAAGGCCGGGAAGATCGATCCGGTGCTGGGACGGGACTGGGAGATTCGGCAGGTGGTGGATATATTGATGCGGCGGCGGCAGAACAATCCGATTCTGACCGGCGAAGCCGGCGTAGGCAAGACGGCGGTGGTGGAGGGATTCGCGTTGCGTCTGGCCAGTGGCGACGTGCCCCCGCCGCTGCGCAATGTGCAACTGCACAGCCTTGACCTGGCGCTGCTGCAGGCCGGCGCGGGAGTGAAGGGCGAGTTCGAGAACCGGCTCAAAGGGCTGATCGAAGAGGTGAAGTCGTCACCGCACCCGATCATTCTGTTCATTGACGAGGCGCACACCATGATCGGCGCGGGCGGGCAGGCGGGTCAGAATGATGCGGCCAATCTGCTGAAGCCGGCGCTGGCGCGCGGCGAACTGCGGACCATTGCCGCCACTACCTGGTCGGAGTACAAGAAGTTCTTCGAGAAAGATGCGGCGCTGGCGCGGCGCTTCCAGGTAGTGAAGGTGGAAGAGCCGTCAGAGACGCAATGCGAAGTGATGATGCGGGGAATCGTGCCGTCGCTGGAAAAGCACCATGATCTGCGCATCCTGGACGAGGCAGTCTCGGCGACGGTGAAGCTTTCGCACCGTTATCTCGCCGGGCGGCAGTTGCCAGACAAGGCGGTGAGCGTGCTGGACACGGCGTGCGCGCGGCTATCGCTGGGGCAAAACACGATTCCGCCGGCGGTTGAAGATGCCACGCGGCGCATCGAAGACCTGAAGGTGCAGAAGCAGATTCTGGAGCGCGAGACGGCGGTGGGCGAAGACCATGCGGAGCGGCTGGCGACGATCGAAGAGCAGCTTGCCTCGGTTGAGGCTTCGCTGGGCAAGCTGAATACGCAGTGGGAGGAAGAGAAGAAGCTGGTGGCGGAGATTCGCGCCATGCGGCAGGCCCTGGAGAGCGGCGCGAGCGAAGTGAAGTCCGAAGGCAACGGCAAGGCGGCGGAGAAGGCGACGCTGGAGGCGTTGCAGGCTCTGGAAAGCAAGCTCGAAGAAGTGCAGGGCGAGAATCCCCTGATTCACGTATGCGTGGACGAGCGCATTGTGGGCGAGGTGATCTCGGCATGGACGGGAATTCCTCTGGGCAAGATGGTGAAGGACGAGATTGCCGCAACGCTGGATCTGGATGGGCATCTGCGCAAGCGGGTGATCGGGCAGGATCATGCGCTGGCGCTGATTGCGCAGCGGGTCATCACTTCGCGGGCGCGGCTCGACGATCCGGGCAAGCCGGTGGGTGTGTTCATGCTGGTGGGACCGAGCGGCGTGGGCAAGACGGAGACGGCGCTGGCCATTGCCGATCTGCTTTACGGCGGCGAACGCAACCTGATCACGATCAATATGTCCGAGTTTCAGGAGGCGCATACGGTGTCGACGCTGAAGGGCTCGCCTCCGGGGTATGTGGGTTATGGCGAAGGCGGCGTGCTCACTGAAGCGGTACGCAGAAGGCCCTATTCGGTGGTGCTGCTGGACGATGTGGAAAAGGCGCACAGCGATGTGCTGGAGCTGTTCTACCAGGTCTTCGATAAAGGCAACCTGGAAGACGGCGAAGGGCGCTCGATCGACTTCAAGAACTGCATCATTATCCTGACCAGCAACGCGGGAACGGAAACTTTGATGAAGCTGACCGCCGATCCCGAGACGATGCCGGACTCAGACGGCCTGGCGCTGGCGCTGAAGCCGGAGCTGAACAAGATCTTCAAGCCGGCATTTCTGGGGCGCATGATCGTGATTCCGTATTTCCCGGTGCGCGATGAAGCGCTGAAGAAGATTGTGCTGCTTAAGGTGGGCAAGGTTCAGCGGCGGCTGCTGGAGAGCCACAAGATCACCATGAAAGTGGACGACACAGTGATCGATGAGGTGGCCAAGCGCTGCACGGAAGTGGAGAGCGGGGCGCGCAACGTGGACAACATCCTGACCAACACCATGCTGCCGGAGATATCGCGGCAGATCCTAAGCCGGATGGCAGAAGAGACGCTGACC
>JASHOY010000069.1 GCA_030038435.1 Acidobacteriaceae bacterium | reverse complement strand
GTGCCGGCGGGGGTTCCCGGGTAGGCTTCCGGAGGGGTGATGGCGGCGCTGCATCCGCGGGTTGAGGCGGCAAGCGTGCCAGGGAAAAGGAGTGGGCGTGCTGCTGGGGGACGCGGAGCGGCTGAAGAGCCCCTGACTTTGACCTTTTCTTTGCATGCCTCAAGGGTAACCAAAGGCAAGAGTTATTCGGCAAAGGCCCGGTGGGAATTTGGGCTTTGTTTTCAGGTGCTTAGACGATTTCAGAGGATGGGGGGCTTGACAGACCGTGGGGGCCGGGGCTTCTCAGTGCGCGCCAGTGCCCGGTGCCTGATCGCTGCTCTCTGGGCGCGGCTTTTCCCCCGAGCGCAGGGAGTCAAGCAACAGCAGGCATGCGCCGACCACAATGGAGCTGTCGGCGACGTTGAAGTCGGGCCAGTGATAGCTGTAGATGTGCACTTCGATGAAATCGACCACCGAGCCGTAGGCGATGCGGTCGTGCACATTGCCGATGGCTCCGCCGAGAATCAGCGCCAGGGCCACGGTGGTCAGAGTAATCCGGTTGCCCAGGCGGATGAGCGCGCCCAAGACCACTACCGCGGCCAGCAGGGTGAAGGCAATCAGGCCCCAACGCACGGTGTTAGGCGAAGCCGTATCCGCAAACATGGAAAACGCCGCGCCCTGGTTGAGCCAGTGCGATATTCCCAGCACATGGGGAATGACGGGAATCACCTGGCCGATGCGAAGGTGGACGCTGATCCAGTCCTTGGTCATGCGGTCGGCGGCAATGACCGCGGCGGAAATCAGCAGCAGCCAGGGCAACTTGCGGGGCGGCGGAAAGCTCACTGCGCGGCCTCCGCAGCTTGCGGCGGCGCGATGCCCATCTCGTGCAGCGCATTGTGGCAGCGCGTGCAGACGTTCTCCCAGAGGCCGTAGCTGGAAACTTCAGGCATGAAGTTCCAGCAGCGGGCGCATTTGTGGCCGGAGGCGGGCATTACGAAACCGCATAGATTGGCGATATTTGTGACGACCTGAAGTTTTCCAGGATTTTCCGAAGTCGCGCTTTGAATTCCCTTATGAAGATGTACGCTCGAAACGTTGAAGAACTCCTTCTTCAGGCTCGCTTCATTCTTTCGCAAAAGGTCGAAAGTATCGCCATCAGCATAAAGCTCAACATCGGCTTCAAGAGCTTTGCCGATGACCTTATTCTGGCGAAGTTCCTCAAGAGAGCGGAGCACATCCTCTCGCAAGGCAAAGAGAAACTTCCACTCTTCGATCACCGGCGTCGGGCTTTCGGAAAACACCTCTTCGGGCATGGGAAATTGCGCCAGGTGCACCGTCTCTTCGCGTCCCTCGACTATGGGCAGATACTCCCAGACCTCATCGGCGGTGAAGCTCAGGATGGGCGCTACCAGGCGCACCAGGGCCTCGGTGATGCGCCACAGCGCGGTCTGCGCCGAGCGGCGCGCCAGGCTCGCCGGCGCAAAGGTGTACATGCGGTCTTTGAGCACGTCGATGTAAAACGCGCTCAGATCGACAATCGCGAATTCGTTCACCGCGTGGTAGACACGATGAAACTCAAAGCTTCCATACCAGCCCGTTTTGCCGTCCGGCCCAATGATCTTTTCCGTCAGCTCGCGGGTGCGCGCCAGCATGTAGCGATCGAGCGGCAACAGCTCGCTTTCGGCCACGGCGTCGCGCGCCGGCTCGAAGCCGTGCAGATTGCCGAGCAGAATCTTGAAGGTGTTGCGCAGCTTGCGATAGATATCCGCGCAGCGTTTCATCAGGTTTTCGCTGGCGGCCATATCTTCGCGGAAATCAACCGAGGCCACCCAGAGGCGGACGATTTCGCCGCCCATGCGATTGGCAATGTCAACGGGATCGACGCCGTTGCCCAGCGACTTCGACATCGCCCGTCCCTGTTCGTCCAGCGTCCAGCCGGCGGTGGCCACATGCGAATAGGGCGCGCGCCCGCGCAGGGCAACGGAAGTCAGCAGGGAAGAGTGAAACCATCCGCGGTGCTGGTCGCCGCCTTCCAGATACAGCACCTCCGGGCGGTACTCCGTGCGGTTCTGGTCCTGGAAGGCTTCATAGGCGGGGCGAAGATCCGGATCGGCCTCGCAGACCGCAAACCAGCTTGTGCCCGAGTCGAACCAGACGTCGAGGATGTCTTTCTCTTTGCGAAATTCCGCGCCGCCGCAGTGCGCGCACCTGGCGCCTGGGGGTAGGAGCGCGGCAACGCCGGTGGTGTGCCAGGCCTCGGCGCCCTCGCGCTCGAAGAGTTCCACGATGCGCCGGTTGAGGGCCGCGTCAAGGATCGGCGCGTTGCACTTTTCGCACATCAGCACGGCGATGGGGACGCCCCAGATGCGCTGGCGGCTGATGCACCAGTCGGGCCGGGTGGCAATCATGTTGGTGATGCGTTCCTTGCCCCAGGCCGGATCCCATTTGACTTTGTCGATCTCTTCGATGGTGAGCTGGCGGAATGTCGTCTCTGTGCCGTCGGCGCGCTGCATCGGCGTTTCCAGGCTGATAAACCACTGCTCTGTCGCGCGAAAGATCACGGGGTGATGGCAGCGCCAGCAGTGCGGATACGAGTGCTCGAGATCGGCGCTCGCCAGCAGCGCGCCTGACTCCTGGAGCATGGCCAGGATCACCGGATTCGCCGCCCACACCGTCTTGCCTTCAAAGGGCGGCGGCGCAGCCAGCGGCCATGCCGCTGTATCCACATGCAGGCGCCCCGCCGCATCCACGCGGCTCGTGGGATCAAGCCCATACTTCTGTCCGGTGGCAAAGTCGTCCGCGCCATGCGCCGGCGCCGTGTGCACTGCGCCAGTACCCGTATCCGCGGTGACATAATTGGCGAGCACGCCGAGCACGGTGCGCTCCAGAAACGGATGTTTGAAGGTGACGCGATCGAGCACTGAGCCCTTGAATCGCGCCAACTCCCGCGTCTCGGCGAACCCGCAGGCTGCGGCGACTTGCGAGGCCAGCTCCGCGGCCACAATGTACACCGGCGCATCCGCACTACTGCCCGCCGCCAGCGCTACGTAGTCGAATTCAGGATGAAAGGCAACAGCCAGCGAGGCAGGCAGCGTCCAAGGGGTGGTGGTCCAGATAATGGTGGAAAGATCCCGGCCCGCAAGTTCCGGCGCAATCTTCTCAGGAAGCGAGGTGAGGCGGTAGCGAACGTAGATGCTGGGGCTCAGGTGATTCCCGTACTCGACTTCAGCTTCGGCCAGCGCCGTCCGATCGTGAATGCACCAATAGACCGGCTTCAGCCCGCGATAGACGAAGCCTTTCTCGAGAAAGCCGTAGAAAGCCTCCAATGTGCGCGCCTCGTACCCGCGGGTCATGGTCTTGTAAGGCGTTTCCCAGCGGCCGAAGCAGCCGATGCGTTCAAACTGCTCCGTCTGCAGGTCAACATACTTTTGTGCGTAAGCGCGGCAGGCTTCCAGAACCGCGGGAGCCGGCATCTCCAGCTTCTTGCGGCCCAGCTTTTCATCCACCTTGATTTCGATGGGCAGGCCGTGGCAGTCATATCCAGGGACATAGGGGGCGTCAAATCCGGCCATGGTCCTGGATTTGACGACAAAATCTTTCAGACCCTTGTTAAGGGCGTGGCCAAGATGAATGGGACCATTGGCGTAAGGCGGGCCATCGTGCAAAAGATAGGGCGGCCGGCCGTGTGCGGCCTGACGAAGGCGCTCGTAGAGGCCGAGCGACGCCCAGCGAGCCAGCCGAAGTGGCTCATTTTGTGGTAAGTTGGCCTTCATCGGAAAGGCCGTCTGGGGCAAGGTAAGAGTCGCCTTTAACTCCGGCGCAGGGGCCATTGTCACTCCGTCGTTGGGTGGTAACCTGTTCACCCTTTAGTGTAAACGGCGGGGTGAGAATTTTTCGGGTAACAAGAAGGCAGGATTCGCCGTCTATTGATAATAGTATTCCCGCGCGCGCAGGAATATGAGAGTCTGGAGACAGCCAGTTCATCTATTCACGGCGGGGGTCCCGGGACAAGCGGGGCAATCGTCGAGCATAATGGACCGATAGGCCCTGAAATGAAGCTATCAGCTTCCGGACCCAGCCAGGTCAGAGAGCCAGCAGGAATTATGGCAGACGAAATCTCCATCCAGTCCGGCACCGGAACCATCGATCCGCCGGTCGTCACATCTCCATCCCCAGATCCCCATGTGCCCAGCAGCGAAGGGCATGAACTTGATGCCCTGCTAGGAAAGGCCTTCGACGAAAAGCCCATCTGGACCACCCTCTACGAGGGCATTTGCGACGTATTCTTTCCCGTCAAGCTGCCGCCACTGGAAGTAACTTCCAAGCCCATCGATGTGCCTGACCGGATGAAGGTCAAGCGCAATCCGTGGGCGGTGGGCATCTCCACGTCGGTCAACCTGGCCATCGTACTGATCGCCATCTTTTTTGTGGGCCGGCAGGTGATCAAGGCGGTGAACAAGCAGCTCGAGGCCACGAATATCAATGTGGGGGTGTGGGCGCCCAAGGCGGCGACGCAGGCCGGCGGTGGCGGCGGCGGCGGGAATCACAGTGTCATCGATCCGACGAAGGGCCATCTGCCCAAGATTGAAAAGAACCCCATCACGCCGCCGGAGGTGAAGACTTTCGACAAGCCGATCATTGCGGCGCCGCCGGCCATCAACGTGCAACAGGATATCAAGCTGCCGGATAATCCGTCGCTGCCGAATATCGGCGTGACGCAATCTGCGAATGTACACATTGCGTCGGAGGGTCAGGGTTCCGGCGCCGGCATGGGCAGCGGCAGCGGGGGCGGTCTGGGTTCCGGCCAGGGCAACGGCTACGGTCCCGGTTATGGCGGCAACGTCGGCGGCGGAATATATCATGTGGGCGGCGGTATTTCCGCACCCGTGCCGCTGAACAGCGTCGAAGCTGAGTTTTCCGACGAAGCCCGCCGCGCCAAATATCAGGGCGTTTGCCTGATCCAGATGATTGTTGACGCGCACGGCATGCCGCAGGATCCGCGGGTGATCCGCCCGTTGGGCATGGGCCTCGATGAGAAGGCGCTCGAAGCGGTGCGCAAATACAGATTCAAGCCGGCCATGAAAGACGGAAGGATTCCGGTCCCGGTTATGATTACTGTTGAGGTCAATTTCCGTCTTTACTAGTGTGCTGACAAGGCACGCAACGCGAGGCCCGTCACTCTTCCCGTTGACGGGCCTTTCTTTTAAGCGGCGGGCAATCGCCGGGTCGGGGTGAACCGCTTTTCGAAACGCGGCGCCGTCGACTACACTCTCAGGCAAATGCAAATTCTGGGAAACCCTTGCTCAAAAACCTCAGCTTACGCGCGTGCCACGATGCTGTTGGGCGCGCTGGTGGCCGCCGCGGCCCTGCTCACTTCCGCTCCGCTGGCTGCACAGCCCCCTGCCCAAGGCAAGCACCTCGCGATCTACGCCATCGACGTGGAGGGCGGGCAATCGACGCTGCTGGTCTCGCCGACCGGCGCATCGATGCTGGTGGACACGGGGTGGGCCGATCACAACGGCCGCGATGCCGAGCGCATCCAGGCCGCCATGCATGAGGCAGGGGTGAGCCGCATCGATTACCTGCTCATCACTCACTACCATGCCGACCACGTGGGCGGGGTGCCCAACCTGGTGGCGAGAGTTCCCGTAGTGCGGTTTTACGATCACGGCCCCAATCGCGAAGACTCGAACAGCACGCGTGAGGGCTACGCCGCCTACCTCAAGGCGGTTGACGGTCATCCGCGTCATATCGTGCATCCCGGCGAAAAAATTCCTGTGCCGGGACTCAACGTGGTGGTGCTCACGGCGGACGGCGAGCATATCCACACGGTTCCCGGCATCAAGCCCGTGCCCAACCCGTATTGCGCCAGCGAGCAGCAGTGGCCGGCCGACCCGAGCGAGAACTCGCGCTCGGCGGGAATTCTGGTGCGCTACGGCCGCTTCAGTTTTCTCGATCCCGGCGACCTGACCGATGCCAAGGAGGTGGCGCTGGTTTGCCCAAATAATCCCGTAGGCCGCGTGGATCTTTATCTGGCGGCCAACCACGGCATGGCTGGCGCCAACGCGCGCGCCTTCGTCTTCGCTCTGCATCCGCTGGTGGCTATCTTCAACAACGGAGCGCACAAAGGCGACACGCCGCTGGCGTGGCAGACGGTGCATTCGAGCCCGGGGCTGGAGGGATTGTGGCAGCTTCACAGCGGCGAAGACGCGGGCGACCTCAACAGCCCGGCAGAGTACATCGCCAATCCGGCAGGCGGTGGCGACGGGGCGTACCTCAAGGTGGTCGCTTCGTCCAACGGCAGCTTCTCCGTCACCAACTCAGGAACCGGTTACACGAAGGATTATCCGGCCAGGTAATCGCCATGCCGCAGCGCCGACAAATCCTCCGGTCGGGGCAGAATGGACCGGCTCGCCGGTCCGAGGTGCCGCGCTGCAAGCCTCTGAAGAGCAGCGGCGCTGGAATTTGCCGGTCAAGGCGTATCGAAGAGTCCTTCGCAGTCCGGTCCCGGACAGGATGAATTTGAATTTGGCGGCCGCCAATTCCAGGTCTCAAATTCGAGGGGCGGCCGGGATTGGGTTAGAGCCAGGCTGTCAGAGACTTACGAAGACACTGAGGATGAATGGATTATTCCTGCAAATTAGGAGAAACACGATGAAGGAGAATTTCAGAGCCGCGGTGATTGCCGTGGTGGCCGGGGTATGCGCTCTTCCTGTGCTGGCGCAAAGCCCCGGCGCAACGACCTACGCGCAGAAATGCGCCGTATGCCATGGCGCGGACGGGACAGGGAATACGCCGGCGGGCAGAGTGCTGAAGGCCCAGGATTATCATGCTCCGGCGATTGTGAAAGCGCCTGACGCCGAGCTGATTGCGGCGGTGACCAAAGGCAAGGGGAAGATGCCGGAGTTCGGCACCAAGCTGAGCAGTGTCCAGATCGAGGAAGTGATAAGGTACGTTCGCACCTTGCAAAAAAGATAGTGACGGACGTCTGGGGGCATGCGAAAATCGCAATCAAGCTGCCGTTAAAAAGATGGACGCGCCTCGCCGACGGGCGGTGCGGAGGTTTGCGGTCCTGCTGCATCGCGTGTCTGCGCGATGTCTGTTTGTGAAGCGCATGACCGGGATGAGCAGGGCTCAGGTTGGACGCGATCGGCGACCCGCCTGCGGCAGGAGGGCGGAGCAGGAAGGTCTGAATGAATTATCCCGTCTGGGATGTCGGCTTCGGCGCAGGCCTGTTAATTGCGGTGGTAGCCATCCTGCATGTATTTGTGTCGCACTTCGCGGTGGGCGGCGGGCTCTATCTGGTGGTCACGGAGCACAAGGCGCGGCGCAGCAACGATGCGGCTCTTCTCAATTGGCTCAAAGAGCATAGCAGGTTTTTCGTACTGGTCACGGTGGTATTTGGCGCCATCAGCGGAGTGGGCATCTGGTTCACGATTGGGCTGATCGGTCCCACGGCCACCAGCAGCCTGATCCACGCCTACGTGTGGGGATGGGCGATCGAGTGGGTGTTCTTCTTCGTCGAAATCACCGCCGCGCTGCTTTATCTCTACGGATGGGACAAGCTCGATCCCGTAAGGCATCAGTGGTATGGGTGGATCTACTGTGTTGCGGCGTACCTGAGCCTGGTAGTGATCAACGGAATCATTACCTTCATGTTGACCTCGGGAAGCTGGATAAAGAATCACCGGTTCTGGAGCGGTTTCTTCAATCCCACCTATTTCCCATCGCTGGCGTTTCGCACCGCCATTGCCCTGGCGCTGGCCGGAATCTATGCGCTGATCACCGCCAGCGTGCAGAAGGACGCGGCGCTGAAAGCGCGGATCGTGCGCTGGAGCGTGTGGTGGACGGCGCCGTCGCTGGCGGTGCTGCCGGCGCTGGGGTGGTGGTACATCCGCAAGATCCCCGCGGATGTGTGGGCGAGCGCGCGCGGCGCGATGCCCACGGCGACTCGATTTGCGGGCCTTGCCGAGCTGCTGCTGGGGGTGACGCTGGCGCTGGTGGTGCTGGCCCTGGTGAGGCCGGGGCGCATTCATCTGGCCTTCAGCCTGTTGCTGGCGCTGGTTGCGCTGGGAGCAATGGGATCGTTCGAGTTCATTCGCGAGTCAGTCAGGAAGCCTTATGTCATCTACAACTACCTTTACGCGAACTCTCTCTATGCCATGCAAATCCCCGGAGACGGCGGATTCAGCACCGACGAGGTGACGGCTGCCGGGGTGCTGCAATCGGCGAAGTGGGTTCAGGTTCGCGAGATTACCGCTGCCAACCAGGTGGAAGTGGGGCACGAGATATTCCGCCTGGAGTGCGAGAGTTGCCACACCGCCGATGCTTATCGTGGATTGAAGCACTACATTGCGCTGCGGCAATGGGACGAGGCGAAGATCCGGGCCATGCTGGGCGGGCTGGAATTCATGCACAACGGCGTGATGCCGCCCTTTGCGGGGACAGATGCGGAGCAAGGCGCGCTGGCCGCATATTTGAGCGCGGTCGAGCCGGTGTCTGCCGCCGCTGCATCGGCGGCAAGGGACGGGCAGACGATTTTTGAGCAGAACTGTTCCATGTGCCACCGCGTGAGTTTTTCCGATCCATTGTTCAGGAATCTGAACAAGAATTCCTCCGCGGCAGCCGACTCTCTGCGCGACTTGACCGTTCTATTCCCGCTAATGCCTGACCTGAAGCTCGATGGCGCGCAGCGTGCGGCTGTGGTTGCGTGGATCAATGTGCAACGGCGCCCCTACATGCAGGGCAGTGCGGCACAAGGAGGCAAGGGATGATCCAGCCCAACCTGATTCCGTCCGCGGACCCGATTCCGCTGCCCGCGCCCTACTGGGTTC
>JASHOY010000068.1 GCA_030038435.1 Acidobacteriaceae bacterium | reverse complement strand
TTTTGGCGGATTCTGCATCACCTTCTTGGTGACGAGTTGTCCGGGAGGCAACACGACGCCGCCTGAGAGGCGGGTGCCGAGGTTGCATAGAACGGCGTGGTGATTGCAATGGACCTCAAACAATACGAGCAAGCTAAATTCTCGATGGCGGAACTCATTCGTTCTGCCCAAGCGGTTGACACGCAGGACCAGGGCTTGCTCTCCGCTTCACGCGATCTCCTGATGCGCTTGGCCGACGACCGTTTTAATCTGATGCTGGTTGGGCGCTTCAGTCGCGGCAAGTCCACGCTGATCAATGCGATTCTAGGCGCAGCCCATCTGCCTACGGGGATTCTTCCCCTCACATCGGTGATCACAACTGTGCGGTACGGCAGCAGGACACAAGTCGTCTTGAACTTCATCGATAGGCAACTCCGCCAAGAGATTCCACTCGCACGCTTGGCTGAATATGTCACTCAACAGTCGAATCCTGGCAACGTCAAGAATGTGGCCTACGCTGAGATCGAATTACCAGTAGAACTCCTTCGCCGCGGAGTGTTCTTCGTCGACAGCCCAGGGCTCGGATCGGCGATTGCTGAGAACACGCAGACCACGGAGAGGTTCTTTCCGGAAGCGGACGCCTTCGTCCTCATCACGAGCTACGATAGCCCGCTTTCCGACGAAGAGAACCGCGCCCTGTACAGGATCCGCGGGACAGACAAAACGCTCTTTGTGATCGTGAATAAGCAGGACACGGTTGATGAGAACGAGCGTCAGCAGGTTCTGGACTATGTCAAGTCTCAGTTGGAGCGTTTCTCCTTCCAGAGGACTCCACAGGTGTTTTCGGTTTCCGCCCAGAAGGCCCTACAGGCAAAGCAAGCGCAGGAACCGGATCGCGTTGTCGAAAGCGGCATCCTGCAGTTCGAAGAAGAACTGCTTCGATTCCTCATAGAAGAACGGGCGGAAGCATTTCTCTCGAACATGTATGACCGCATCAAGGACTTTCTGCTTGAACGACGAAACCTGGAGAAGCAGATCGAAAGACGTCCGGTCTATGAATTGCTCTTGGACCGTCTTCGTGAACTTCGGGAGCCAGAGGGAGAACCTTCGTTCGCTGAGGGGCGTCATTATGCAACGGAGGATGTTTCCGCCCAAATCTCTCTGGAATTGGAACAGCGGAGCGGATGCCGGATTTGCGGAGAAGTTTTGGACGCGGTTTTTCACTTCCTAAGCAAGCATCAATACGACTTGGTCATCAACCGAGAAGCGCAACGGGAGCATGCAACGAGGGGCGGATTTTGCTCGCTGCACACTTGGCAGTACGAGAACATTTCCTCTCCGTACGGAGTATGCAATGCGTATCCAGAACTTGCCCACCGGATGGCCGCGGAATTGCAAAATGTAGCTGCACGGGGCGATGGCCCCGCGTGGACTACGGAAGGCATAACTCATCTGGGCGGCTCGCAGGATACCTGTCAAGTTTGTCAGGTTCGCGTTGAAGCGGAACGGAAGGCTGTCGAAGAGGGTGTTATCGCGTTGCAGCGACCGGGGGCTTCTCTTAACGGCAGACTGCCAGCTTTCTGCCTCCTTCATCTTGCAATGGTCGTAGGGCATTTAGGCAAGGGGCAAACCGCTGAAACTCTGTTAAGCGCCCATGCCCAGTTCTTCGAGCGAATGGCCGAAGACGCCCAGCGGTATGCCCTCCGTCACGACGCTTTGCGGCGGCATTTGACCAGCGAGGAGGAACGACGTGCGTCGCAATTGATGCTTTTGATGCTGGCCAGCCACCGCAGCTTGTGCGCACCATGGAATGTTCAAACCCTCTTTTGATGCGCGATAACTGGCCGGCGCGAAGCGAAAGTCCACAATGAAAGGGTTTGGAAATGCGGTTCCCATTGAAAAGTTGGAAAAGCCGGTTCCCAGAGACTCCCGACTTCATTGCGGCCGGATTAAGAATTGTGCTACGTTGGAGATGGCGAAGGGATCCGCCATTAACCGCCGCCCGATAGGGACCGGCTGATGACCCCTGCGATTGAGCAGGGGTTTTATTATGCTCCTGCATCGCATAGCGAATGAGGAGAAACATGGACAACTACCTGGAGCTTCCCATCGGCGACAAGGCGCCTGAGGTACTGACGGCGGTTGTCGAGATTCCCAAAGACAGCACCAACAAATATGAATACGACCGCAACATGAATGTCTTCGTGTTGGATCGCGTACTGCACTCCCCGGTTCATTTCCCTGGCGACTACGGTTTCATCCCTCAGACACTGGCGCAGGACGGCGAGCCCCTGGACATTCTGATCCTCGGTGACACGCCCACTTTTACCGGATGTATCTACTCCGTCCGGCCAGTTGGACTCTTCGAGATGCTGGACCACGGAACGTGCGACGAAAAGATTTTGGCCTATGCGGTCGGAAACCCAAGGTTCAGCAACATTCAAAGCTACACTGAGATCCAACCGCATGTCCTCCGTGAAGTGGAGCACTTCTTTTCTGTATACAAGGATCTTGAGGAGAAAGAGACGAAGGTCCTTGGGTGGAAGGATCGCGAAGCTGCACATGAGGTGATCCGGTCGAGCCATGAACGGTTTATCCACAGCACCGTTGCGCAATGAGGCTGTTGCCGTGCCCGAGCAGGCATATAACGGCAACATTGAGCCTCAAATCTTCTTCGCTGCCGTCGAGCGGACCGAAGAGATGGCCCGTCTCCGGGCTCAGGCGGAAAAGCGAAAATCGCTCCTGATTTTCGGACCTGAGGCCGTAGGAAAGACGCGCCTGCTACAGGCGTTTGTAAAGACTCAGTCCCTTGCTCTTTTCGTGCCGCGAGTGGAATCGCCTCGTGAGGTGCTTCTGACGCTTGTTGCGGAACTTCGCCGCCTGGGTAAGCCTAGAGTCGATCTTCCGGCCAATCCGGAGTCGTTAAGCAGTTCTGGGCTCAAGGGGGTCGTGCAGCGTGCTCTTGAGGTGCATCCTTTTTCCCTGGCCCTCGATCATCTGAGCGGTCCGTCCCGCGTTGTCACCGGTTTGATCAAGGACCTCAATTACTTTGACCGCACACCGGTCATTTTTGTAGCGCGCACGCCGCACATGGAGGACATTGGCGCGTTGCTGCCCATGTGCGCAAGGAGTTCCGAGCGATTGGCAATAAAGGAATTTGCTCCTCCAATCGCACTGGAGTTTGCTCGCTGGGAGGCCCGAAAATCCGACCTCTGGGCCTCAAACCTCGACGAAGTCCTACGCTTGTTTGCCGACTCCAGCAAGGGCAATCCCGGTTGCATCATGCAGATGGTGAAGATGGCGCATTTCCCCAGATACCGGGTGGGCGACCAGATCAAGTCTCACGTCTTGTACCTCGATTACCGCATGGGGCGGAGGGAATAAGAGCCCTCGGTGTGACGTCTCTGGAGGACATCGAAAAACTACAATGAACACGACAGTCGACAAGATTAACATTCACAAAGGCGCGGTCGTTGCCAGCCCAGAGTACAAGCCCAGAACAATTGCGAAAGTTGGCGTGAGCGAGTCCATTCTCGTAGACCTTGCGCTGAAGACGCTCTACCTCTACGGGCCCTTTTCGGTCGCCGATCTTTCGGAGCAGAGCAGGCTCAGCCATGCCTGAACCTGTCCTGCAACTTGATTTGCGTGATAACGTCCTCGTGGCCCTGGTGGAGTTCACCGCTGGTGCTACTGTCAAAAATGGTGGCGCGACATTTACGACAGTTGAGAATATCCCTGCAAAGCATAAGCTGGCACTGACAGACCTTGCGCCCGGAGACGCCGTCTGGATGTATGGCATGGTTGTCGGTGAGGTTACGGCACAGATTCAGCGCGGCGGTCTACTTTCCGTAAGCAATGTGCGGCATCGCGCGGAAGCCTATTCCGCGACCCGCCAGCCTGTTGCAAACGCTCTGCCAAGTTCAACGAATTGGGCTGTCCGGACCTTTATGGGCTATCACCGAGCCGACGGCCAAATAGGCACAAGAAACTATTGGATAGTTCTACCTTTGGTCTTCTGCGAGAACCGCAATGTTCGACGCCTTCAGGAAGCCTTCGAAGACGAACTCGGTTACGGAGGCGAGCACAACGCGTATCGCCAGCGGGTGCGGTCGCTGGCGGGGAGATATGCGCCGAGTCCACATCTGGTGGCGAAAGGGGTGGAAGGAGCGGATTTGGAAATTCAAGAGGCTCGCGGTCCGGCTTGGACGAGCGCGACTCAATTGCCTAACAAACATCGAAATCACGAACGCATCTTTCCTAATATCGACGGTATCCGTTTCCTCACTCACGAAGGCGGCTGCGGTGGTACTCGCCAAGACGCGCAAGCTCTTTGCGGTCTGCTCTCTGGCTACATCCATCACCCGAATGTTGCCGGCGCAACGGTCCTTAGTTTGGGCTGTCAAAATGCGCAGGTATCTATGCTCATGTCCGAACTCCGTGTGCGCGATCCTGAATTGCGGAAGCCCGTCCTTGTCTTTGATCAGCAGAGTTCCGGCCGCGAATCCACTTTGATGATGCGGGCACTCGAAAGAACCTTTGAGGGGCTCGTCGAAGCCAGCCGCGCGACGCGCGCCCCGGCGCCTCTTTCCGGACTGACCATCGCGCTCCAGTGCGGCGCTTCGGACGGTTTCAGTGGGATCTCAGCAAATCCTACGCTCGGCTATGTCTCTGATCTTATCGGTAGACTTGGAGGCAGAACGATCCTTTCTGAATTCCCAGAACTCCACGGCGTTGAGCAGGAACTGATCAATAGGTGCGAGAGCGACGAACTAGCCCAGCGATTTTCCTACCTGATGCAGACTTACGCGGCCCGCGCCAAATCCGCCCACTCCGGCTTCGATTTCAATCCCTCCCCGGGCAATATCCGAGATGGCCTCATCACAGGCGCCATGAAGTCCGCGGGGGCGGCCAGAAAGGGCGGAGTAGCCGCAATACGCGGCGTGCTTGATTATCCCGAATACGTGATCGCGCCCGGTCTTAACCTGCAGTGCACTCCCGGGAATGATGTGGAGAGTGTGACCGCTCAGGTTGGCGCGGGAGCCAACCTCGTGCTATTCACCACAGGTCTGGGAACACCGACTGGCAACCCCATTGCACCGGTGATCAAGGTATCCTCCAACTCGCTGCTGGCAGAGCGCATGAGCGACATCATCGACTTCGATGCTGGGGGCATTATCGCGGGCGAAACGAGCGTGAATGCGAGCGCAGAGGATCTTCTCGAACTGTGCATCGACGTGGCGAGTGGCGATCGCCTGACCAAAACAGAAGGTCTCGGCCAAAACGATTTCATTCCTTGGAAACGGGGTATTTCTCTTTGAGTTGGAAAATTATTGGCTAACGATGCACATTTTAGGCCTGATTATCAACAGGAACTTGATTCCGGCGTGCTGCTAGACTCACTGTGAATACATTCAGCGGGCGGCGAAGGGGTTCGCCGAAACTGCTGCTCCATCCTTGGGTAAATGGATGAGCGGATGATGACCCCTGGCGAGGATTCGTCAGGGCGGCTCCTGCCCAAGCGAATTCCTCCGGAAACTCAAATCTCGGGCGTCGAACGTGCGGGATACGTTCGGTCGCGGAGGATCGATTGCAACCGCTACTGATCCAGCGGTTTTCGGTCCATCCAGGATGGAGTGGAAGTGCTGAGGCTCAAGAAAATCCGCATCATCGGCTTCAAGAGTTTTTGTGATCGCACTGAATTGACTGTGCCGGGGACCGGTGTCGCCGTGGTGGTGGGACCGAATGGATGCGGCAAATCGAACATCCTCGACGCAGTCAGTTGGGTCCTCGGCGAGCAGAGCGCTAAATCGCTGCGCGGGACCAGCATGCGAGATGTGATTTTTGCAGGTACGCGCGAGCGCAAGCCCTTGGGCATGGCTGAAGTGACCTTGATCATGGTCGATCCCGAGGCTTATGAAGGCCCCGTGCCCGTTGATCCCGGAGCAGACATGCAAAGTGAGGAGGCTTCGGACTGGGATGAGGATGAATTCCGCCGCCAGCGGGCCGCAGAAGCCGAAGAGATCGCCGCCTTTCAACAGCCCGGTCAGGCCATTGAGGAAGAGGAACTGAATCAGAGCGGGGAAGACTCCGAGCACAATGGACCTCAGCCAGTCCTCCTGAGGATTCGTCGGCGCAAATTTCAAAGCAGGCCGCAAAAGGGCGAGGTCGTCATTACGCGCCGGCTGTTTCGAACCGGGGAGAGCGAATATCTGCTCAATGGGAAACTGACGCGGTTGCGGGACATACAGGACATCTTTATGGGGACCGGGCTTGGGCCTGACAGCTACGCCATCATCGCCCAGGAGCAGATCGGTCAGCTCCTTAGCTCCAACCCCCATGACCGAAGAGCTGTAATCGAGGAAGCTGCCGGCGTCACACGCTACAAGACGAAGAAGCGGCTGGCGGAATTGCGCCTTGAAAGCGCCAAGCAGAATCTCGCTCGGGTGGATGACATCTTTGAAGAGATCACCCGGCAGATGAGCAGCCTGAAACGGCAAGCAGCCAAGGCGGAACGATTTGCCGCGGTACGCGATGAGCTGCGAGCACGCTCCCGCGTTGTCCTGGCAAGCCGCTTGACCCTTATGGATGCCGAACATTCGCGGCTTGAGCTGGCGATCACCCGGCTGACTGAACGCATTGATGCCGGTGCCGCCGAAACCGCACGGCTGGAGTCGAGCCAGCATGCTCTGACGGAGCGCGGTTACGAGTTTGATCGGGCGTGCCAGGAGGCGCAGAACGCGGCCAATGAGGCAACTCTCGATTTGGAACGCGCCGCCGCTCGCCAGCGAGCCAATTCCGAACGCCTGACTGAACTGGAAGCGCGGCTTATTACGATTGCCGCAGAACTCGAACAGACAGGAGATCAGCTGGCTGGCATTACCGATGAACGCTCCGAACAGAACAGATTCCTGGAAACGGCGGCAAACGAGGCGGGGGCCTTTCGCCAAATCGTGGAAGCGAAGCAGCAGGAGGCGCGCAGCATTGCGGAAGAGGTCTTCGGCGCGGAGCGGGATCTCGAGGCCGGCCGCCGTGATGTAATGCACCTGCTTTCCCTTTCGGGTAACGCTCGCAATAGCACGGCGCAGGCCCAGGGGAGCCTGGTGCTTCTCGAAAATGAAGCAGCGAGGCTCGCGGACGAAATGGATCACGCCGGCGCAGAGTCGATGAATCTTAAGGACCAACACGAGCAAATGAAGCAGCGCCTTGGCCGCGTCACGGAGACCGTGCACTGGCTTGAGAGCGAGATGGCAGACGTGCGCACTGACCAGCAGGCGCGGCGCCACGAAGAGAGCGTGCTCAGAGCTCGAGCAAACGAACTCCGTAGTGCACACGCGGCTGCTACAGGAAGGCGCAACTCACTTGAATCGTTGCTTCATAGCCACAGCTATTCAACAGATACTGTGAGAAGGTTGCTCCAGCCTGGCGCCTTAGAGAAGGGCTTAGCTGTCGGCACGCTGGCTGATTTTCTGGAAGTCAGCGGAGAGCATGAAAACGTGGTCGATGAGTTTCTTCGCGAAGAACTGAATTACATAGTGGTTGAGAGCTGGGATGCTGCCGAGAAAGGCGTTCGTCTACTGAAATCCGATGTCGACGGCCGCGCCACATTCTTGGTTCACGATTCCGAACAGCGCCAGCTTTTCGACGACCGAATTGAAGGGATCAGCGCGCCGGGCATTGTTCCGCTTAGTACTGCCATCCGTGCTCTCAATGGTTTTGGGCATTCGTTGGAGGCGCTTCTCCCCAAACTGAGACACGGATACCTGACGAAAAGCTCTGCTATTGCGCAGCAACTCGCGAGCGAGTACAGCTACGCCTATTTCCTCACGCCCGATGGCGAATGCTTCCACTGTGCCACGGTGACCGGCGGCAAACCGGCAAAACAGGGGCCCCTGGCCTTGAAGCGCGAATTGCGAACCGCGGATGCCGCCGTCGCCAATCTGGAGGCGGACTTGGTCCAGACGGATGCAGAGGCCGCCTCGGTAACGCGATGCATCGAGGAATTGGCGCTGCGGTTGGATGCGAGCAGCGAAGAGCGCCGCCTCGCCGAAGATGAAGCTGCGGATTTTGGCGCCGCCCTAAAGCAGCTGGAATCTGAGGTACAGCGCATCGAACGCCGCTTGCAGGAATGGTCCATACAGGCCGCGCGCAACGAGGAGGCACGAATCTCCAAGCGCGCTCTGATTGAACAGAAACAGGAAGAGGCAGTTCGCTTGGAGGTCGAACATTCAACGGCGGAAGCCATTCTTGAGGGAAGGCAGAACCAGATGGGCTCGCTGCGTGAGAAACGTGAACTTCTGCAGGAGGAAGCTGCACATGCGACGATCAGGCTGGCGACTTTGGAAGAAAGACGACGGGGCGCGGAAGCGGCATTCCAGCGCATTGACCGCCAGTACGCAGACTTAGAGCGCCGCGTGGCAACCTTAGCGCAACAGCAAATTGCGGTGGAAACTGAGCGCGCGCAGCGCACCGACGAGAATGCGGCGCTACAGACGCGAGATAAGGAATTGGCCATATCGCGCAGCGTGGCACTCGATGAGGCCCAGAAAGTGACCGCGGAGGCTCATTCTGTACGCGAGCAACTTGCTGCGCTAGAGATGCAACTGAAATCGGGACGCGCCGAATTAGAACAGTTGCGCGATGAACGCGGGATGCTTTCGAGCAGTATGGCCAAGCTGTGCGCCGATCTTGAACACGTGGAAGCTAGCTGCCTGAATGAGGTGAACGTAGCTGCGGCTGCATTGCGCGGTGACGGAGAACTGACGAGGCTTGCCGGCGACGAATTGGCTGCGGAAGAAGAGGCTTGCCGCGCGTTGCGCGAGCGGATCGAGCAAATGGGCCCGGTGAACATGATGGCCCTGGACGAATATAAGGAAACCGCCCAGCGTCACAGTTTTCTCGAAGTGCAACGTAAGGATCTGATCGAGTCGATTGAAAATACGCAGGAAACAATCCGGGAAATCGAACAAATCTCCCGCGTAAGGTTCCAGGAGGCGCTCGCTAGGGTCAACGAGAACTTTGCTGTGGTTTTTGCAGAGTTGTTCAACGGTGGAAATGCCGCGCTTCAGATTACAGACACCGAGAATCAGGCGGAAAGCGGCCTGGAGATCATCGCGTCGCCTCCCGGGAAAAAACTCCAAAATGTTCTTCTGCTTTCGGGCGGCGAAAAGGCCCTTACCGCCCTGGCTCTGCTGGTGGCAATTTTTCAGTTTCGGCCCAGCCCGTTTTGCATTCTCGATGAGGTCGATGCGCCGCTCGACGAAACGAATGTGGGCCGCTTTGCAGACTTCCTCCGTTCGCTGGGAAGGGGAATTCAATTCATGGTAGTCACGCACTCGAAACGAATGATGCAGGCTGGCGATCTGATTTATGGCGTGACGATGCAGGATCCCGGAGTGTCAAAGGTTGTAAGTGTTCGGCTTGGACAACACGAAGAGAGGCGCGCAATTCACTAGGTATCGCGGTCCGATGAGATCTGCATGATTCTGAGGACGGCCCTCACTAAATGTTAGCGGCGCAGAACTGAATGATGCGTGACTTAGGATTGACGGCATTCTGGTATTTCGCGCGTGTCGCTGTGGGTCTTTTATACTTCCTGCCCACAATCGCAGCCGCTCGCTATCGGCACCCGAAGCAGCCAGCCATCCTGCTTTTGAATTTCTCCCTTGGATGGACGGTTGTGGGCTGGGTTATTGCTCTGCGGTGGGCCCTCCAATCACGTTCTGCAAGGAACGGATGAAGCTATCCTGGGTGCCGAGGCATCACGCTGGCCACGTGTCACCGCAATATACCGAAGTAGATCAGCGCCTGCAAGACAGCCAGTGCATACAAACCCGCTCCGACGTCGTCCATCACGATTCCATACCCTTCTCGCAAGCGTTCCAGGCGGCGCAAGGGAAAAGGCTTCGCGATGTCAAATATCCGGAAGAGGACGAAGCCCACAACCACAGCTGACCAATTGATGGGACAGCCAATCAATGTGAACAATTGCCCCGCAACCTCGTCAACAATGACGTAGAACGGATCGTCTTCCCCGGCCGCACGCGCCACGAGACTGGATGCAGGAATTCCAATGGCAGTCACCAACAGCGCGGCTCCGATTGCGGTTGGAATCTGCCAGCTTGGCAATACGGATTTTACTGCTGCAAGCCAAAGAAATATCCCGATGGCCGCACCACACGTTCCCGGCGCTGCTTTAACCCACCCGGCGTGCAGGGCTGTCGCGACAAGAAATGCCCAACGAGGAGTTTGCGATGTGAATTGGTCATGCTTATTCCGAGCATCGGGTTCAACTACTGTGAGAGAACTTTTCATGGAGTGTGCTCTTCGCGCATTGTACCGCTTTTAATGTTGTGCAACGCCAGGAAAAGCTGCCATCTGCCGGAAGCCGGGCTTTCGGCCAGCGCTCATTCCTTGTGACGGGGTACCGCTAGACTTCCGGCTCCGAACAGCATAATAAGGAGGATCGACGTTCAACGGTGAGTTCAAATAACGCCGAAATCGGCCAATGTCTCCTGTGGCGGGAAAGTGCGGGAGTGTTCAACGCAAAATCAGACCTGCAGTACGCCCCCTCAAACAGTCGACGCCGTTGCTTGACTGGATTCTTCTCGACAATCCGAGAACAAGCTCTGTTGGCGTGATTGCCAGAGGGGTTATGGCGAGCAACTGCGATGAATTGGCCAGCGTGAAAGGGTCCGCTTTGAGATCAGGCCCGCCGCAAGAAAGCGGATTGGGGGATGAAATCCTGGAACCGAAGAAAGCCCCCACCATGTTCTGTCTTCTCTTGTCGATCTTACCCAAGAGCAACATTTCTCGACAGTTTGCCAGACGCATTCTCTCGTGAAACAAGACATTTTGCCGATCTTGTATTCGCACTTCCGGCTGATGTCCCCATGTTCGGGATAACCCTGCTGCTGCTTCCCTTCAGCGAGAGTGTTACATTGCGCCGGCTATCGGTGACCCGGAAATGGCTTGGATTTGCGCCGCTGGCTTCCTCTGGATAGGGTGCGGAACAATAACTCTTGCCCCTGCGGTCAGGTCCAGGGTCGTGGCGCCGGCGTTCTGACCCGAATAGCTGCTTGCCCGATTCATCATTCTCGCGCGGCATTCATGTGCTCACGATTGCTCTGTGGCCTGCACGGCTGACCAGCGTCTTCTGATAAGCCGACCTCGCCGCAAGCTGGATTTGCTTTACTCCACAGGAATAATCAAGATTGCAAATGCCGTGCTCCCGAACATAACAAACGGCTTGTTGGTATCCGGATCGGCCTGCCCGGAGGGGAAACCGGAAATTTCCGCAGCCCTTGCGTCTAGGATCATGATGTGCGGTGGAATATGAATGTAGTCCTTCTGCCCCGAAGGTAGTTTTCTCGCCGCAGGGTCCGTGTTACTCCACGACCAGCCGCCTCGCAGCATGTACGAATAACCCACGTGATTCGGGTTGGGCTTGCGTCCGGCGTAGAAATCTTCCAGCCACTCCAGTCCATATTTGTTGAAGCACGCTGGGAAGTTCTTATTCCCAACGTCCGCTGGGTCCTCTGGCGGAATGCATGTCCATCCATTTTCCCCGGTGCGCAACTCCGTCATACGCCCACGCCCATCCATGCGCACAACAGCCGCGCCGGCGGCTATTGCCTTCGGCGCAGCGGACAGCGCACTTGCGATTTCTGCCTTCGCCTGCCCCATCGCCGGTATGGCCAGAACTCCGGCCATCAAACCCACAGCACTCCGCACCCTTCCCCTCATTGCTTGTTACGCCTCTCTTCAGGGATTGTCGCAGATCCCGTGGCCATCCCGGTTTTTGAGCATTGGACTTCGGGCGCCAGTCAGAAGCGCGATCCGTTTCCGGAGTTTGCAGACATGTCCGTCGATCAGGACGAGGTCAATGCCTCGCTGCCGCTTTTGGCATCGCCAAGACCACACAACAGGCGATGGCTGAGATAATAGCGGCAGGCATGGCTCCCGCCGGACGCGAATTCGATGAACTGATTCAACCCGCAATGCCCGTTAAGAGTAGAGGTTCCCATCTCAGGTTTTGTGTAGCTACTGCTCCTACTTTCGCGATCAGGAACACCTTTGCCGCCGCGGGACAGATATTGACTCGCCAGAGGGCGCACTCTCCGGATCATCTGAAGCGGTTTGTCAATCCAGTGCGGACAGCACAGCCACATAAAAGGGTGAACTATGCAGACCAGACGCGACTTTCTGAAACTTGCCGCTCTTTTGTCGGGCGCCGCCGGGGTCTCCGGTTTCGTTCCCGATTCAATTCGACGCGCGTATGCCATTGCGCCGGAGCCGGGATCGACGTGGCGTGATGCCGAGCACATCGTCATTCTGATGCAGGAGAACCGCTCCTTCGACCACGCGCTGGGCATGCTGCGAGGCGTGCGCGGCTTCAACGATCCGCGCGCGATTCGCCAGCCCAATGGCAATTCAGTATTTATACAGACGGACAAGGCCGGGGTGTCCTATGCTCCCTGGCGGCTCGACATGCGCGATACCCGCATCACATGGATGGGCTCGATTCCGCATTCGCGCAACAGTCAGGTGGACGCGTGGAACGAGGGCCGGCACAACAACTGGCTCGACGCCAAGCGCTCCGCGAATCCCGAGTACAAGAACGTGCCCATGACCATGGGGCACTACACGCGCGAGGACCTGCCTTTCTACTACGCGCTTGCGGATGCTTTTACCATCTGCGATCAGAATTATTGCAGCGTCATGACCAGCACCACACCGAACCGCAGTTCGTTCTGGACAGGAACAGTCCGCAACAAACAGAGCACCGATTCCAGAGTCTTCATGCGCAACGATCAGTATCTGCGAGGCGGGATGGTTTGGAAGACGTATCCCGAGCGGCTGCAGGAAGCGGGCATCGCCTGGAAGTTTTACCAAAACGACGTAATGAACTCGGGGCTGCCCGACGAAAAGGACGAATGGCTGGGGAACTTCGGCTGTAACTTGCTGGAATTCTTCGCCGCGTACAATATCGAGGCGTATCCCGGCTATGTGAAGGAGCAACAACAACAGATCGCCCGATATACCAAAGAACTGGCCGAGTTTGAGGACGAGATCTCGCAAGCCACCGATCCAGACAAGGCCACCGATCTGAAGTCGCGCATGGCATATGCGCAAAAGCGTATTGCCGAATGTAGAGCGGCTCTCGAAAACAGTGGCGAAGCGCGCTATAGCCGGCTTACTGAGCAGCAGAAAGCGCTCTACCACGCGGCTTTTGTCACCAATGCCGGCGATCCCGACTATCACACGCTCGAGTCCCTCCCCTTTACCGACAACGACCAGCAGCTCTCGATGAATGTGCCCAAAGGAGACGTTTTTTACCAGTTCCGGAAGGATGTCGAGGATGGGAAGCTCCCGACCATTTGCTGGCTCACCGCTCCGGAGAACTTCTCCGACCATCCTGTGTCGCCGTGGTACGGCGCATGGTATGTCTCGGAGGCAATGGATATCCTGACAAAAAACCCCGAGGTATGGAAAAAAACGATCTTCATCCTCACCTACGACGAGAACGACGGCTACTTCGATCACGCGCCATCGTTTGTCGCGGCGGACCCGAAGCGCTCGTGGACCGGCGGGGCATCGGCCGGCATCGACACGGGCCTCGAATACACGTACAAGGAAGACGAACTGGTTCAGGGCGTTTCTGAGCGCGAAGCGCGCACCGGCCCTATCGGCATGGGCTTCCGCGTGCCGATGATCATTGCCTCGCCCTGGAGCCGCGGCGGCTGGGTGAATTCACAGCTCTTCGACCACACCTCCACGTTGATGCTCCTCGAGCAATTTGTTCAGCACAAGTTCGGCAAAACTGTACGCGAGGAGAACATCAGCGCATGGCGGCGCGCCATCTCCGGCAATCTGACTTCGGTCTTTCGTCCCTATAATCCAAATGAGCCGGAGCTGGACTTCCTCAATCGCGACAAGTTCGTCGTCGGCATTCAGAAGGCCCGTTATAAAGAGATCCCTTCCAACTACAAGCCGCTTGATGCCGCGGACATCGCTCGGATGAACGGTTCGCGATCGGATTCCTTGCTGGTGCCGCACCAGGAACAGGGAACTCGCTCCGCATGCGCCCTCCCCTATGAACTTTACGCGGAAGGCACGCTGAGCGAAGACAGCACGGCGTTCGAGCTGCGAATGACCGCTGGACACGCGCTGTATGGAAGCGATGCAGCGGGCGCGCCTTTCAACGTCTATTTGCGCAATCTGAAGCCGGGTACTGAAGGAGAGTTCGATGGCATGCGCGCGGCCACCTGGGCCGTTCGCGCGGGAGATACGGTGACGCAGAAGTTTCCGCTGGCGCTCTTCGCGGATGCGAAGTACGCGATCGATATCCATGGGCCGAATGGATTTTACCGCTCCTACCGCGGCAGCCAGTCTGCGCATCCGCTGCAGGTCCATCTCGAGTACGAGGCACGAGCCGGAAGAGCTACGGGCAACCTCCGGGTGCATCTGCGCAATAACGGCAGTCACACGACGCACGCGACGATTGAAGATCAGTCGTACAAGGCCCACACAATCAAGCATGAAGTGCACGGGGGAGAAGAGAGGGTGGTGGTGCT
>JASHOY010000067.1 GCA_030038435.1 Acidobacteriaceae bacterium | reverse complement strand
ATTTCCTCATCGCGCGCCTGATGCCTCTCACCGAGACAAGCTGGAGCAGGCCGAGCCGGCGAACCCTGGCCTTGGGCAAGGAAGCTTGCTGGATCGAGGCGGGGACGAGCCGCCGCCCAGGAATACGGCGGGCGGGGGTGGCGATTGATACCTCCGGCTCGATCAGCGAACAGTTGCTCTCGGCATTTCTTTCCGAGATCAACGGCCTGATCGTCCAGACCGATTGCGAGGTCGTGCTGGTCGATTGCGATGCCGAGGTGCAGCAGGTCTCGGCGCACCGAATGCCGATTCGCGGCTACACCGCGAAGGGCGGAGGCGGAACCGACTTCCGGCCGGGGATCGAGGCACTGCGAAAGGCCGCTCCCGACGTGGGTGTTTACTTCACCGACCTGATGGGAACCTTCCCGGAGAAGAAGCCGGAGTTCCCGCTTCTGTGGCTGGCGACACGCGATCTGACCGTGCCTTTCGGACGGAAGGTGTTGCTCCCCAGACATGGAGACCTATGAATATCCAAACACCAATCGAGACAACCGCCGTCCTTGAACACGTGCTGAAGACTTGCGTGGGCGATGGCGACGCAAACTTCGAGTTCACGTTTCGCATGGACGGCACAGGCTCCTGCAGCGACCTCGACTGCGGCGGCGATGCGATCGCTTTCACATGGGACCGGGAACAGATCGAGGGTCTTGAGGGCGACGAGATGAGCGGAGCGCTTCAAGATCTTGCGCGGGAGATCTTCTGGGAGGCGGTCAACGACCAGCTCGACGAGGAACGGGTTCTCAATGACCTGGACTTCGGCACGGAGGAAGTGACCTTCGAGACCGGGAGCGAGCAGGAACTGGAAAGGATCCTGGGCCTCATCCTCTACAGCTTCCCATCGCTGTGGGACCCCGAGCGCGACGCGATCGAAGTGCGGATCAACGCCGCCAGCGAGTCGGAGGAGGCCGAGATCGACGACTACTGCGAATTGATGGAAGACGCAGAGATTTCGGATGAAGTGAAGCACGCCATCCGGGAGCTGGTTGACTATGCCCTTGGCTGGAATTCGCCGTCCGGTTCGCATCTCGAATATAACGACGGAGCCGCGGGACGGGCCAGCGGTTACAGCGACTGCCCGAACACGGTCTGGTTCTCGGTTCCACGTCCGAGCTATCACGAGATGGCGGAGGCGCGCGAGCAGCTGCTCAGAATCTTCTCCGACCACGAATCGCGCAACGAAGTGGAAAAGCTGTTGCGCACAGGAGATTGATCGATATGGGAAATGTTCAGTTTCACAGCGAATCGTCGGCGCGGCGGTTCGGCGGAATGCCGGAGGATTATGTCGCGATCCACAAGTTCCTCGACCAGTCGAAGCTCTACATCGCCGACTGGCGGCATCGCGCGCTTCTGCACAACACCTTCGGAGTGGCGCTGGCCGAGCAGCTCTTCGGCGACCTCTACAGGCGTCCTTCGGACGGGCAAAGCGTAGCAACGCGCACCGTGGCGGAGGTTCACATCCTCGAAGACATGCAGGCGATCCTCACCCCGGGCGAATTCCTCCGGGAGATGCCGATACGCCGTTGGATGAACGGGCTGACACTCGAACAGCGGCGGTCGGCTCAATCGCTGCGGATTCCGGAGGCGGACCAACTGGACTATGGACTCAGGGCCCTGTCATCCGGGGAGGCAAGCCGTGAATGAATTTCAGCAGATTGTGCCGGGAGTACTTGTTCACAACTACGATCTCGACGCGCGGTTCACGCGAGGATCTCTGGCGGGCCTGGCGGCGACAGTGCGCGACGCGGTGCGGCCGTACATCGAACTGTTCGAGTCGGCCGATGTGGTCAGGGTCCTCGTTGGCGGCAACCGAAAGAACAGCCTAGACCCGCCGCTCGAGGTCGCGATTGGAGTTTCCGGACCAAACAGCGGGATCGTCTCCGCGCCACCCGAACTCATGCGTGCATTACAGGCGGCCCGCCGCCGGAACCTGCCGGCCAGCGAGAACTCAGTCTGGGAGTGCACCTGCCAAGTCTACTGCGATCAGGCGCATGGTGAGGGACGAATCGAACTCCGGGTTCTGAAGCCGACCTTCCACGAGATGGCGGCCGTGGCTGCGTAACTCGGGCAACCGGCGTAACGGCCGGAGCGATTCACGAGCGGGCTGCGCCCAAGTTGATGTCGGCGTTGATCCAGCCTTCTTTCCAGGGATCGGTGCGGCTCTCGTCGAACTCGATGCCATTGACGCGCGCATCGCCTCCGGCGTCGAAAAGGGTAAACCAAGACTCCCCGTAGTCGTCGGTCCTGCCCGCCGTAACAATTCGATTGTGCCGGGCCGACTCTCGGAGATCGGTGTCTGCATCTTCCCACCCGCATTGCCAGGAGTGCGGCGCGATTTCGGAAGCGGGGATCTCCGCCAGCCGCGCCCGGAATCCGGCCGCGTAATCGGCGCCGTTCCATGTCGTGAGCTCGGGATGATTCTTAACCGGCATCGCTGACCCTTTCGCGCCATTTGCGCGGCTAAAAAGAGTGACTGCGGCGTAACCGTCCGCAGGAAAATCTATGCAAAAGATCTTATCCTACGGGCTGGGTGTGTCGAAGAGTACGATTTATCGCCCATCCAAAAAGCCTGAACAATACGGGCAGCGATTGGAGTTTAGACTAAAGGAGTTTTCACTACAGGGGGTCGAGATGGCGGCGCAAAAGCTCAAAGCGGTGCCGGGAAATTGGCGGGTTATTATTCGCTTCTCTCTTGACTACGACAAATCTTCGGCCGTTAGAAACACCCTAGCACCAGTACTCAAGAAATGCGGAATAGCGCGAACAAAAACTGGCACTTGGCAGTCAAGAAATCAACATTGTTCGCCGGTCAGCGCGGCCAAGCAGCTTCGCCAATTGCTTAGAATATTGCAGGATCCCCAAGCCAAGGTTGATGGCGCGGGGCCACATGCAAAACTAGACCACATTTGGTTCTACATTGAACGTATCCGATAATGTCGTAACTTCACGCAAATCGAGTTTTACCAGAGCCAACGATGCTCCTTATGGCGCGCTATAAACGGAT
>JASHOY010000066.1 GCA_030038435.1 Acidobacteriaceae bacterium | reverse complement strand
CGGTTTGCTGACACCGGAGGAGATTCGTCAAAACCGGAAGAAACTCGGCCTAACGCAAGAAGAGTTGGCGGAGCGTCTTAGTGTGGCGGAAGCAACCCTATCGCGGTGGGAAAACGGTTGGCAGATTCAACAACGGAGTTTGGATAAACTGATGCGCTTGTTCTTTGAACTGCCCGCGGCCCGGCAATTCCTTCAGCCGTCGGTTTCGGCAGGCGAGTCTCCTGCCCTCCCGCAACAGCATCAGGCATGAAGCGATGACGACATCTCGGAAGAGGCAACGGTCCTTATTCGGCTGCGGTGAGAACCGTTGCAATCGCCCGCCTCCCTCATTACAAACCATATATCTGAGACTTTTGGCGCATCGTCGGGGATGAGGATGGAACGCATATGGCGCTGTTCAGCCGTATCTACTTCAACGCCGTCTTCGGGGCGCTAGGAGGGTTGCTCGGCTGGATGCTGTTCGGCGTCTTCGGCGATAAGAACGTCCCCGACAGCGATCGCTTTTGGTTCAGTTCGTTGTTCTGGCAATTGCTGGGCGGCGGAGCGCTGATCGGCGGGTCTATCGGTTACTTCGTTGTCAGCGTCGAGGCCATACGCGATCGCTCGCTGCTGCGGTTCGCGCGCCTTGCCGCTTACGGCGTCGTCCTAGGCATGGTCGGAGGCGCGGCCGGCATTCTCATCGGCGAAGGGGTGAATTATCTGCTGGTCGGCTGGATGGGCGCCAGCCGCGAGCGTCCCGTGCTGCACTTGTTCGGAGCGATGTTCGCGCGCGGTCTGGGCTGGATGTTTCTCGGCGTGGCGGTCGGCTTCAGCGAAGGCATCGCCGCGCGGTCGCTGGGCAAGTTCAGCTACGGTACGCTGGGCGGGGCGGTCGGCGGCTTTGTCGGCGGCATGTTGTTCGGATTGGCCTTGGAAGAGGCCAACGCCAGCGGCGGACATGCCTCGTTGTGGGGCGCGGTCGGTCTGATTATCTTGGGCGCCTGCATCGGCTCGCTGTCGGCGCTGGTGCAGAGCGTTTTTCAGCCGGCCTCCGTCAAGGTGCTGCGCGGCTGGCAGGAAGGGCGCGAGTATCCGCTGGAAAAAATCGCTAATCTGCTGGGCCGCGATGAACATGCCGACATCGCCCTGTTCCGCGATATGAAGGTCGAGAAGAAACACGCGATCATTCAGCGCGCGGGGCAGCGCTATCTGCTGCGAAACAATAATGCGCCGTCGGAATGGACGCGGGTGAACGATCGACCGGTTCTCCAGAGCTGCGATCTGCAGGACGGCGACCGCGTTCAGCTCGGCAATATTGTGTTGCGCTTCCAGGCCCGCGCGGCCGCGGAGAGAAAACAAAAAGGCCGAGGATAAGAGCGTCCGGAAAGAATGTGGGGCACGTTTCCAACGTGCCGGTTTTGCAGGCACGTTGGAAACGTGCCCCACATTTCTTCCGACAAGCTGTAAGGACCATCAAGCTGTGCAATTCTGCCCGCGATGTCAGCGAGCCAACCCGCGCGAAGCGGTATACTGCTATTTCGACGGCGTCGTTCTGGACCAACGCATGGCAGGAGCGGGGTCGTCGTCGCGGATGTTGCAAGAGTTCATCTTCCCTTCGGGGCGGCGCTGCAAGACGTTCGACGATCTCGTGCAGGGCTGCCAGTACGAATGGGAAGACGCGCGGAACCTGCTGCACAACGGCGAGTTTGGCCGCTATTTCGCCAAGATCGGCCGGCACGACCTGGCGCGCCTCGCCCAGGAGAACCAAACGCAGCCGGACCCCGACATCGCCCTGCACACGTTCCTCAGCCTGCTGCCCGCCAGCCAGATCCAAGGCCCGCGCCTCGATTTGAATCCACGCCGCTTGATGCTTAGCAGCATCCACCCCGGCGAACAGCGGCACATTTCTCTGACCATCCTCAACCAGGGCAAGGGACTGCTACAAGGCAAAGTCACCATCACCGAGGGCGGACAGTGGCTCAAGATCGCCCAAGACGGCAACGCGGCGGAGTGCAACCTCAAGACGGCTAAGTCGCAGCAGCTAGAGCTGCACGTCGATGCTCGCGGCTTGACGGCACCGCAGACGTACAGCGGCAAATTGACGGTCATCACCAACGGCGGCATCGCCGAGGTGGCGGTTCGGATGGATGTAGTCAGCGTCCCGTTTGCCCAGGGACCGTTTCAGGGAGCGTCCAGTCCGCGGCAGATCGCCGAGCGCATGCGGGCCAATCCCAAGCAGGCGGCGCCGCTGTTGGAAAACGGCGAAATTGCCCACTGGTTCCAGCTCAACGGTTGGACCTATCCGGTGTCCGGGCCGCCGACGCGCGGCATTGCCGCCGTGCAGCAGTTCTTCGAGGGCATGGGCCTGTCCAAGCCGCCGCCGTTGCAGCTGTCCGAGCAGGAGCTGCACTTCTTCTGCACGCAGCCGGAAGTGATGCAAGCCCGCGTCACGCTGCGCACCAACGCCAAAAAATGGGTCTACGCCCAGGCCGACAGCGACAAACCCTGGCTGCGCGTGACCACGCCGTCGCTCAGTGGGCCGCAGCAGGCGCAGCTCGCCTTCGAGGTGGATTCGACGCTCATGGGCACGGGCGGCTTGCACTTGGGAACGGTGCATCTGACTGCCAACGCCGGTCAAAAGCTGGCGCTGCGCGTGCAGGTCAACTGCACTCGGCCCCAGGAGTCGTTGGCGCGGCGTCTGTTGCAACCATTTTTCGTGGGCGCGCTGTTGGCGCTGCTGCTGCGTCTGTTGCTGACCGGGCCGGCCGACCTGTACGCGCGCGGCTGGGGGCAAGCGACGGACGCCGCCTGGACGCAAGCGCCCTGGATCTACACCAACGGAGCGGAGAACCACTTCTTGAAACGGTTCATTCTCGCTACCTGGTGGGTCGGCATTTTTCTCGGCGCCTTCCTGGTGCGGCGGCGCGGCGGGAATGGGACGGATGTGTTTTGCGGCGGCGTCGCCGGTGCTTTCGCCGGCGTCATCGCCGCGGGGACGCTCGGCTGTTTGCTTTTGGTCTTCGACGCTGTTCCGGGGGCGCTGTTGACGCACTGGACCTCGCCCACGAGCTTCGTCGACTCCCCGGGGGTGTGGATGTTGTTATGGATCGTGTTGGCTTCGGCGAGCTGGGCGCTGCTGGGCGGCGGGGCCGGCTTTTTGCTGTCGAATTTGGGCCAGCGCGGCCCGCATCTGTTGGGCGCCGCCGCCGGTCCTCTGGTTTGGTTGTTGCGTCAGTGCGGATTGGAACGCGCCGCCGCATTTTTCCTAATAAAAGGATAACGCCCGGCGAGATAGGCATCTTGGTCCCCGCGCTGAGACGAAAAGAGCGAACACGGCTGTTGCTGGTTTCGTTCCGGTATGTTAAAAAAAGATGTTCTCCCCCGTCTGCCCAGGATAGCTATCAGCTATCAGCTATCAGCCAAACCGGCAAGCCACGGACGAGCGGGCATTTCACGAGACCCCGAAGCTTGGATGGCTGATCGCTGATCGCTGATCGCTGAGAGACGAGTGAGAGGACGGACGAACCGATTACTCCAGGCCCCAGAGCAAGACACAAC
>JASHOY010000065.1 GCA_030038435.1 Acidobacteriaceae bacterium | reverse complement strand
GGGTGCCGTCGCCGTTGGTGCCGACGACCACCTTCTGGAGATCGGCCACCGACTGGATGTAGCCGAGTCCGCGCACCATGTATTCGCGTCCTGTATATTCCACGACGCGTCCGCCCACGTCGTTGTTACTTCGCCTGATAGCCGCAATCACCTTGTTGAGCGGAAGATGATAGGCAAGCAGCGTGTCCGGGTTGATGTCCACCTGATACTGCTTTACGAAACCGCCGACGCTCGCCACTTCGGAGACGCCGGGTACACCCTCCAGCCAGTAGCGGAGATACCAGTCCTGAAAGGTCCGCAACTGGGCAAGGTCATGCTGCCCTGTCTTGTCCACCAGGGCATACATGTAGACCCAGCCGACACCGGTGGCGTCCGGGCCGAGAGTCGGCGTGACGCCTTCGGGCAGGTTGCTCTGCACGCCCTGCATATACTCAACAACGCGCGACCGGTCCCAGTAGAGGTCTGTCTGGTCATCGAAGATGACATAGACAAAGGAGAGGCCGAAGAACGAATAACCGCGAACGACTTTGACATGAGGCGCGGAAATTAGCGCGGTCACGATCGGATAGGTGACCTGGTCTTCCACCAGTTGGGGATCGCGGCCCTGCCATTTGGAAAAGACGATGACCTGCCTGTCCGAGAGGTCTGGAATGGCATCGAGAGGGGTAGTCATCATCGCCCAGATGCCCCAGGCAATCGCAAAGAATACGCCCAGAAAGATGAAAAACTTGTTTCTGCTGCTCCATTCGATGATCTTTTCAATCATGGCTTCTGCACCTTTCCGGCAGCCAATGCGGCTTCGCGTTCGAGGTCAGCAAGACGTTTCAGCGCCCCGCCGTGCTGCGCGATGAAGGCGCGCGCCTGCCGTTCATCCGAAAATGCGAACGCGCTGGGAGAGCAACGATCGAATCCGCGCAGGTAGACACTCTCCCTTCCGGGGCTCTCGGCCTCGGGTGACATGCGCATGCAGAGGTTCACCTCGCTGCTCTCAACAAACCAGGCGCTGGCAGGATCGATCAGCTTGCTGGTTTCAAAATCCGCGACCTTCAGGATGCGCAACGGCTTGCCTGTTTGGCGGGCTTCGATGATGGCGCAGCGGACGCAGCAGGTCTCGTACTTGTGTCCACCGATGAGGACCACGGCTCGCGCCTGAGCGTGAATCAAGCGCCCCGAGAAGGGGCACACCTTTGCCTGCCGATGGCTGACGAGGTACCAGGCGCCGGCCAGACCGGCGAGAGCCACGACCAGCGCGAAGATGCCGATGATGTTATGTCTTGTTCTCATAGCGTACCTACTTTTTGCCTTTGCCCATATCCATTCCGGGCATGGAGGCCATCATCTGCTGCATGGCGGCTCCCAGGCGGCTTTCGGAATCGATCAGGAAGTTTCCTGAGGCGACGATCTTCTCGCCGGGTTTGAGCCCTGCAAGCACCACCGTCTGCCCGTTGAATTGATCGCCGATCTCGATATCGCGCGGCTCGAAATAGCCGTCCCCTTTGGCGATGAATACCACTTGCCGCGTCCCGGAGTTCAACACCGCCTGGCTCGGCACCAGGGTCTGGGTTCCGTAGTCCACGTTGAGCTGCACGTTGGCGTACATATTGGGTTTAAGCTCATAGCTTGGATTTGCGAACTCCAGACGCACCTTGATAGTCCGGGTCTTCGGATCGAGAGTGGGGTAAACGTAAGTGACCTTCCCGCGATAGGTTCTGCCGGGAAAGTAGCTTAGTTCCATCTGCGCGGCCTGGCCGACGTGGACATAAGGCGCTTCGTATTCGAAGATGTCCACGTAGACCCAAATTGTCGAAAGATCGGCGATATCGTAGAGGTCGGTCCCCGGCGTGACATAGGCCTGCTCGTAGGCGTTGCGGGCCATGACGAAGCCGCTGATGGGCGAGTAAAGAGTCATCGTCCGCGCTGCCTTTCCAGTCGCCTCCAGATTATGAATCTGACTGTCGCTGATGTCCCACAGATGCAACCGGTCCCGCGTCGCGCCGAGCAGCGAATCCGCTTCCGATGAAACGTCTGTATAAGGCGTCTTCGACAGGTACTGCTGGCCGCGCAGGGCAATCAGATATTCCTGCTCGGTAGACACCAGATCGGGGCTGTACAGCGTGAAGAGCGCCTGACCTTTTTTGATCTGCTGCCCGGCATAGTTGAGGAAGACATTCTCGATCCAGCCGGCAACTTTGACGTGGACGTTGGCAATCTTCTCCTCGTCCATCTGCAGCAACCCAACCGTTTGAATCGTCCTCTCCAGGTGAGCGCGGCGCACGGTCGCGTACGTCACATTGATCGTTTGCTGCGTAGCCGGATCGAGCATGACCGTACCCGGCGCCATGTTCTGCATACCCTGCATATCCATGTCCGCCATCTGCCCTCCAGAACTCCCTGTTGAAGGCGTTGAGGACTGCCCCGCGTCCGAGCTTCCAGACATATCCATCCCCGGCATGCTGCCCATGGACTGATCCGAACCGGAAGCCCTCTCCGGCTTGCCGGACATGTCCATTCCCGGCATATTGTTCATGCTGCCGGATTGCGAGGACGCCTGCCGGGCCGCCCGTGCGGCATTCTGGCGGGCGCCGATGGCCGCTTTGTGCATCGCATACCAGTACGCCGTGCCTCCTCCGACCAGAATTCCGCCAAACACGAGAGCGATACCGATGATCAGCGCGCGTGTTGTCAATGCAAGTTTCATGGCTATTCCTTCCTATTCCCCTATTCCGTCAAATCGGTGTTGACCAGCGGTTCCATCCGAGCGAGCGCGGTCTCATAGTTGCTAAGTTCCTGGTAGTAACTAACCTCGTAGTCCAGCACGTACACGAAGTTATCGAGCATGGAGAGAAAATCGACCTTGCCCACTTCGTAGGAGGCCATTGAGGATTCGAGCGCCAGAGAAGACTGTGGAACGATGGCCTTTGAATAGAGGTTCATGAGATCGCGTGAAGCTGTCGCCGCGAGATACTGTTGCTTGATCTCGAAGTTGACCTCCGTCAGACGATCGTCGAACTCGCGCCGCGATGCGTTCAGATCGTGACTCGCCTCGATTACCCCTTCGCGCTGCTTGCTATGGAAAAAGACGGGGATATTGATTCCGACCATGACCCCGTGCATATCCGGCATATCGGGGCGCTGTTCGTAGCTGTAGGAGACATTGAAGTCCGGATCGTAGGCTCTCTGCGCCAGCTTCACGCTGTCTTCGCTCCCCTCGATCATCCTCCGGTCGCGTGCAAGCCCGGGATCGTTCGAGTGGGCCATCGCATAGAGTTGATCGAGAGAAAGTTGGAAGTCAGCCGGTTTCACAGGCGCCGGCGGCGGCAACAGGGCTTCGGGATCGCGGTATATCAGGGTGTTGAGACGCGCTTGCGCCGTGTGTTCCTCCTGACGCAGCACGATGAGTTTCTGATCGATCCGAGCTACTTCGATCTGTGCCCGGAGCACATCCTGCTGAATGCCCTTGCCCACCCGGTAGCGCGCTTCGGCGATGCTCTCCAGCTTCTGAAGCAGATCCTTGTTCTTTTGCGTGATTTGAATGGCCTCGGTGTCGAAGAAGTATGCGTAATAGGCGGACTTGACTTCCGCGACGACTTCGCGCTGCGTCTGCTCGTATTCCCAGCGGCCGGCCTCGGCTTGGCGATCAGCGATCTTTCCACGCAGTGCGAGCTTTCCAGGATAGGGAAAGTCCTCGCTGACGGTGAGCCCCCGATAGCTTGACGGATCCCCATCCATCACCTTAAAGGGAGTGATATTCCCCATCCAGCCGCCCGCAACCATCGGATCTGGCAGCGAGCGGGCCTCGGGAACTCGCGCCTGCTGGGCCTGGAAACGCTCTGCGGCGCCCTTGATGGCAGGGTTGCGCGCGAGTGCGATGTCCGCCAACTGCTGCACAGTAACTTCCTGCCCAGTCAGCGCGTCCCCGTCTGCCTGGATGGAGGGAGCAGGGACTGGCGCGGGGAGCGCCGCGGTGCTTAAAGCGCCGGCTACGGGCGCATTCACGGTCCCTGCGCTACTGGGACCTGTCTGCGCCCCGGCAACAGGCGCGCATAGGGCGATGGTTCCAACCAGAATCTGCAACAATATTCTGCGGCTGCTACTCATGGCGCACTCCTGCCGCCCGGTTCACAGCATCCATAGGCGCGGCAACTGCCGGCCCGTCCGAAGACTCGCTGTGCTGGAACATCTCATCCGTTGCCCAGTCGAGCAGCTTGCGGGACACAGGCGCTTTGAGATCGAAGGTGTAGGTATCCCGGTATCCAAAAATGAACAAGTGGTAAGGGTCAGGATCGGACAAGGTCTGCAGATCGGCCCAGCGCCAGCTCCGGCTGTCTCCGCGTGCGCCGGTGATGTAATCGATCCCGTTCTGCCGGAAACGCAACACGCCGTTTGTGCCCGAAGAGAACGCACGATGACGAACGGGAATGATGGCGATTGCCGCGGCGTTCGGATCGGGGTCCGCATTTTGAGAGGGCCGAGCAAGGGCTTCTGCAAGACCCGCAGCCACTGCCGGAGGCAGTGGCTGTGTCAGCTCGAATCTGTATTCGCGTTGGCCCGGACGGTGCAGGCTGCGATTGGTATAGGTTCTGAGGACCAGGCGGTTCGGAGTAATGAAGAGGGTATGGATTTCCGGAAGCGTCCAGTGCCAACTGCGCTCATTTCCGCTGCGAAACTCCACTCCGTTCTGGTCAATCAGAAGATCGCCGTGATCGCTGGAGATGAGGTCAGCGCGACGCATGCGCGCCGGGATCTCCCAACGCAGCGAAGTCGCCGAAGTGCGATCTTGCTGTGCCGCGGGCTGCTGGGCTGCATGTCCGTTCATAGAAAACCCAGTCAGAGTCACGGCGATCACCGGCAGGAGCATAACCCTCTCACAGCGTGTCCAGATTTCAGCAAACATAAGTAGAGCCTCCGTAAGCGGTTGTTCGCTGTCCGCCTGTGCGGGTAGAAAGCGTGTGAGTGTTCTTGTGTGAGCCCGTTTAAGGCTCAAGCAGAGAGAGGAGCCTCAGAACAACAGTTCGAGGATTCCTGACGAGAAGGAAAGATGGGGTTAGATCAGAAAAGTGCAGAGTGCAATCCGGGACGGCCGAAGAACGGGCGGACCTTCGTGCAGAGGTACCAAGTCATGTGGTTCCGCGACGACGATGAGCACACCTGCAACCTGGGTATCCGGTATCACGAGATCGATGCGGCTCTCTGTCGTCCTTTGCTCAGCGACCGGTATGGCTCTCTGAGACGATGAACTGCAGCAGACCGGCCTGGTCATTTCCGGAGCTGTCTTTCCGGCGACCTTTGCACCCGTTGTTTTCGCCATCATCGCGCAGGCCGGACCGCAGCACTTCATGAAGTGCTGTGCCTGGTGGCAGGGCGCCACAGCCAGCACGGGCATCGCCGTAAGAGCTACGAGCATACCAGCGACGAATTGGGCGAATCGCTTCATCGTTGTGTCTCTATGATTCCGATCAATTGACCCACCCGTCTGTGATCCATATCACTCGCGCCTCTGTATCCTCTCCGTTCGTGCATCGAGTCCAGCGCAAAGAGCGCCGCGCGGTCAAAATCTGGATACCCGGAAGAATTGGAGGATGTGCGGGCCGCACGGTGGAGGCTGGACAATCCACCGCATCATGGTCGGCTGGATACGTGGTGTCATTTCCCCCCGGTACAGCCCGCGACATTCCCTGCGCACAACGGCTTGAACACCGCTCAGCCGGCCCTCCGAGTCGGCGGCCTTCTACCCGCGGTCGAAATGCGATCAGTGTAGTCACTTGCGTCATGAGCCACCTTAGGAGCATCTTGTTTGCCATTTCTCAAAAATCGGATAAATAACTCCAGCCATGAACCTTTGTATGGGATTGCACCTGCACCAGGTGTGAGAGAACCCGACTGCATTGGCTCATTTGAGGCACTGATTGGCGCTTTCGAGACAGGCCAGCATGGTGATTGTGTTCACAATTCAGGTGACGTCGGACACAAGGGTGAGTTTGAAGAAGGCAGGGCTGCTCACGGACCACTGTCCCAGGCGTGACGTTGACGGTGGATCGGAGGGCCGCTCAGTACGAATTGGTTTCCCACAAGTCTCCACGCGTGACAAGTTGCTTCAACCGGGGCGCAGGCATGCCGGATATCGGGCAGAAGCTGTTGGGCCCGGTGGAGATCGACAGAACTCTCATCCGCCAATTAAATCGACCGCTACGGCGAGATAGCAGGCGACATACGAAGCCTGGTGGAGTGGCAAACCCCGTGCTACTACATCACGACAGAACGGGGCCTGCAGTTTGGCAGCGGGTCAGAAGAGGAAAGCACCATGAAGATCGCAACGGGGTTGGTTCTCAGCATCGTGTTGACGATAGGGGTGTCGTGGGCCGGAGCGTCCCGACGCACGCCGAAGACAGGCACCATCATTGTGTCTCGCGCGGCGCTGCCGCAACAGGCTGAAGGTCCGAGTCAGAATCTGGTCCTGTATTCCAACAAAGTCGGTAATGCTTATCTCTATCTGGAGCAGAGGAACGGTGCTCGATTGACCGTTCTTGATGTCACGGAACCCGACCATATCAGGCTTGCCGCCGTGGTCGAGACCGGTCTGTCAAAGCCCTACATTTTCGTCGAGCCAGTAGGCGAATCCGTCGAGCTGATTCGTTTTAGAGACGGCTCCGGTGACGCTCTTCTTAACCTGCACAAACCGAAGGCTCCGCGTATTACCCTGGTCTATGGCGACGTCGCATTATCCGCGCCAACGTCCTGCCTTACGAGCCAGAGCAGTCAGCCAGAAACGCAAGATGTACCAATCACGGATACGAGCGTTGCTGAAGAGACTATTGTGGTCCCCCATGTGATTCGTCAGGCGACGCGTGAGGAAACAGGAACGACATTTCTGCTGAATGATCGCGGCCTGACTGTGATCCGCCGGCTTGCTGCCGAATGGGAATATATCCAGATACTGGGTGCTCGCGCGAACGGCGGCGTTGAGTAACACCTTGGGGAGTGGGTCTGTATTTGTCGGCTCTCGCCGATTCGATGTATCTCTTGACTACGAGAGTGGCATCGTCGGCTTCATGAAAAACCCGGTGGCGTACTGAATTGGCCAGGAGCAGTAGAGACTCTTTGGTGCGCGGCTAAGCTTCATCTTCGACCAATGTCGAGATCACCAGCGAACGGAAAAGGTCATCGGCCTGCTTCGGCGATAGACGGCTGCGGCTCCCAAGCCACCAATCGAGAACCAGAATGAACGTAGTTGCGATGTACTCCACGAGGAGACTCACTGGAAGCGGAGAGCTGTCGCGTCGAGGGTGCCGTCGAAGCTTCTCCAGCCGTTCTCGAATCATATTCGAGAGCGCGCCCTTCAGATGGTCGTGAAGAATTGCTCTTCCCCGGTCTCCGATGTGGAGAGTGCTCGCTTGGCGATGCCGATTGTGATACTCGAAGATCGGTAGACTGAACCAGAGCAGATTCTGATATGAGTTTGCTGCTCGCTCGGGGATATCGGAGGGGACGGACTCCAGCATGTCTCGGATGCTGCTGACAAGAAGATCGTCTTTGTCACGGAAATGCGTATAGAAGGCCGACCGGCCGACATCGGCCCGGTCCACGATTTCTTTCACCACGATGGAGTCGTAGTCTTTTTCTCGAATCAGCGAGTGAAGCGCCTCACGGAGCTGCTTCTGGGTTCTGACGACACGGCGGTCTCTCGATCCCGCTTGCTGAATCGGGGTATGGCCGGAATTGCTGAACAGATCAGCTTTATTGTCCGCTATCGCACAGCTTCGCTTCTCCTGCACTTTCTCTTTCCGCTTCCACCGATTAAGCTTGGCCTTGAATTCGGACATGTGTCCATATTCATACAACCGACCGGCAGGGCCAAGTTACGGGGTTGAGATTTCGGCAGGCGCCGCGCGGTTCAAGGGGACGAATCAATGAAAACAGCGGAAATGAACCAGGCTGAGAGCACGTCCGGACTCGTACTGCATAAGGCTGCGGTATACGATCTCTTGCTTTCGCTATTGACACTCGGCCGCGAAGGATCATTCCGGGAACAAGCTCTCCGGTTGGCACAACTGAAGGAGGGGGAATCGGTGCTTGATGTGGGGTGTGGCACTGGGACATTGGCCGTTGCAGCCAGCAGGCACGTCGGAGCAACGGGCAACGTATCTGGAATCGACGCTTCCTCCGAGATGATCGCGCGCGCCGTAAAGAAGGCGCAAAGAGCAAAAGCTCAGGTCGATTTCAGGATTGGACTTGTCGAGTCATTGCCTTTCACCGATGGGGCCTTCGACGCAGTGCTGAGTACCGTAATGCTCCATCATCTTCCCCCTAAGCTGCGCCACAGATGTGCCGCCGAAATACATCGCGTGCTAAAGCCTGGCGGACGCCTGCTTGCCGTCGATTTCGCAACTTCGTCTGCACAGAATAAAGGCATCATCGCCCACTTTCATCGCCACGGCAATATCAGCATCGATGAGATCGTCTCAATCCTGGCCAACGCTGGGTTCCGTATCGTTCAAAGTGGCGAGCTGGGATTTGGTGACCTCCAGTTCGCCTTGGCGATGACTCCACCCCCGAGATAATCCGAGCAAACGCGAAGAGATGCCCTTCATGAAACTGCACACTCCTGCAGGTTCACGCTCCACAACGTTCACAGTTGCCGTCGCACTGTTGATCGCTGCACACGTGATCGCATTCTCTTTTCTGGCGCACAAGTTCCTCTTCGCTATGGTTGGCGCGGGCGCGCTTGTCCTTGCAGCAGTTTTCCATTTCGGAGGGCTCCTTTTACATCGATCACAGCGGCAACCGCGGCCATAACCGATGCGACCGCACAACCGTCCCTGACTCAAAGAGCGATATGGCGCAGCCGGAGCGAGTTCGAGATGACCGAGACGGAGCTGAAGCTCATGGCTGCTGCGGCCAGGATCGGACTGAGCAGTATGCCGAAGAACGGATAGAGCGCGCCTGCCGCGATGGGCACCCCCAGAGCGTTATAGATGAAAGCGAAAAAGAGGTTCTGGCGGATATTTCGCATGGTGTACCGGCTGAGCCGCCGCGCTCGTGCAATTGCCTGCAGATCCCCCTTGACGAGCGTGATCCCCGCCGATTCAATGGCGACATCGGTGCCTGTCCCCATCGCAATCCCCACCGAAGCCTGGGCCAGCGCGGGAGCATCGTTAACACCGTCTCCGGCCATAGCGACCAGATGGCCCTTGTCCTGCATCTCGCGGACAACCTCGGCCTTCCCTTCGGGCAGGACATCGGCTCTGTACTCGATCCCAAGTCTGCCTGCAACGGCAGCGGCAGTCGCAGCGTTATCTCCCGTAACCATCAGCACCTGAATTCCACCGTTCCTGAGGTCACGAATGGCTTCCGAGGAGGTTGATTTCAGCGGGTCGGCAACCCCGACCAGTCCCGATGCCCGGCCATCGACTGCCACCATCAGGACCGTCTGTCCCTCCCGGCGCAGCGCATCGGCTGATTCAGCAAGATCGCGGATTTCGATGGAGAGATCCGCGAATAGAGCCGCATTGCCAGCGGCCACGGTCCGTCCCGATACGACTCCCGTGACGCCCTTCCCCGTGACGGAGAGAAATTTCGTTACGGGAAGCACTGCGATCCCGCGCTCCTTCGCACCTTCCACGATGGCATGGGCCAGAGGGTGCTCGCTGGCCTGCTCAAGACTGCCGGCAAGCTGGAGAACCGTTGTTTCGTCAGCGCCATGCGACGGAATCACCGAGGTAAGATGTGGCTTACCTTCTGTCACCGTTCCTGTTTTGTCCACGATGAGCGTGTCTACTTTTTCAAGCGCCTCCAGCGCCTCGGCATTCCGGATCAACACGCCGGCGCTGGCGCCGCGCCCCGTGCCGACCATGACGGCCATGGGCGTTGCCAGTCCCAGAGCACAGGGGCAAGCCACAATCAGCACGGCCACGGCATTCACCAAAGCATTCGCCAGCCGGGGCTCCGGCCCCACAAAAAACCAAACAAGGAATGTGACCGCGGCGACCGCGATAACAGCAGGAACGAAGATCGCCGCGACCCGATCCGCGACGCCCTGGATGGGAGCGCGGCTGCGCTGAGCCTGGCCGACCATTTTGACGATCTGCGAAAGCAACGTGTCAGAACCTACGCGCTCGGCTTGCATGATGAAGCTGCCGGTTCCATTTACCGTGCCGCCCGCGACTTTTATGCCAGCACTTTTTTCGACGGGAACCGGTTCTCCGCTGAGCATCGACTCATCTACGGAACTATGCCCATCGAGAACGGTCCCGTCGACCGGAACCTTTTCGCCCGGGCGTACCCGCAGCCTGTCTCCGACGATTACCTGATCGAGTGGAATGTCCTCTTCGCTTCCGTCTGCTGCGATTCGTCGTGCCGTCTTCGGAGCAAGACCCAGCAAAGCGCGGATGGCGCTCCCGGTCTGGCTGCGCGCGCGCAGTTCCAGCACCTGTCCGAGCAGGACCAGAGCGGTAATTACGGCTGCCGGTTCAAAGTACACTGCGACCTGCCCATGATCTGTACGCATCGAAGTGGGAAACAGATGCGGGAAGAGAGTGGCGACCACGCTGTACGCATAGGCGGCGCCCGTGCCGAGCGCAATCAGCGTGAACATGTTCAGGTGGCGCGTGCGAACGGACCGCCAGCCTCGCGCAAAGAAGGGCGCGGCACACCAGAACACGACGGGCGTCGCAAGCGCAAACTCGACAAAGGCCCAGACGCGGGCGGAGAGCCAGTGAGTAATAGGCAATCCCGGCAGGAACTGAAGAACCATGAACGCGAGCATGGGCGCGGACAACACAACGCTGACCCAGAAACGGCGTTTCATATCGGCAAGCTCGGGGTTCGCAGTTTCCGCTGCGACTTCTCGCGGCTCCAGGGCCATTCCGCAGATAGGGCAGCTTCCCGGCTCCGGTCTCACAATCTCCGAATGCATCGGACAGGTGTATTCCGTGTGGGAAGAGGGCATTGGAATCTCCGCCGGCTCAATAGCCATCCCACACTTTGGGCAACTGCCCGGTCCCGCCTCGCGGACCTCCGGGTGCATGGGACAGGTGTATTCGCCTGGCGCACTCACTGGAGATTGTGTCGACTCTGCGGATGTAACGTCTGTAACATCTGCGGGGAGATACTGCGCCGGATTCTGCCGGAATTTTGTCCCGCACGATTGGCTGCAGAAATAGAATGTCCTTCCCGCATGCTCCACTTTGTCGGCGGCGCGGATCGGATCAACCGTCATTCCGCAGACCGGGTCCTTAACGGATGCCTTGGCACTGTGTGAAGAGCTGTGGTTCATTTCTTTCCCCTTTCGATAGCAGCAGACGCGCGATCCGGCTCCTTCTTACAGTCCAGAATGACGGCACGTGCAATCGATACATTTGTGCTCCGCACAGACTCCGCAAACCTGTGTAAGGCGGGCGGCCGGGGCGCGCCGCGCTCGGTGTAACCGGACAGTGGCATTATTTGCGGTAATGCCTTTCTTTGCAGCAAGTGTCTCGACTGGCTCTTCCCTGAGATCGACCACCTCGATAGCTTCATTTGGCTGGCACGATCTCATTATTTGCGAGTTGAGCCCGAATCACCAGCACCAGCCACTGCTTTCCACTGTGCGGAGAGATCCGGTGGCAGCTTGTTCATGTGGCTCAAAAACGTCGTGACCTGCCAGACCTGCTGATCGTTGAGAACTTGCTTCCATGCGGGCATCCCGCTGACCCGGACACCGTGCTCGATGATGTAGAAGTTCTGGTTTTCCGGCATGTCGGGCGCATCCTGTACGAACTGGGGAGGGCGTGGATAGAGCGCTTCCGCGAACATGCCGCTTGGCCGCCGAATGTCTCCGTGGCAACTGACGCAATTCGTCTGATAGATTTTCATCCCTGCTGCCAGATTGACGTCCGTCGGCTGAAGTGGATTCTTGACGTCCGGGGCGCGACGGTCCACCGATGCGTCGAGTGATGGCATTGCGATGTTCTTTTCCAGGGCACCCTCTGGGATGTCGGCCCGAGGATTGACGAAACCAAGCCGAACCCAGAAAAGCGCACCCAGCAGGATGACAACAACTCCTGCAAGGAACCCGAACGAGAACTTACGCATAAGGCGTCTCCAGTCCACGGTGATTTTGAGGTTGCTCCGCTCTCGCGGGTTCTACGGTGCTCCGCCCGTGAATGACGTGCAATGGATGGGGACACCTTGCTTCACGCTTCGTCAAGCACCTTATCTGCCAATCACGGATGTCCGGTAACCGATTGCAACTACGGCAATTATGCCGTGCTGTGCCTGCGTATACCGCAAGGCGAGTTCAGTTCCGTTGCCGCATTTCCGGCACGATCTGCCTCTTTTGAGGCAGTCAGCGTTGCCCCTCGATTCTGTGATTTGGATCACATTTTCCGTGAGCTTGCTTGGCGAAGATTCAATTATGGGAGAGCCCTCAAGCTCATGAGTACTTTCACGAGCGCCGGATTTTAGCCGGAACCAGGAGCCGATGGGTTGGCATCTTGCGTGCTGCTGTTTTCCGCAGGGCTGGCATCTTATGGCGGATATCATCGCGACATGCGGGGA
>JASHOY010000064.1 GCA_030038435.1 Acidobacteriaceae bacterium | reverse complement strand
TTCAGCGGGACCGGCAAAAAGAGCTCCGGCCAGAAAGGCGCGAACGGACATCAGGCTCCGCAGCCTACGCTTCAGGACACCACGGACAACAATGTGCAGGATCTCAAAAGCCAGGTTGCCGCCGCCGAGCAGAAGGCCGCCCAGCAAGCGCCGGGCGCGCCATCAAGGACCGATCCCGTGCTCGCGAATGCGACACCCGCGCAGCAGGCCGCGGCTGCCGCCTACGGCCCCAATGGTGAGCCGAACCCGTGCGTTCCGGGCCAGCTCTGCCCGCAGGCTCCCACAGTGTATGCGCAGGAGCAACTGTCGCCTGCCCAGCAGGAAGCGCAGCAGCTCGCGGCCAGGGACCGCGAGCTATCCTACGACTCCCGTTTCGCATCTAACCTTGTCTACACACAGGCGCCGGTCGAGCCTTCACAGAAACCATCCTCTGCTGCCTTGGCCAACAGCGCAGGCGCTACCGGCCCACAACAGAGTTCCGTTTCTTCTCTGACAGCTCAGAATCCGTCTGCGGGCGGCCTGATTCGACCGCAGGCGGCCGCCGATCCGCCAGCAACTGCATCGGCACCGGCCAAGCAGACAGAAGATCAACGCAATGCGGAAGTCAACATCGACTCGGCAACCGGCAAACCTTATGTGATCTACGAGGGAACGACGTTGGACACGGTATTGATGAATCGGCTCAATGGGGACGCACCCGGACCGGTGAAAGTGCTCGTGTCGAACCCTGTCTATTCGCACGACCGCCAGCATGTGCTAATCCCTTCGGGAACCGTTGCACTGGGCGAGGCCAAAGCAATTGGCTCACCTGAAATAGGCCATCAGCGCCGAATGGCCCTGGTCTTTCACCGCCTGATTATGCCGGACGGATACTCCGTAGACCTCGACCAGTTCCAGGGTCTTGACCAGTCCGGCGCTGGGGGCGTAAAGGGCAAGGTCAACAACCATTACTTCAAAATCTTTGGAACCTCGATTGCGCTCGGAGTCATCGCAGGCGCCGGCCAGATCGAGGAAGGCGGCGGCATCATCTCGACCAACGGAACGCAGGCATTCGCTACCGGAGCATCCGCAAGCATCTCCGAGTCCGCGATGAGTGTACTGGACCGTTTCATCGACATTCCGCCCACGATCACCGTCCGCGAAGGCCACCGCGTCAAGATTTATTTCACGCAGGATTTGTTGTTGCCTGCGTATGAGAACCACACTATACCGCAGTCGTTTTGAAGGAGAACCCACATGCACCGAACGGCGGCGCGCGTTGCACTCGGACTCGCTCTTGCCTTTGCCTTCACCGGATGTCATAGCCGCAAGGCAAAGGTGGCGGATCTCCAGAAACAGTACGACCAGCTCAACCAGCAGTTCGGCAAAGACTGCTCTGGTGAGTTTCTGAAAGTACCGCCTACTCTGAGTCCGAAATGCAGCACTGAGGACAAGCAGGTGAAAGCGGCTTGGGAACGCCTTCAGGCCGAACGCGCAAAGAAGTAGCAACGGAGAAGACAAATGAAACTCTCACTCACGACCGCCTTTGCGGCGGCGATGCTCGGAGTGTTGCCGGCACAGGCCCAATTTGGTTCCGGCATCGTCTTTGACCCGACCCAGTCGGCCCACGCGGTTCAACAAATCGCCCAGGCAAACCAGCTCTATACGACCACGCTCCAGACCACGCGCAACGTGATTGCCAATTACAACCTCGCCATGCGCATGGCCTCGCTACCGCAGGCACTCTATACCTCCTACGGCAATCTGGGCCGTCAAGAGTGGTTCGCGCTCATGCACCCTGCGAATACTTATGGCAATTCCGCAGCGTGGGTCGATGCTGCCTCCACAGGCTATGGCGCGATGGCGGCGACGCAATCGGCCAGCATCTACGATCTAGGCAGAGTCGCCGGGTACAGCTCGCTCAACTCCGAAGGCCAGCAAGTGATCGCGGCGCAGGGCGCAAGTGTCGATCTCGACAATGCCGTGGATGCGAGCAGCCTCCAAACTATCGGTTCCATTCGCGCCGAATCAGCCCAGCGGGAAACTGACATCGCCGCCCTTGAAGCCGCCTCCCATTCCTCCGATCCGGCGCAGCACACGGAAATGGCCACACTGCAGCGCATCAACCAGGCGCTCCTGATCGAATTGCGCACGCAGCAGGAAACCAACCAAATTCTTCAGGCGGCAGTGCTGCAGCAGGTGGTGGGTCAGAAGGTGCAGCAAGACAACCTGAAATCGCTATTCGTCACCGGGGAAAATTATCAGCAGAATTTCGATGCCGTTACACCTCAGGAGACGAGCGCCGGAACCGAGTGGGCGTTCCACTACTGATAAAGGAGGTTTCCTATGGATCTCCTCGTCCTTATCAAAAACGGATGCGATACCCTAACTGCGACGGCTGCACCTTCGGTCGATGCACTGGGCCTGCACATGTTACTGGCTATGGCAACCATCATGCTGGTCTGGTTCGGCGTCCAGGAAGCACTGGCCTCAGCGCAGGGTGGTCCCGGTTTCAATGTCGCTCGCTTTGTGAGCTTCTTTCTCCTCATCACGTTTGCCTACTGTTTCGTGAAATTCTACGACGGTACGATTCCGGGCATCGGATACTCACTCAAAGGCTTCATCAGTGGCGGCACCAGCAGCATCGTGGACTACATCGGCACGGATGCGACTCAACAAGTGCAGGACACCATTCACAAAGCGCTAAGTCAGGTTGGCGCGATGTCTCCCTCATTTACGGAGCCATACACGTTACTCTGCACATGGACTGTCCAGGTCATCCTGTCCATTCTTACCGCCCTGATCGGAGTCATCATCGCCTATGGTGCAATCGGGGCGACGGTGATCGGTTTGGTAGGACCGGTGTTCATCCCGTGGATGGTCTTCAGCAAGACCGAGTTTCTCTTTTGGGGATGGTTGAAAGCGTTCGCCGGCTTTGAGTTCTACAAGGTAGTTGCCGCCGCGACCTTGAGCGTCATGAGCCACTTGCTGATCACTTATCTCACGAGTGGAGCGGCCAACATAAACAGCCCGGCGAGACTTATCTACCTGATGCCGGGGCTGCTCATTCTCTGTTTAGTTGCCGGCTTCATTCTGCTGAAGATCCCCACAATGACCGCTTCACTCTTCTCAGGTCATATCGGCGGGCATGGGTTCGGCGCGGGCGGAATTCTCACAGCAGCCATTCTGCGAATGTTCTAGCGCGGAGGTGAATCACATGGCGACAATGGCGAAACCAACTCCTGAGATCAGACGTGCGGCCGAGCGCTACCTGGAACAGTACGGCGATCCGCTGGTGATGAACACCTACCTGAAGCTCACGATCCTGGTGCTCGCCGTCGTTTGCCTCGTCCTCGCGGGTCTGGTCTATCGCAGCCAGATGGCCCTTGCCAGTGTGCATCCGCTCATCGTGCGGGTCAATGGCATCGGGCAGGCGCAGGCGATCGACTACCACAACTTCAAATACCGTCCCGAGGAAGTGGAGAACAGATACTACCTGACGCGCTGGGCGGAGCTGTATTTCAGCCGCGACCGTTTCACCATCGAGCGGGACCAGACGAATGCCCTTTACTTTCTCAACGGCCAGTTGCAGCGCGCCATGATCGACCAGGAACAAAAGAACAACATCATCGCGGACTACGCGAAGGACACTTCGCTCCCGTTTGTCGATGTGGAAGTGAAGAACGTCATCCTTGGCAATCTGAGACAGCCCCCGTATTCAGCCCTGATCGAGTTCGAGAAGGTCTTCACCAACCCCACGGATCAATCCGTGATCAGACGGGAGCAGTGGACGGCCAGCGTGACCTATGTCTTCCGGGACAAGGTGAAAAACGGAGAACTGGCTGTCAATCCCCTCGGGTTGACCATCGTCCACTTCCGGGCCGACCAGGCGTTTGAGTGAGAGGTTATGACGTCTTTCAATCCAACTCGGCGGAAATGCTTCCCGACACCAGCCATCCTGTCAGGGCGAAACAACTTTGAGGCCAGGGATGCGCTGGAAGTGGCGCACATTGATGGTCGCCACATCGAAGCCGAGATGCAGGGCCGTAACCCCGATAGCCAGGTCCTCGAAGGCGATCATGATTCCCTGGGCGGCCTGTTCGCCCTCGATGCGCCCGACTCTGCGGGCGATCTCGACGGTCACCGGATGCACTGGAACATCGCCGCACAGCCGGTCGATGAAAGCCAGCCTCCGGCGTTTGCGGGCCTCGTCTTTTGCGCGGTATGCGCCGTGCATCAACTCAGCGATGGTCACGACCGAGAGACCGATGTCGATCTCTCCGTGCGCGGCCTTAATCTGTTCGAGGATTTGCAGGACAGTGTGGCCTCGCCGCTCGGCAGCGATCACGACACTGGAATCGAGGATCAGTCCCACGCTGGCGGGTTCCAGGGCTTGCGATTGCGGATAATCTCTTCCACGTCGGCGGCGAAGTCGGGATCGAGGACCGGAGCCTCGCCGGTTTCCTCTTCATGCTTCTTCGCCAGTGCGATGCACTCGGAGATGGACCGGCGCAGCGGCTCCGCCGCGCGCAGGACCGCCGCCGGATGTGCGTCGCTCTCGATCACGATCTCCATGCCAGCGCGCACGCGGGCCAGCAGACCCGGCAGGTCGCGAGAGGCTTCGGCTTCCGAGATATGGATTACTGCCATACGTCCGATGATACCCCGGAACCGCGTCAATTGCTATAAAGCCGCATCCTGGCCGAGCGTTCGAATCATCGAATTCACCTCGCATTACGAGGTAGTCTTCATGTCCCAACGCATCTCCAAAACACGGCCATTTGCTGCTTCGGGTCTTCGATTTTATCGCCGTTCGGGGACGAAGCGACTCAGGCCGCATGACCGTCGGTGCCGGTTCTCTTGCGCCCGGGCAGCGAGGAGACGGTTCCTCTTTGATTCGCGGGGCCGTGCGTCAGCCGAAAACCCTGTGGTAATGCGGTCCATGAAGCTCTGGTCTCCCCAGGTTCTCCCTTGCTTGTCCGGTCACACGCTTCGGGCCTATTCCGGCGCCCGGCGGCACGTCGCCGCTCTGCTTTCCGGACTCCTCTCCCAGAACAAGTTTGGGCCCCTGCTCCAGAATGCACGGCTTGGCACTTGGGAGCCGAGCCTCTCGCTCAGGCTTCGCCAAGGGGTGACCCGGCCAATCCGGGAATTCACTTCAGGAGACTCAATCATGTATATGAACCGCGTTTCGATCATCGGGTTCTTAGGGCAAGACGCCACCACCCACACCGCGAACAACGCCAGCTTCACCGTCCTCTCTCTTGCCACCAAAAGCTCGTACAAGGACAAGAAAACCGGCGAGTACAACAGCCACACCGAGTGGCACCGCTGCATCGTCTGGGGCAAGCTCGCCGATTACGCGAAGACCTTGAAGAAGGGCGCGCACCTGGCTGTTGAAGGCGAGCTTCGTAGCCGCGAGCGCACGGACAAGAAGACTGGGCGTAAAGAGCGCGTATGGGAAGTGCGCGTCTCTTCGATCCTGAGGCTTGACCGCGCCGAAAAGGCCGGTCAGGAAGACGTTTCAGACGTTGAATTCAATCCCGAGGAAGAGGCGGCGTAAGGCAGCGCTCTTCCTGCTCGTGGGAGCCTGGCCGCGCGCTGGGCTTCCACTGCTCGAAAGGATGCGATGAGCTTCGAATTGCTGCGCCCGTTTCTCCGTCCCATCGAGGAACTTTTGCTCGATCACGACGTGAGCGAAATCATGGGCAATCCCAACGGCACCTGGTACGCCGAGCGCGAAGGCGAGATGCAGCGGCTACCGGAAGTTTCCTTCGACTCCGCGAGTCTGCGCACCGGCCTCGAAGTGATCGCCAACAACCTGGGCAAGCGCCTGGACGAAGACAACCCTGTGGTAGAAGCCCGGCTCCCCGAAGGCAGCCGCCTTTGCGGCTACATTCCTCCGGCGGTCCAGCCCTGGCCCGGCCTCACCATCCGCAAGTTTACCGGCCGCCGTTTCAGGATCGATGACCTGATCGCGCGCGGCACGCTCACACAGTCGCTCGCGTACTTCCTGTGGGACCAAGTTCGCGCGGGCAGGACCCTGCTCATCAGCGGAGGAACAGGGACCGGGAAGACAACCCTGCTGAACGCGCTCGCCCAGTACATCTCCGAAGACGAGCGAATTGTGACCATAGAGGACACCGCGGAGCTTCTGATCGATAAGCCGAACATCGTCGGCTTCGAGTGCCAGAACGATACCTTCAAGAAGGCGCTCTCCATGGAGCAGCTCCTCAGAACGGCACTCCGCTGTAGGCCCGACCGCATCATCGTCGGCGAAGTTCGCGGCACCGAGGCACGGACGCTGCTCGACTCGCTCAACACCGGGCACTCCGGTTCGCTTGCGACCATCCATGCCAACTCTGCGGCGAAGGCCCTGCGGCGCTTCGCCAACCTGGTTGTCCATAGTCATCCGCAGTTGAGCTACGCGGACGTGGAGGCGGAGATCGCCGACGGGGTCGATTACGTTGTCCATGTCGAGCGGCAGCCAGGCCGCCGGGCGATCCGCGAAGTGCTCCGCGTGGACGACTACGACCGCCGGACCCAACGGTTCCAGATGGAGTATGTCTTCCGGGCCGAAGAACCCGCCGCCGCAGAGGCAGTCCCATGCTGAAGTCCACCTCAAAATGCGACGTTTCGGACAGCGAAATCGCCCGAATTCTCGCCACCCTCCGGGCCGGCACTGACCCCGGCAAACTGACCCGTGAAATCGCCACGCGGTACGCCGACAACCCCGGTACCGCGTGCCGTCTTTTGGACGTTGCTTTGGCCTGCCTTTGGCTGGCCGAAGGCGCTCCCATCGGCGACGTTCTGACGATGCTGGAATCCCGCCATCGGTTCGAGCTTTCGAGCGCCGCTTCGCGGACCTACGCCGTCGAGATTCTCTGGGCCGCCGAGCGCCACGTGCAGGCCATTGAAGACCACCCGAATACCGCCCCAAAGGAGCATGAATATGCCGCTGCTTGAGATCATCCAGACCACCCATGTCAACGCCACCATCCGGCTCGAAGAATCGACCGCCGCACTGGTCGATCAGTACGCCGCATTCCTGCATGCGCCGGCCGATGAAGTTGTAGACAAAGCACTCGCCTATGTCTTCTCCAAAGACCGCGACTTCCAGGACTTCCTGCGAACCCCCGAAGCCGCCCGTGTGGCACCGAGTCTCCGTGTCCGCCGTCTCGGCCAGAACGGCTCGGCTCCAGAGCCTGTCAATGGCTCTGCCAAGGCCGCCAAGACGCCAGAGGTCAGCCATGATTCACGCACGCGCAGCTAACGTTCCGGCACAAGTATCCCGTTCGTCGCTTGCGCGCCGGGTTTATTTCGACACTCCACCCCTGAAAGGGTAGCGTTTGCTAACGCGTGGTAGCGGATGCTACCACGTTTGGAATGAATAGATTGGAAACTTGGCGGTAGCAAATGCTACCGTGGCCAACCGTTTGATCCCGCGCGTTTGGAGAAGAAATATGGCGACGAAACCAGTCATTGAGACCCAGGCTGAATCGGCGCAGCGGCCCGATGTGAGAAGCCGTCAGATCGGTGTCCGGCTCTGCGAATCCGACTACGCGGCGCTGGGAAAACTGGCGTGGACCGAGGGACGGACTCCCGGCGAATGGGCGCGCGAGCTTCTCTCCCGCGCCGTCAGAGTCGGGACGGAGGAGCGGATTGCCGAACACGCCTTCACCGAATTGGTCGGCCTTGAACTGCTGGTGATGAACACGCTGCAGCCGCTGGTGTCGGGCCAGAAGATGGACGCCGAACAGTTCCGCAAACTCGTCGAGCAGATCCAGGCGACGAAACACACGAAGGCGCGTGAACTGCTCGCCCGGCGCCGTTCAGAGGAGGAATAATCCTGTGTCCAACGTCTACAAATGGGGCCGCAACGAGTCAACGGTCTGGCCTCCGCATGGGCCGGTCTACACGTGGGTAGCCATATTGGGAAGCGCGGTTCTCTGCGGCTCTTTGATGTGGCTCTGCTTTCATTTTCGCCTCACGCCGCTCCAGCGGTATTACCTTCCCTACTACCTTCGGACCGAGATGGCCTGCGCGATCCGGCCGACCGGGAAGTACCAGCTACTCTATGTCCTCGACGCGACTGGGAAGCTCCGGCCCGCTCTCGCCGGCGATGTGGAGCCGGGCAAAACCGCCGTGCCCCGCGGCGAACCCATTCTGCTGGAGCTCTCTCCCCAGCCTCTCAGTCAGGGCGCTCGCAGGCTCTACCGTGAGCCGGAGCGGATCTACCGCAACCAGGCCCTTCATGCTTATTTCGCCCGGTGGGTATACACCGGCCAAAGCCCGATTCAGCTTTTTTCGAAACCGATTGAAGCGTCACTTGCTCTGCTCGCAATCGGCGTGTTTTTCACCTTCGGATGGGACATCGCACGGCGCAAGAAGCTCCGCTACGGACGCCGCCTACGCGGGCCGGAGATGCTGGAGCCAAGCGCTTTCACAGAACGGTTCAAGTCGCATGGGCTGGGCCTCGCGGTGAACAAGAAAGGCACCGTCGCCCGCCTCCCGGCACTCGCCGAGAATAAGCATCTCGCCATGATCGGTGACACCGGCAGCGGCAAATCCACGGCCATCCGGCAAATCCTTTTGGAGGTCAAGGCCCGCGGCGACAACGCCATCGTATACGACTCTTCGGCGGGATTTCTCCAGCAGTTCTTTGACGAAAAACGCGGCGACATCGTGCTCAATCCGATCGATACCCGCTGCCCGTACTGGTCGCCCGTCGATGAGGTCGAAGACATGGCGGAAGCAGAAACCATGGCTGCATCTCTGTTCCCGGAGAACGACATCAACCAGTTTTTCATCGACGCGCCCCGAAAGATTTTCGCTTACCTCTGCACATTCGGCCCCAGCCCGGCGCAACTCGTGGCGTGGATGTCCAACCCCAGCGTAATCGAAAAAAAGGTCCAGGGTACGGAGATGCAGGAGCTGATCGATGCCTTCGCGCCGGCGCAGCGCAGCGGGGTCCTCAGCGCGCTCGGCATGGTGGCCAATGCTTTCCGCTACCTCCCGCCCGTCGAAAAGACAACCTCGAGGTGGACGGCCCGGGCGTGGGAACGGGAACGGAAGGGCTGGATTTTCATCACCAGCTTTCCGAGTTACCTGCAGCCGCTCCGGCCGCTCATCTCCGTCTGGTTCGATTGGCTCGTCATGCGTCTGCTGAACGAGCCGGAGCCACACCATCACCCAACCTGGCTTGTGATCGACGAGTTGGCCGACCTGCATAAGCTGCCGGTCCTGCACACGGCGCTAACGCAGAGCCGCAAATGGGGGAACCCGATTGTGCTCGGCTTCCAGAGCCCGGCACAGATCGAAGCCCATTACGGCAAGGAAGCCAGCGCCATGCTTTCGCAGCCGAGCTCGAAAATGTACTTCCGGGTGACCGACCCGCCATCGGCGAAGTGGATCAGCGAAGCCATCGGCGAAGTGGAGATCGAACGCCTGAAGGAGAGCCGCTACGACGGAACGCGGCGCGGGCGCAGTTTCTCCCTCGACCGCCAGATCGAACCGCTGGTGATGGCCTCGGAGATCGAGGGTCTGCCCGACCTGCATGGCTACCTCAAATACGAAAATTGCGTAACACGGTTCCGTCTCCCGAAGGTGGAACTGCCAAAAGTCGCGGAGAAAATCTTCAAGCGCGACCTTCGCGACGTGGTTCGGCCCATTGTTCGGGAGAAGTCTCCAAAGCGACCCGCACGACAAGCCGGGAAGGAACAGCAGGAATCGCTTTCCTTCGATACGACCACGATGTGAGACCGTATGTTGACTATCTCCAAGCCGCTCTCGGCAGGCCAGGCACAGAGCTACCACCAGAAGGAATTCACGGCGAAGGAACAGAACTATTGGTCCCAGCGCGGGGAGATTGCCGGCGAGTGGCAAGGCCGCATGGCGGAAAACTTTGGACTCGCCGGCACCGTTTCGGCCGAAGATTTCGCCCGCCTGAGCCAGGGCCAACACCCGCAGACAGGAGAGCAGCTTGTCCGGCAGCGCGCTTCCTACCTATATAAGGACGCCGACGGCAACACAATCAAAACGATGGAACACCGCGCGGGGTGGGATGCAACATTTTCCGCGCCGAAGTCGGTGTCGCTGACCGCTCTGGTCGGCGGTGATTACCGCGTCCGCGAGGCGCACCGCGAGGCGGTGCGTACCGCCCTCGAACACCTGGAGTCGTACACCATGGCCCGGATCGGGGGCAATCATCCCGCCGAGGCAACGGGCAGGTTCATCGCAGCCAAGTTCGAGCACGACACGGCGCGCCCCGTGAACGGCTACGCAGCCCCGCAGCTCCACACCCATGCGGTCATTTTCAACCTGACCCAGCGCGAGACAGGCGAATATCGTGCCCTGCAGCCGCAGAGCCTGTTCGCCTCCCAGCAATTCGCCACGGCGATTTACCAGTCTGAATTGACGTACCGGATCCGTCAGCTCGGCTACGACATCACAGTCGGCAGGAGCGGCGCCCCGGAAATCAAAGGCTACACACAGGAGTACCTTGACGCATCGAGTCCGCGCAGCCAGCAGATACGCGATTATCTGGAACGAACGGGCCGGAACGGCAAGGAAGCCGCGGAAATCGCAGCGCATTCGACGCGCGACCACAAAGGAATCCACTCGCTCAGAGAGGTCATGGCTGCCCACCGGAAACTCGCAGCCGAGTATGGAAATCAGGCCGATGCCGTTGTTCGCGCCGCGCAGGAGCGTGTGCGGAGTCAAAGCATGGAAATGAATCTGCCGCAACGGGTCCGGGAGGCGGTCACCTTCTCCCGCGACAAAAACTTCGAGCGCGAGGCCGTCGTCGATGAGCGGGCCCTCGTGCGGGAC